>WLGS01000001.1 GCA_009703125.1 Actinomycetota bacterium
GCCACGCCCAATGTGGTGACCAGTGCAGGAACATTGTCACCAAATCTCTTGGCCTATGGTGACCCCGCAGTCATCCCAGCGACGCCCCCTGTCATTGCGCCGAGCAATCCCGATGCAGCAACTGGTCCACCAGGATCTGGAACAACGCAGGCACCCACTGTGCCAGGAGCACCACTTCAACCCAGAGCATTAAGCGGACTCACGTCATCATGGCTTGATTGGACTGAAGCATCCACTGGTGGTCTTCCCATCACTGGCCATGTGGTGCAGATTTATCGCAAAGGTGAACTCGTTGGTCGTGTCGTGGTGGATGCCGATGAATCCCACACCATTGGAAACTTACGCGCTGCCTCATCGCACACCTTTGCCGTTGCAGCAATGAACGCTGTGGGTGTGGGCCCATTCTCTGAAAGATCGAACACCATTATTCCATTGCGAGCGACACGTGCATTTTCTGCACCACAGGGTTCATCAAACACCGACGCAATACCCGCGCGCCCTACACGCGTGCGTGCACAGCAAGTGCGATCTTCTGTAGACGTCACTTGGACAGTTCCCGAAAACGCTGCAGTGGCCAACTACGAAGTTCTCTTTATTCAAAAGAATCGTGTTGTTGCCAAGGCAATCACCGACTCTGTGGCAGGAGTGCGCATCTTTGGATTGAAGCGTGGAGTGTATGCCGTACGTGTGCGTGCAGTAAACACAGCGGGCTCAAGCCCTCGCTCAAAATTTGCGCGTCTCGTCTTTCGCTAAAGCGACTCAACTTCACGAAGATATTGTCGGCACACGCTGCGACAGGTCAAAGACACCTGACAACATCGCATGCATAAGGTGAGAAAACTCTTCATCACTCACGCGTGATCCGCCGTCTTCAAGGTCATTGAGAATAAAACCGAGTGAATAGCTGTGAACCAACATGGCCAACGCAGCAGACGATACGACAATCTGGCCGCCCATCATTTTGCGTTGCACTTGATCCATAAATGTGATGAGTTGGTCGTAAATGGCTGTCTGTGCAAGACCCAATCGAGTGCGCAACGCGGGAATCTCCATTGATGCAGCCAAGATTTGCACACGTGTCCAACGACTCGAGCGTCGGAAATCTTGTCGGGGCAGAGCAAGCATGGCCACTAGATCATCGATTGTGGGTGATTCCAACGACAAGAAGTATTGCTCTGAATGATCGAGTCTTTGCAAGACGAATTCTTCAAACATGGCACCAAGCGCCTCGGCCAAGATGCCATCTCGGTCACCGAAATACTTGTAGATAAGAGGAACTGACACTCGCGCACGTTCTGCGACATCTTGCACTCGCAGACCCAGAATGCCTTTAATCTCGATTTCTTCTTGGGCGGCTGCCACAATGCGCTCGCGAGAATTTGATGGTCGAGAACTCACACTTCAACCTTACCCTCTTGGGAAACATCAGATTTCACCGGGTATTAATTGACAGTAATTGTGGTTTTTCGAGTGAGAGTTTTCCCTTTTTTTGGCACCATAGTGACCGAGACGGTGCACTGCCCTTTACGCACCGCACGAATACTGGTGTTTGTAAAGACACAGTTTTGCGTACCTCGCACAATGCTGATTCGAAGCTTGCCTTTCGAGGTCTTCGGAATTGTCATTGACACGGCCTGGGCAATTTTGGAAGCACTCACACTGCGACCACGACGTAGACGTAGCTGCGTAATGACTGGTTTGATGTGAAGTGATTCAGAAACGACCGCAATAGGACTCGTTTCAGTATTAGATGTCGGTGTTGAAGTTGTTGTGGACGTCGATGTGGAAGTAGACGAAGAGGTGGACGAAGTGGTGTCAGATGATGGCGCCGGTGGAACTGTTGTTGTCGGAATTGTCGTTGTGGGAATTGTCGTTGTCGTCGTTGTCGTTGTGGTCGTTGTGGTCGGTACAACATTGAGCACATTGACCGCTGTTGCTGTGTGGCGCGACGTTCTGTTTCCCAAGCCAAGTTGTCCTTCGCTGTTGTTCCCCCAACAGCGCACTTCTCCACTCGCCATCAACGCACAGCCGTGAGATGCACCAAGCACAAGATCAACCACCGTGTTATCGAGTCCGCTGACAACTCCAGGAATCTCCCGTTCAATTGTTGATGAGGTGCCGGCACCCAATTGCAGGCTTGAGTTCTCGCCCCAACAGCGAGGTACTGCATTGCGGAGTCGAACGCATGTGAATCCTGCGCCGGCAAGTACATCCTCCACGGCTATTCCAAATTCAGTTCCCGCAGGGGTCACATTTTCTTCATTGAAAGGCGACACACCAAGTTGACCGAATGAGTTGTCACCAAAACACGTGACCGAAGTAGACAATGCAACGCAGGTGTGATCGTTGCCTGCGGATACTCGTGTTGCGGTGCCAGAACCCACATTGAGTTGTTGCGGCGCCGTGACATTGGCGCCCGGTGCTCTCGCTTGTTTTCCATTAGATGTTCCACCCCAACACCAGACTCTGTTGTTGGTACTGATTGCACACATATGTGCTCGCCCTATTGCGACATCGGCCACCGTGAATGTCTGAGGAATGTTCGATACGGCACTAGGAGTTCCATTGACATTGTTATCCGAAGTGCCTATGCCTAATTGACCCGAACTATTTAGCCCCCAACACATCAATGTGTTGTCTGTCAGTAGCGCACATGAGTTTTCGCCTCCAGCAAAAATCGCCTGTGCAACGACGGAAAGATTGACCTGGCGAGGTGTAGATATGAAGACGCCTGAACCACTCACTGCTCCGTAACCGTTATACCCCCAGCACCACACCGTTCCATCCTGAGCCAACACACATGTATGCGACGCACCTGCAGCAATCTTCACTGCGAACCGCCCGCCTGGTAATGCATCAGAACGAACCGGAGATGTCGCTCTTGTTGCCACGACGCTGTTAGCAACACCCAATTGTCCAGATGCGTTTGAACCCCAACACCACACAGTGTTGTCATTGTTAATCACACATGTGTGTGCGCCACCCAATGCCATACGATCTGTGACGACTACCGTTGCACTGCTCTGTTGTTCATGACGCACAAGCCCCACAGCCAACATCACCACGACGAGAACAGCTGCAACGCTGCGCCGAATTGATTCCCCAGTGAGCCCCCTCACAGAGGGGACATTACAGAAGTTCTGGAGGAGTTTTAAGAGCCTTGTTCGGCTTTTTCTGCCTCGGCAATTTCGGCACGAATGACATCCATGTCGAGGGCTTCAGCTGAAGCAATGACCTGCTCCAGCGAATGCTCGGGCAATGCACCAGCTTGGTTAAAGAGCAGCACCCCATCGCGAAAGATCATGATGGTGGGGATAGAGCGAATCTGTAATGCGGCTGCAAGACCTTGTTCGGCTTCGGTATCTACTTTGCCAAACCGAATTGTGGGATGAGCGTCAGATGATTTTTCAAAGATGGGGCCAAACATTTTGCAAGGGCCACACCACTCGGCCCAGAAATCCACAATTGTGATCCCTTCGGCCAGAACTGTCTCTTCAAAGTTCTGTTCTGTCAATGTCATTGTTGTCATGATGATGTTTCCGTCTCTTGTAGTAGTTAGTCCGTGACCACGGGAAGCGAGAGCGCCTTTGCCGCATCTTCAACTGCACCTAGGTCAACCACATTTGTGAAGCCCGCATTCCGCATAATCTCCACCGCCACTGCAGAGCGGTTGCCACTCCGGCAATACACGCTGTAGGCGGCATCTTTATCCATTGCAGCGATCTGGGACTCAAAGTTGGGGTTGGACACATCAATGTTCACAGCCCCCTTCACATAACCCTCACCGAATTCCTCGGGCGTGCGCACGTCAATCACTTTGCCCGCAGGCACCAACGAGATCACCGTTGTTGTGTCGTCGCTACTGGAGGATGATCCGCCACACGAGGCAAGCACAGGAGATGTAACCAATATCAATCCGACAACAATGGGGAGGAATCGAGGCTTTTTCATACCCCCTAGGGTATCAGAAAAGTTCGGTACTTCCCTCATCGGATGTCTAACGTCACTCGGGTCGACATTGCAGGGCTACCACCTGAGGCACCTACCGACACTGTGAGAGAACACGTTGTCCGCCGATTTGGCGTAATGAGTTGGCCTCCCGCAATGCGGCACCCAGGAGAAGTTCTCCATGTAATCCTCCCCCGCGAGATGGGAGTCACGAGAGAGGTCAATGACACGCGAGTGGATCTCTTCACTGATGTCTGACGAACCTTGAACCCTGCAGCAACTCGGACTCGAGTCCGAGTGAGTGATTCTCCTCCTGCTGTTGTACGCGTGGAGAGATAAAACGATTGGAACTTTCCATTAGTCAAACCACGGATAGTGCACGACGTAGACGTTGTAGTGCATAAATACTGCCCGTCGCGAGTGGACAACACATAAGTGGGATTTACTGATCCGATAATTGGATTCCACCGAAAACTCACGCGACCAATTCCCGTTGTCGTGCGCACAACTGTGGGCACTTTGGGTGCACCATTGGGCACAGCAACAGCATTGGTAGTTGATGCTCCCACAGTATTCTCCCCTGTCACCGTGACGTTATAAACCTGATCATTCGTAAGCCCCTCAAAGACACACGTGGTCGTGGTGGTCACACAACGCGCACCACCAGGTGTGACGACAGCAGTAAAAGTCACCCCCGGGCCCACAACTGCAGTCCATCTCGCAACAAGAGTGCCGTCGCCAGGAACTACCTCTAACTGACTCACTGAAGGAATGGGAGTCACCGTGGTCACAACGACATTGCTCGTACCCGCACTGTTGCGAGTAATTACAGACACCGTGTATGGCGTGTTTCCGAATAGGCCTGTAAATGCACAGGTGAGCTGTGTTGTCACACAGCTCTTACCACTGGGCGACAAAGACACTTCATAAGTAGGCACTTCACCGTTGTGAGCAACAGGTGCATTCCATGACACCGTTGCAGATTCCACATCAGGTGTCGCCGTGAGATTTCGTGGGACACACGGCGTGGTAACTGGCGCCCCAATTGCCAACAAACGATTCGGGGTTTGCATCACTCGACTATTTGAAAAGTACGACACTGCGTTACACGTTGCGTGTAACTGGGTCCATGTCCATGCATTGGACGACACTGATGCATCGGCATTTGCAGAAAGAGAAACGGTGTTCAGATAGCGCGCCAGCACCCCACTGACATGGGGAGCAGCCATTGAAGTACCCGACATTGTCGCAAATGCCGATGCAACTACCGATGAGTTTTCCGGATGAAGATACGACCAGGGAGACACGATTTGAGTGCCCGGAGCAAATAGATCAACACAGTCGCCATAGTTTGAAAATGAAGGCTCTCGATCCACAAAAGCTCCATTGACACTTGCGGTATACGTGGAGCCCACAGAAAATGTGCCGAGCGTTCCAGCTGGAGTGGTGCCGCATGCAGATGCGCCTCGGTTTCCCGATGCTGCGACGACAATCATTCCCTTGTTAATCATCTGGGTAATCACGGCATCAACCTCGGGAACTTCTGTCGTGAATCCAAGACTGAGATTGACCACTGCTTTGTTACCGGCCGTGTGGCGCTGCAAAATCCAGTTCAAGCCATTGAGAATCATCGTCAGTGTGCCAGCACCACAAGAGTCCAAGACACGCACCGGAACAATGGTTGCTTCTTTAGCTACACCTGCAAGAGTTCCTCCCACAATGCCAGCCACGTGCGTGCCGTGACCGTCGTTGTCAGTGGTTCCGAAATCGTTCGCTACAACAGAACTAGGACCATCAAAAACGGCGGGATCGAATTGTCGTTGATATCTGATTCCACCATCTTCAAAGTCGTAGGTGTTCGAACACGGGGCAATTCCGTTGTCTGGATCAGATGCATATCTATTTCGACTGGATATGTAACTCAACCGTGCTGCATTGTCGGCGCGATAACTCCAACCATTCACAACGCGTCCACCAAAATCTAAATGATTTGCCTGCACTCCACTATCCACCACATACACCGTGACGCCGGCACCTGTAGTACCTGATGCATATGCATAGGAACGCTGTGCTGCAACTGAGCTAATGGACGTGCGTTGATCAATTCGATCAAGTCCCCAAGGGATTCCATCATTGGGCGAGCCAAATCCTGCAACGCCAGATGTTTGCGTTGGGTACGAACGAGCAATCGGTTCAGGCGCTACTTCAGTTGCGCGCGCGGAGGCTGTGTACAACGGCGCAATGGTGGCGCACAGAACGAAAGTCGCAATACATGCGACAATCCGCTTCACACACGTACTCCCTGCAACACAGCGGCATTGACTGTGTTTTCCATTAAGCAAGCCACTGTCATGATTCCGGTTCCACCAGGCATGGGAGTGAGCGCACGTGCTCTCCCCATCGCACCCTCGGGGTCAACGTCGCCCACAATGCCATTTTCGGTACGTGATATACCAACGTCAATCACTACAGCGTTGGGCTGAATATGTTGTGCAGTTATGGAGTGTGCAATTCCAGTGGCAGAAATCAAAATGTCTGCACTGCGACATATCTCATCAAGCCCTTCAGTACGTGAATGCGCCAACGTCACAGTGCAATCGATGCCTTTGCGTGCGAGCAAGACCGATAGCGGATAACCCACCAATGTGGAACGCCCAACGACAACTGCATGTTGACCAGCAGTGGCAATTTTGTAGTGCTCAAGAATGCGCAACACACCAAGTGGCGTACACCCAACATGGCCAGGCAAACCGCGCACAAGACGACCAAGTGACTCACTTGTCAAACCATCCACGTCTTTGTCAGCAGGGATAAGCCGGAGAACTTGTTCGGCATCGAGATGATTGGGCAGAGGCATCTGTACCAAAATGCCGTGCACTGTGGAATCTGTTGCTAAACGTGCGACAACTTCGTTGAGTTCTTGTTGTGTGGTGGCAGCCGGCAAATCAACCTGCACTGAGCCAATTCCCACTTCCGCAGCAGTCTTATGTTTGCTGGCTACATAACGCTTACTGGGGCCATCATCGCCCACTAATACTGTGGCCAAAGTGATGGTGGGCGATCCTGCCTGGACGATACGCGTACGAAGTGAATCCAAAATCTGATCTCGTGCAGGCGCACCGGCCAGAAGTTGAGTGGAGATTCGCTCGGACATACCTCCGAAAGCGTACTTGCAGGTGCTTAGAGACTGTCTTGCAGATCTGCAGGATTTGGGAGACCCTGATGAGAATCGGGCCTCGCAGGCAGATACTTCAACGCAAACACAGCCCCTACCATGGCAATAACTGAGGCAACAATGCACGCGGTGGCAAACCCCTGCAGGAATGCGTTACTCACTGCGTCTTGCACCTGTTCGCGCAGTGCCTCAGGTGCTTGTTGCGCAATCTGATACGCAGCACCCACGGAATCCTCGGCAACCCCCAAAAGTCCAGTCGGAAGATTTTCTGTGAACCCGGGGATTTTGTCAAAGTTCTCTGCAATCTTGGGCGAATACAAACTCACGAATACCGACCCCACGACAGCTACGCCGAGAACTCCACCTACTTCACGACCCGTGTCATTGATGGCCGAGCCCACACCTGCTTTGTCACGTTGCAGTGTTCCCATAATTGCATCAGTGCTAGGAGAAGTCACTAATGACAATCCGTTAGCCATAAGCACCATGGAGATAATGACCAAGCCGAAGTATTCAGACTCCTGAGTCATGAAGCTGGCAAGGAAAATTCCGAGCGACATGTTGAACAGCCCCAATGCAACAACGCGTTTGGTGCCCCAGCGCAATGCGGCACGTGCAGCAAACGGCGCGGTCACGCCGGCGCCGACAGCAAAGGGCAATGTGGCGATTCCTGCGAGCAATGTGTCATAGCCGCGAACGAACTGAAAGTACTGCGTCACCATGAAGACAAATCCAAAAAGACAGAAAAAGGCAATGCCAATACTTGCTGCTGCAGCACTCAAACGTGGGTTGCGAAAAACGCGTACATCCAAAAGAGGATGAGTACGACGCGATTCATATTTCACAAACATCACCAATGCTGCGAATCCCACGACAAAACCAATGTTTGACTTGGTTGAACCCCAACCCCAGATCGGTGACTCAATCACCGTAAACACAATTGCGCCAATCGCAATGACCGACAAAACGAATCCCCCGTAGTCGATTGCATGGGGATTCTCATCACGGGATTTAGGAATGAGAAATGCACCAGCACCAATTGCGATGAGCACAATCGGAACGTTGATCAAGAACACCGAGCCCCACCAGAAATGCTCGAGTAACAGTCCTCCCGATATTGGGCCAAACGCCACAGCCATTCCCGAAACCGCGGACCACAATCCAATTGCTTTGGCTCGCTCAATTGGATCAACAAACAAATTTGTGATGATGGCCAGAGTGGCAGGAAATACGAGAGCTGCTCCGATACCCATTGCGCCACGCCAAATGATTAATTCAGTACTCGAGTTGGCGAATGCACCAAAGGCGCTAAAGATTCCAAAGAGCAAGAGCCCCAATTGAAGAGCACCTTTTCGACCGAAGCGATCACCCAGTCCTCCACCAGCCAGGAGCAAGCCTGCGAACACCAACGCATAAGAATCAACGATCCATTGCAGCGATGTGGTGGATGCATTGAGTTCTTGTTGCAAAGTGGGCAACGTGACGTTCACGATGAGGTTGTCGACCACAACAATGAACACACTGATGGCAAGGACGCCAAAGATCCACCATCGGCGTTCGTAGGTTTTCTGATCAATATTCATACTTGACAATGTCTAGTGCAAAGGACTTGACGCTGTCAAGTTGTACGCTGAGCCCTGTGACTCCCCCAAGTTCGCACACAAATCAATCCGACGTACGCCGCCAGGTACTTGATGCGGCAATCGACATCATCACAAGCGATGGCGTGGAGCATGTGTCGATGCGCGAAGTGGCACGAAGAGCTGGCATCAGCCATCAAGCGCCGTATCACTACTTTGGAGATCGCGCGGGCATATTCGCTGCCATCTCAGAAGAAGGATTCTTAGGTCTCTCGGACGCTCTTCATCGCGCAGATTCCTCCAGCACTAATGCTGCTCGTGATGGTTTACGCGCCTACCTCACTTTCGCAATGTCGCATCGCGGTCATTTTCGCGTGATGTTCCGTAACGACATCTGCGGCATCTCAAGCCATGAATCCACACTGCTCGCCGCAGACCAAGCATTTAATGCCTTGCTTTCTGTGGTGAACCGTGTTGTGGATGGCGAACTCAACGAAGGAGACACCATGGTGTGGGCCACGACCTTGTGGAGTATTGCCCACGGCTTAGCGACTCTTGTTATCGATGGACCACTTATGCCGAGACTGGCAAAACAACCCGGTATGGATGACACAGACGTTTTTCTTGAATCTGTCCTTGACCAATTTGACACAATGGTTAAGCAACAGGCCAGAACACTTTTCACCACATAACTACACGCACATCCTCAACACATTGCAACCGAAATGGTGCGCAAAGTTGGGGGTGGGCGCCTATAACGACAGACTAGAAAGATGAATACCCCCATCATGATTGTTGCTGCTTCTACAACGAATGCCACGAAGGTCTACGGCAAAGACGACAGCGCCGTCTATGCCCTCAACAATGTTTCTGTTGATTTTTATTCAGGTCAATTCACCGCAATCATGGGACCAAGCGGCTCTGGTAAGTCCACCTTGATGCACTGCATCGCAGGTCTCGATGAACTCAGTAGCGGATCGGCGCGCATAGACGATGTAGACCTTTCTACTTTGAAGGACAAGGCGCTCACCGAGTTGCGTCGCGAGAAAATTGGCTTCATTTTTCAATCATTCAACCTTGTCCCCACACTCACGGCCGACGAAAACATTCGCCTACCTTTGCTATTGGGTAATGAAAAAGGCAATGAAGAGTGGATTCAGCGTGTCATCAACACAGTGCATCTCAATGATCGTCTTACCCATCGCCCCAGCGAGCTTTCTGGTGGCCAGCAACAACGTGTTGCGGTAGCTCGTGCTCTGGCCAGCGAACCGCGCATTATTTTTGCTGATGAACCCACCGGAAACTTGGACTCCACCACAGGAACTGAGATTTTGCGTTTTATGCGTAAGGCAGTTGATGAACTCGGTCAAACAATTGTGATGGTTACCCATGATCCCGTGGCTGCAAGTTATGCAGACCGCATTGTGTTCCTGGCAGACGGAAAGATTGCAGGAGAGATGCTGGAGCCCACTCCGGAAAAAGTTCTCGATCGCATGAAGAGCCTAGGCAACTAGTTCACATGTTTCGCATTGCCCTAAAAGGAATATTGGGACGCAAAGCGCGCCTCGTTCTCACCTCGCTGGCTGTCATCATCGGTACAGCATTTTTGGCCGGCACATCTGTCTTCACTGCCACATTGGATCGCACATTCAACAACTTGTTTGAAGATGTGTTCAAGAACATTGATGGCTATGTGCGTTCTACAGAAGTTATTGAAGGTGAATTTGGCCTGCAGGAACGTCAGCGCATTCCGGCTGAACTCGTCGACCAAGTGAACGCAGTTCCCGGTGTTGCCGATGCAGTGCCTGACATTCAGGCATTTGCGCGCATCATTGGAAAAGACGGCAAGCCCCTTGGTTCAGAAGGTGCTGGCCCTCCCACCTTTGGCAGCGTTGCAGTGGAGTTCAAAGGTGCACTCTGGACCATCTCTGAGGGCCAATGGCCCGTTGGAGCAAGCGAAGTTGCGCTCGATGAGGCATCTGCACGCAACGGAAACTACGTCGTAGGCGACACAGTCAAAGTAGTTGCACAATCAGGTAGTCGTGAGTTCACCTTGGTGGGCATTGCTTCATATGGCGATGTGCGCTCCCCTGGTGGTGCCACATTCGCATTGTTCGACGTGCCCACTGCTGCCGAGTTTCTCGGTAAGCCCGGGTTTGTGGACGCCATCTTGGTGGTGGGTGATGGTTCACGAACCGACGAAGAACTCGCCACAGATATTGATGCAATCTTTGATCCCGCACTCAAAATTGAAACCTTGACAGGTGCTGAAGTCACCAAAGAAACACAAGATGACATCGGCGAAGCACTGTCATTCTTTGGCATTTTGTTGAGCATCTTTAGCTCTATCGCACTAGGTGTCGGAAGCTTCGTTATCTATAACGTCTTTTCTATCTCGGCTGCACAACGCCAGCGTGAGAATGCATTGCTGCGCGCAATTGGTGCAAGTCGCCGTCAAGTCACTCGTGCAATGTTGACTGAATCCGTTGTCGTGGGAATCTTTGGTTCCATCATGGGATTCATCGGCGGTATTGGCTTGGCCGTGGGATTAAGCGGTCTGCTGCGCGCTCTCGACATTGACTTGCCACAAGGCGGACTCGTTGTCACCCCCGGCGCTGCATTCAACACCATCATGGTGGGCTTAATTGTCACTGTTGCATCTGCGTATCTCCCTGCACGACGTGCAGGCAAAGTTCCACCGCTTGCAGCTATGCGTGCAACGGCATTGGAAACGGCGGGCCCGGGTCGTATTCGTGCGTACGCAGGTCTTGCATCTGTGCTTTTGGGTCTCGTCACCATTGGTGCAGTCACTCTTGGTGCCACTAACTCACTGCTCGGCGTGGGCGTGTTGTTGGTATTTGCGGGAACCATCATTCTCGGTCCAGCAATCGCGCGGCCCGTCGCACTCGTTCTTGGACGACCTGCCGCAAAATTACGTGGCGTCACGGGAACAATGGCGCGACAAAATGCTGCACGTAATCCGAAGCGCACCTCACGTACCGCCTCGCCTGTTCTGATTGGCGTCGCGCTCGTGGCAGCGGTGTCGGCATTGGCAGCAAGTATCAATGGCCAAATTTCTGACATCTTCTCTGAACAGTTCACTGGCGACTACGCGGTGAGTTCACAAGCTCAAGGCTTTGGTGGATTAAGTCCCTCTCTTGCCACGGATCTCGGCAAGATTGAAGGCGTACAGAGCGCCACAGGTATTGGAACACTGCTTGTCAAAATTGACGATAAAGGCCGCACACTCACGGTGATTACTCCAGAGACAATTGAGGGCAACTACGACATTGGTCTCATTGATGCCAAGTACTCCGATCTCGATAAAGACGGAATCTTCATCTCCCTGGACTACGCCGAACGCGAGGAGCTCAGCGTGGGTTCGACCGTCAACGTCGTGCTTGCAGATACAACAGAGCGAGCACTCACCGTTCGCGGGCTTTATGAGTTCAATGATCTAGCAGGCAACCGTGTGGTGAGCCGAGAGATGTTTGCCGGTGCAAACGTAAACAGTTTCGACTTCGGTATCTATGTCACCATGTCGCCTGGCGCTGACTCCAAAGAAGTGCGAGCAAGCCTGCAGGCAGCAGTAGACGATTACGGACAAGGCAAGTTGTTGTCGAAACAGGAATACATTGACGAACAAGCAGGGCAGATAAACCAGCTCTTGGGGCTCATCTATGGCTTGTTGTTCTTGTCGGTGATTATCGCCATCGTCGGCATCATCATCACGTTGTTGCTCTCAGTGTTCGAACGTCAACGAGAGATCGGACTTCTTCGTGCCGTCGGCATGACGCGATCACAGGTACGCACCACCGTGCGTTGGGAGAGCGTCATCACATCACTTCTGGGTGCGGTGCTGGGAATTGTGTTGGGCTTGGCGCTTGGTTGGGTCGTGGTGTTCTCACTGCGAGATCAAGGACTCACGTCTTTCCAGATTCCCGTGGGAACAACAATTGCCATCATGGTGCTCTCATTCATCGTGGGTGTGTTGGCTGCGGTCTACCCTGCTTGGCGCGCCACAAAAGTTGATGTGTTAGAAGCATTAACCACTAGTTGACATGCGCACAGCAGCCGATCTCACTCCAGAAATGCTGGCTTTTTTGGCCGAATACCATCTGGCATCTCTCACCACATTTCGTACAGATGGCTCGCCACATGTCGTTCCTGTGGGGTTCTCCTATGACCACAAAGAACAAGTGGTGCGCATCATTACATTCGCATCATCTGCCAAATACAAAAATGCTCTGCGCGGTGGACGCGCTGTGGTGTCACAAGTAGATGGTGGTCGCTGGCTCACATTAGAAGGAACGGTAAGCGGCACCGCCGATACACAACGCGTTGCTGCGGCAGTCGCAGGCTATGCGGCGCGTTATCGCACACCTGGAGAACGTGATGATCGAGTGGCAGTAGAGATTGCTGTCGACCGAATTATGGGTCGCGCATAAATTCTTCGCGTAGTTGCTACGACGCTGAACGCGAGCGCAACACATCACTCACAAACTGAGACCCTGCAGGATGCGGATCCATCGCGCGTGCTATCGGATCTGAATTGTCTTTCTCTGGATACGGTTCGCAACCCACCTGACAACCTGGGCACCAGTACAACAGACGCGCCATCTCGCCCATTTTGGTCAGTCGAATGACGTCTCCACAACGCACACACTTCTGGCCATTACGGCCGTACACAGCCAAACCACCTGGAACATCTGGTGCAGTCACGCGAACTGGTGAATGCAAATTGGCACGTAATTGATGAGCCGAAGTCAACACCAAATCTAAACACGTGGATTGTGGAACCATCGAAACTTTTGCCCATGGATGGATGCCACATGCCCACAACACTTCACAGCGAAAAACATTTCCGACACCACTCATCACTCGTTGATCGAGCAACGCCTCAGCAATTGTCGCATCAGGATTGTCATAGTGAAAAAGTCGTGCAGCACATTCGTGCAGATCTGCTTCCGGCTGACACAAGTCTGGGCCAAGTCCACCGGCTCGTGGATGTCGAGTGCGATCAAATTCTCGATAGGTCTCCACAATGGGTGCGCTAAATGCGACCGCTACCCATTCGTCGGTTTCAATAATCACGCGTGCAAGATGACGACGCTTACGCCACTTTTGACCAGGTCGATACACATGCCATGAACCTGTCATGCGCATATGTGTGTGCAACACAATTCCATCGTCGAACACGATTTCAAGATGTTTGCCGTGGCTATCTACACGTTCTACTGCAGCACCTGGGCGAGGTGCAGGTCCGGTGAGACGCGTTGCCTCAAAACGAGAGACGGTTTTGCCCACCAAAGCAGTTCGCAACGCAGCAGCTGCGCGATAGATGGTGTCACCTTCTGGCACACCCTGACTTTACTTCAGGGAAGTTGGCCAACCGATGCAAGCGCAAGACGAATAAGTCGATCGTGTCCACCTGTCATTTCTTTGATGACCTCTGGACTGACCGCCTGTTCAGGTGTAAACCACGCAAGATCGAGAGCTTGTTGAGTGGGATGACATTCGCCTGTGACAGGCACAACAAAGGCCAAACTCACTGCGTGATGGCGAGGATCATAAAAACCCGAGATGGAAGGGTCCGTGAAGTACTCAACTACCGTGAACGGCGCAGGCTCAGGCGGCAGACGTGGAAGCGCCATTGGCCCAAGGTCTTTTTCAAGATGTCGCATTAAAGCGTCGCGAATGCGTTCGTTAAACATCACGCGACCCGAGACACACATACGGCTGATTGACCCATCGGCACCTTGACGCAGCAACATCCCCACATGAGTGACTTGTCCATCGGGATCTGTGCGCACTGGCACGGCATCCACGTACACCATTGGCACCTGATTGCGCACAATGGCCAAATCTTCAGGTGAGAGCCATGAGTTTTGTGTATCAGTTAGCTCGCTCACAAAAAATGACCTTACTAGAAGTTCTTCACCACTCGGTGGAGATGTACTTGGTTTCACAAAAAGCTAAAAGCCCTTCGTGTGCCCCCTCGCGACCGAGACCAGATGCCTTCACGCCACCAAACGGTGCAGCGGGATCAGAGACAAGACCCCTATTGAGTCCCACCATTCCAGATTCCAATGCATGAGAAAGACGCATACCCCGGCCTGCATCACGGGTGAACAGATACGACACCAAGCCATGTGCAACTCCGTTGAACAATCCCAGTGAACCCTCAATGTCATCAATCGAGATGATCGGAGCAACAGGGCCGAATATCTCCTCCTGGACAATGTCGTCGGTGTGTTGCACACCTGTGAGTACGGTGGCCGCATAGCCATGCATCGGTGGTGCACTCATCGTGCCTCCACATGCAAGATGTGCACCTTGGCTCACCGCGCGTTCCACCAGCGAGGCAACTCGTTGCTGTTGTGCAGCCGAGACCAAGGGCCCCAAGGTGGTTGTCGGTTCTAAACCATTGCCCAAAGTGAGCGATGCCATACGGGCGGTGAACTTGTCGACGAATTCATCATGCACACGGCTATGTACGTAGAAGCGGTTCGCTGCTGTACAGGCAGCACCCCCGTTGCGCATTTTGGCCAACATTGCACCATCAACTGCAGCATCAACATCGGCATCTTCGCACACAATGAAAGGTGCGTTGCCGCCAAGTTCCATCGAACAGTTGACGATCTTTTCTGCAGCTTGAGCAAGAAGTAGTGCACCCACTCGTGTGCTTCCGGTGAACGAGAGTTTGCGTACAACGCCGGTTGCCAACATTGCTTGCACAGCTTGTGCAGGAGGATCTGGAGTCACAACATGCAACACACCGCGAGGTAGCCCCGCACGCTCAAGAATCTCTGCAACTGCGTATGCAGAAAGCGGTGTCTCTGATGCGGCTTTCAGCACTACCGTGCACCCCGCAGCCAACGCGGGGCCAATTTTTCGTGTTGCCATAGCAGCAGGAAAATTCCAAGGAGTAATGCACAATGCCACCCCTACTGGTTCACGAGTCACTGCGAGCCAATTGGTTCCATTAGGTGCACGACGCATATCACCGTCGATACGCACAGCTTCTTCACTAAACCAACGAAAGAACTCAGCGGCATAGACAATCTCTGCTCGCGCGTCAGAGAGAACTTTTCCGTTCTCACGCACCATTAATGCAGCGAGTCGATCTTGTTCGGCGACCATAATCTCGTAGGCGCGACGCAAAATCTCACCGCGAACACGTGGCGCAGTTGCCCGCCATGTGTGGAATGCATCATGGGCTGATGCCACCGCATCGAGGCATTGCTCCACAGAATGATTCGGGACATGGTCGACGGGCTCCCCTGTGGCGGGATTGATAATCGTCAAAGAAGTCATGCATTCCACCGTAGAACAGAATGCGAAACGATGCCGAGGCCTTCAATGTGGCAACATCTATATGTGGCTTTTCGAGATGGCGATGGATGGGTGTTGTGCATGCGGTGCCAATCTCGCCATTGGGGCCTCAATGGGGCTGCGGGATTATTGCTTGTACAAACCCATAGTGAACCTGCATCTGTACTTTTGCAATTGCGTGCCACATGGACCCATGGCGGCGGCACATGGGCATTGCCTGGCGGTGCATTGGATTCACATGAAGATTCGGTGTCGGCTGCGGCGCGCGAGGCGTATGAAGAAACAGGAATCGACCCTCAATTGCTTGACTTCAAAGCCATCTTCTCCGATGACCACGGCAATTGGCGCTACGACACCGTGATCGCCCACACCCATGTTGATATTGGTGAATTTGATGCAAACGCAGAATCAGAAGATCTACGTTGGGTGCCTATTGACGAAGTCGCACATTTTGATCTCCATCCCGGGTTGCGCGCCACTTGGCCCGAACTCATCGGACATGTGAAATCCACACTCACCTCATAGACGTTTTTCGTCGTCACCTCTTAGGGAACTATGACATCCACAACTTTGCAACCCGACATGACACGTACCGATTGGGTACTTCTCACTATTCCAGGAATCATTTGGGGAGCTAGTTTTTTTCTCATTGCCGAAGGACTTGAAGTCTTTCCTCCTCAATTGATTACCCCGATGCGGATTTTCTTTGGCTTTCTTGCACTCATTTGTTTTCCCGCCTCGCGAGTGTCGGTTCCTCGCGAAGCATTTCCCCGAATTGCACTATTAGGAACCATGTGGATGGCTATTCCATTAACAATGTTTCCTTTTGCAGAACAGCACGTCAGTAGCAGTGTGACCGGAATGCTCAACGGTGCTACTCCATTTTTTGTTGCCGGCGTGGCGTCCATCATTGCTCGCAAATTGCCCACAAGAAAACAACTATGGGGTCTTGCAATTGGATTCAGTGGTGTGGTGTTTATTGCGGTACCCACCGCCCGTGAAGGATCAAATAGCGCTAGCGGTGTTGCAATGATTTTCGTAGCGTTGGCGTGTTACGGAGTTGCGCTCAATATCAGTGTGGGACTTCAACGACAATATGGAGCACTGCCCATCATTGTGCGTGCACAAGCCGTGGCATTTGTATTGACCGCGCCTTTTGGTGTCGCGTCTATACCCGATGCGTCATTTTCGTGGTCCGCTTTTAGTGCCATGGTTGTTCTGGGTATTGGTGGCACAGGAATTGCCTACTTTATGGCTGTCACTTTGGCAGGCAAAGTAGGCAGTACTCGCACCTCGGTCACTACCTACATCATGCCTGTCGTTGCATTGTTCCTTGGTGTTGCGCTGCGCAACGAACCCGTTGCACTTCTTGCACTTTTAGGTTGTGCGCTCGCCCTTGGTGGGGCTTATGCAACAAATCGCACGTAAGTGCTAGGCCTGTGCGTGCTGCAGTGCATTCCACACATTGATGGAAGTACACGGCATATCAACGTGGGTCACGCCTAAGTGACTGAGTGCATCAACAACAGCATTGTGCACTGCAGGTGTTGCACCAATAGTTCCCGCCTCGCCAATTCCCTTCGCCCCAAGTGGGTTACGTGGTGTGGGGGTTTCCATTGGGACGCGTTCAAAACTTGGTAGTTCTGCTGCAGAGATAAAACCGTAATCAGCCAAGTTTGAAGTGATGGGGTTTCCGTCGGGGTCGTACCACACTGCTTCCAGCAATGCTTGCGCAACACCTTGGGCGATACCACCATGCACTTGTCCGTCCACAATCAATGGATTGATAATTGTGCCAGCATCATCGCAAGCGATATGACGCATCACACCCACTGCGCCTGTTTCAGTATCCACTTCCACTACACACACATGGGTACCAAAAGGAAATGTTGCACCCTCAGGCACATAATCCACTTCTGCATCAAGTGCAATATCGGCACCTGTTAACAACTCTGCCCACGTGCGAGCGGGAGCAGGAGAACCTGCAACATGGAAAGCACCACGTACCGTGTCAATCACAACGTCTTCCACGGCTGCTTCCAACAAATCAGCGGCGCGTTGACGGGCTTTCTCCACCACAGCGTCAGTAGCCAACTTCACCGCACTGCCGCCTACTTGTAGCGAACGTGATCCACCTGTGCCGCCACCGCGTTCAATGTCATCGGTGTCACCAAAACGGAAATCGATCTTTTCGAAAGGAATTCCGGTTGCGTCAGACACCAACATTGCCCACGCGGTGTGATGTCCTTGACCATGCGACGACGACCCTGTGCGAATGATCGCACCACCGTCGGGCGTGATTTCGACTGACCCATAATCACCAGAGCCCATGGGATTTGTTGTTTCCACATATGAGGCAATACCAATTCCTAGCTGCAAAGGATCTTTTGATGCTCGACGTCGTGCCTGTTCTGCGCGCAACTGTGCGTACCCGGCTACATCTAGAGCAGCATCAAGAGCCTTGGCGTATTCGCCTGAGTCATACTTTGCACCCATTGAAGTAGTCAATGGAAATGCAGACGGCTGCAAATAATTCATGCGTCGTACATCGGCAGGGTCCTTGCCGCATACTCGTGCGAACTCATCAAGCGTGCGCTCAATTGCTGCAGTAGCTTCCGGGCGACCCGCACCACGATATGCAACAGTGGGAGTGGTGTTTGTCACGACTGAGTGTGATTCGAATTGCACAGATGCAATGTCGTACACACCACTTGCCATCATGCGTGTCATAAACGGCAACACTGCACCAGCCTTGGCGTATGCACCTGCATCTTGGAGAACATCAAGGCGATATGCCGTAATACGACCATCGCGTGTTCCACCCATTTTGGTGCGCTGACGTTGGCCACGACCATGTCCCATGGACAACATGTTCTCTGTGCGTGATTCTGTCCACCGCACGGGTGTGTTGAGTTTTTTCGCTGCCCAGCCCACAAGAATCTCTTCGGCATACACGCCCGACTTTGCACCAAAGCCACCCCCCACATCTGGGGTAATCACTCGTACCGCAGAGGGTTCGAGACCCAAAGCTTCGGCGATGCCATCGCGTGCACCATGTGCACCTTGACTGCACGCCCACTGAGTTAACCGCGTGCCATCCCATACCGATGCACACGCGCGCACTTCCATAGGAGCTGGTGCTACGCGTTGATTCTCAATCGTAAGTTCAACAACAACTTCACAGTCACGAAAGATGTCATCGTTGCTGTTCTCTGCAAAGGTCAACACCACGTTCGTGCCAGCTTCTTCATGAAGAATCACTTCGTTACGGAATGACTCATCAAGATCGAGAACTACAGGCAATGGGTCATAGTCGACAATGACGGTTTCTGCGGCATCAACACCCAGAGACTTATCTGTGCTTACAACGACCGCAACTATGTCTCCCACAAAGCGCACGGTGTCGCTTGCAATAAATGGATACCGAATTCCCTTGTTCATGAATCCATGTGCTGGAGGTGCTGGCGCAAGATCTATATCTCTGGCAGTCCATACTGCAACGACGCCAGGCATCGCCAACGCTTCAGATGCATCGATATCTAACAATCGAGCATGCGCCATTGTGGAACG
Organism: Actinomycetota bacterium; assembly: GCA_009703125.1. GTDB lineage: Bacteria > Actinomycetota > Acidimicrobiia > Acidimicrobiales > Ilumatobacteraceae > UBA2093. Next base: position 19,609 of record WLGS01000001.1, read on the forward strand.
CACAAATGACAGATGAAGTGCGCCCGGTAAAGAGAGATTTCCAATGTAGGTTCCCTCACCTGTGAGAAAACGCGGATCCTCTACTCGAACAACTCGAGTGCCCAGGATGCTCATGCGGACCAACCACCATCGACGATGAACTCAGATCCGGTCGAATACGCACTGTCATCACTACCCAGATACAACGCAAGTCGTGCAACATGGATGGGTTCTGCTTCATAACCGAGAGGAATGCGTGTGCGCACCATCTCTCTCACGCCCTCACCTGCCTCATCAAAAGTTTGCAGCATTGGGGTATCAATGATTCCAGGATGAATGGAATTCACACGCACACCAAATGGTGCAAGTTCTTTAGCGACACCTTTTGTCATTCCTCGCACAGCCCACTTGCTAGCGCCGTAGGCAACAAAGCCAGGTGTGCCATTGAGGCCTGCAACAGATGAGATATTGATAATGCTTCCTTGTTTGCGTTGCACCATATGAGGCGCCACCGCTTTCATTCCAAGAAAAACGCCGGTCACATTGATATCCATTGTGCGTTCAAAATTCTTCAGCGATGTATCAAGAATGGAGCCCTGTTCAAAAACTCCTGCATTGTTGACCAACACGTCAATTTTTCCAAATGCACTAATCGCATCCGCAACTACTGACTCCCAGTCAGATTCACTCGTGACATCGTGGTGATAGAAGACGCATTGTGATCCATCAGGGGAGAGACGTCGTGCAGTCTCTTGGCCTACTTCATCCAAGATGTCTGTAATGACAACCTTGGCGCCTTCATCCAGAAACAACTGTGCCTCTGATGCACCCATACCGCGTGCACCACCAGTGATTAACGCAACTTTGCCTTCAAGACGTGATTTACCCATGAGTGAGTTCTACTCCATAGAACTCCTCTATGGCTACCCGTGGATTGTCCCTGCTTTGTCATCGGCGCGAACCTGCAGCAACAAACGCGTTGCCACCACAATAAGAAGGCTCGCAAACAACACATTTGACACCGTGTCCGACATTTGAGCCGAGACCCATCCGCCCACCACGGCAGCAGGAATCCCACCTAATCCGCAAATGGCCGCGGCTCTCATGTCCACATTCTTCTTCGTACGATTTCGCCAAGTGCCCATCAGTGCAGTGGGAATGATCACCGCAACAGAAGTCCCTTTCGCATATGCCGAGGGCATGGTGAGCAACATCATCATGGCCGGCACCATGACCACTCCACCGCCCACTCCCAGCAGCCCAGCCAAAATGCCCGTCGCTACACCTACGGCAATCAGCGAGATAACCGCTGCTATCTCTAAAGGATCGCGCTCACCTGATGTAAGTGGCAGAAACAGTCGAATTGCAGTGACAATCAACAAGCCTGCAAAACCCAGTGCCAACGTGCGATGTGGCAATACATGCAGCAATTTTGTGCCCAACAACGCACCAGAGATTGCCCCCAGCGCGAGCCAGAACCCCACCGACCAATCGACCTTGTCTTGGCTCCAGTAACTCATCAGCGAGGCCAAAGAAATAGGTAGCACCGCTGCCAAAGACGTGCCATGAGCGATGCGTTGGTCCATTTTTGCGATGAGAACAAGACCTGGAACGATCAAGATTCCACCACCCACGCCAAACATTCCCGACAACATGCCCGCAGCCAAGCCCACAAGTGTGACAGTGGAAATCTTGATGGGTGGCGTAACAGCATTCGACATGGGAGCCCATGCTTTCACATTTGTTGCCCTATTCCCTATCGTTTGAGGTGTGGGGCAAAAAAGACTCTTTTCCATACTGATATTGACTGCCCTAATCATCACAGGATGTACGCGCACGTCAGACTTCTCGGCTCCGTCTATTGACCCTGCTGTTGTCGAACGCATCATTGCCAATTGCACCAACCTCAATGCGCCAGAGTTGGGCGAAGGCAAATTATGTATAGATAATGGCTTTCGCATCAGCAACGATGATTTTGCATTCACCAACTGGGGACGTTCACTACAAGCCGATGCCAATGTCACTGTTCAAACCTTGGTAGATCTTTTTGGAAGAAGCACTGTGTGCACAACTGGGCCTGAAAATGAATGTGTTCTGCGTCCTGCCACTTTGCAAAAACTTGAAGAATGGAATACCGCATTATCCGGCGGACGTTGTGAGGGATTAGCCACACTCAGCACGCGCTTTTTTATGAACCTTGATCATCCGTCAATGTTTCGCACCGGTGCATCAGAGGTTGCTGATCTTCAGCGAGGTGATGGATCACTTGATGCAGCGCTTGTGTATTGGTGGGCCACACAGTTTCTTCCAGAAGTTGCAGATCGTGCAGCAGCATCGCGACAGCGCACTCCTCTAGAACTTGTCGACGATGTCATTGTGGGATTAGCTAATTCAACGGGCCACACCGTCGGAATGTATTTCGGCACATCTGGCCATGCAGTAACTCCCTTTGCCGTCACCCACCGCGACACACACTTTGTCATTCATGTGTATGACAACAATTTTCCTGGCGAGCGCAGAGAAATTCTTATCGACACCCAAACAAACATCTGGACATATGCGAATGCAACTACCCGCATCGACGGTAAGAAAATCGATTGGGAGGGCACTACGGGGACATTGGAACTCACACCAATGTCGGCGCGCAAAGGCCCCTTCCGATGTTCATTCTGCACAACCACCAGTTCTACTTCTCCCACAGTGATCACCTTGGCATCTCGGGATACAAATGCTGCGGGATTTCTTTACATCACTTCACGCAATGGAAAAATTGAAGCCACACCCACACAACTGACAAATACCATTCCCGGTGCCACTTATGTGATTGGCAAAGGCGCAACTGGTGGTCTTGCAACAGTCACATTGCCTGCAGATGTGGGAGATTTCGATGTTGAAGTTCGGCGTGTCTCTCCAGACGTTCCTGCAGCAGATGTAGTGCTGGGAATTCAACGGCCCGGAGACGGGCTTGTCCAAGTGTCCGGAGATCTTGCACACACTGTGGTGTCCGCAACACGTTCATCGACATCGTTGCTTGCTGTGCGTAGCGACAACACAACTATTCGTGCACCGAGCCAAAACGTGGCTCGCGTGAGTGTGGCTGCGGGAAGTGCACTTTCACGACGCACTTTGGCTGCAGGTGAACAGATGACTGTCTCACGTATTGCAGAAAACTCCATTGAGGTTTCATTGAAGGGATCACGGGGTGAAGACTTCGGTCGACTTCCTATTGCCGTGAATCCCGATGCACGCACCCGCGAGATTGACCTCATTGTGAATCAAGACGGCAAACTTGCACCCAACAATTCCCTACTTGCACCCGTTCAGATTGCCCCGTCTGCTGTATTCAGTTTCAATCCCCGAGCAGTACCCCTACCTTCTCGTCCTATTCCTTCCAGCACAATTCCCTCTATTGAAGTATCAGAACCTGATTGATGTGCCCGATAAATTGAAGGCATCGAAAACAAGATTGTTCTCTTTTACAAATTCACACCGTTAGCCGATCCGATTGCCATTCGGATGTGGCAGAAATCGCTGTGCGAACGTCTTGGTCTCAAAGGCCGGATCATCATTTCCAAAGATGGAATTAACGGCACTGTGGGCGGTCCACTACCGAATGTGAAGCTGTATGTGCGAGAAACACGAGAATACGAATCCTTTAAAGACATCGATTTCAAATGGTCGGAAGGACGTGGCGATGATTTCCCGCGACTACGTGTTCGGGTGCGAGATGAAATTGTGACCTTTGGTGTTCCCGAAGAGATCAAGGTATCAACCGAGGGTGTTCTAGGCGGAGGCACTCACCTCACACCTGTTCAAGTCAATGAACTTGTGGGTCAACGTGGCGACGATGTGGTGTTCTTTGACGGACGGAATGCATTTGAAGCACGCATCGGTCGCTTCCGCAATGCGATCGTTCCTGATACGGAAACCACACCTGATTTTGTGCGTGAATTGGAAAGTGGAAAGTACGACCACCTAAAGAATCGTCCTGTCATCACCTATTGCACTGGTGGAATTCGTTGCGAAGTGTTGTCCGTCATTATGAAAAACCGTGGATTCCAAGAGGTGTATCAAATTGAAGGCGGCATCGTGCGATATGCAGAGCAATATCGCGACAAAGGATTATGGGAGGGTTCGCTGTATGTCTTTGATGAACGCCTGCGCCTTGAATACGGCAAGAACGACAAAATCATTGGCGAATGCGATTACTGCGATGGACCCACTCATGATTTTCATAACTGTGAGAATTTAAGTTGTCGCAAGAGAATCTTGGTGTGCACATCATGCATCGAGAAAATTGGTATTCCCGCCTGTGATGATTGCCGCGACGAGGCCCATGCGTCTTCGTCACCCCAGTAACGGGTGATTACCGAAACTGCGAAGCTACTTCTGTCCAGAATTTGTCGTAGGCCTCTCGGCGTTGTTCAGGTGAACCACCAAGAGTGAAATCAGGAACACAGATTTCGTCAAAACCAAGAGCTTGATATTGACCAACCGCGTCCACAATCTGTGCGGACGTGCCGACTATTGAACGATCCGCGGGAACGAGTGCCCGTAGTTTTTCTGCGGCCGCATCGTCATTGACAAAAAAGAACAAGGGCTGCACCGACTTACGCACAGTGGCAAAATCTCGCCCTTCCTTTTCACATGCCTGACGCAAAGTGGCAAGTACTTCACCAGCCACTTCCGGAGTACCCCAGGTGTTCCATTCCTGTGCGAATCGCGCAGTAAGGCGCAACATGCGTGCGCCACCGGTGCCCACCAAAATAGGCAATGGACTTTGCACAGGTTTGGGCTCACAGGGCACATTGGTCACCGTGAAATGCTCTCCAGCGAAAGACACTCGATCTTCGGACAGCATGCGCGAGGTGATTTCAATGGCTTCAGCGAAACGATCTACGCGTTCTTTATTTCCAAACAACTCGATGCCGAAGGCTTTATGTTCGTTGACTTGCCAACCAGCGCCCATGCCCAACACAAATCGGCCATTACTGATGCGATCAATTGTTGCTGCTCGATTCGCAATCAGTGCAGGATGATTCATTGTGGTGGGCGTGACTAACGAACCCAAACGCAACCGCTGGGTCACTGCAGCAAGCCCCGAGAGCACACTGAAGCACTCATGGAAATCACCACCAATAGGTTCTCCGTCGGGCGTGTTGGGCATGTAGTGGTCGGCATACCAAAAGCCATCCCAACCCACTTTTTCAATCTCAAGTACGAAATCTCGTACTTCGGTCCAAGGATGTGCGCTATTTGCCCACGCAGAAAAATACATTGCGGTCTATCAGGCTGGTCCGGAGAACATGCCGCGATACACCGTGGGCTTAGGTGGTGTTGTTTCGCCTTCGTATCGGTTGATCTCGGCTCGAGCAACTACACCCCAATGCACTTCGTCAGGTCCATCTGCAATACGAAGTGTGCGCTGGCTTGCATACATACGTGCAAGAGGCGACCACTGCGAGACGCCAGTCGCACCGTGTATCTGAATGGCTTCGTCAATGATTTGGCATGTACGAATTGGCACCATGGCCTTTACTGCAGAAACCCAAATACGAGCTTCCGCATTTCCCATGGTGTCCATTGCTTTTGCAGCGCGTAACACCATCAAGCGACATGCTTCAATTTCAATACGTGCTTTTGCAATGACCTCTGGGTTCTTCCCTAAACGCACAATGGGGCGACCAAATGCTTCACGGGTCAGACCACGACGAATCATCAATTCAAGTGCGCGCTCTGCGGCTCCAATAGAACGCATGCAGTGATGAATACGACCAGGTCCGAGTCGAAGCTGTGAAATTTCAAAGCCACGCCCCTCACCTAACAAGATGTTTTCTTTTGGCACGCGCACGTTGTTGAAACGCAAATGCATGTGACCATGAGGTGCGTCATCTTCACCAAAGACTTCCATCGGTCCCACAATTTGCACACCAGGTGTATCCATCGGTACGAGGATTTGTGAGTGCTTGCGGCTCGGTGGGCCATCAGGGCTTGTCAACAACATGACAATCAGAATCTTGCAACGAGGATCTCCTGCACCTGAGGCGTAGTACTTATCTCCGTTGATGACCCATTCGTCACCATCGAGATAGGCACGGCACTGCAAGTTCTTTGCATCAGACGATGCAACATCGGGTTCAGTCATGACATAGGCAGAGCGAATCTCGCCATTCATCAATGGAGTAAGCCACTTCTCTTTTTGCTCCCGTGTTCCCACGCGCTCCAGCACTTCCATGTTGCCGGTATCGGGAGCTGAGCAGTTCAAGGATTCAGATGCGAGTGGGTTTTTCCCCAACTCAACTGCGATATAGGCATAATCCAAGTTGGAGAGCCCTTCGCCAGTTTCGGCGTTGGGCAAAAAGAAGTTCCACAAACCTTGTGACTTTGCTTTTGCCTTCACTGCCTCAAGCAGTTCCAATTGACCTGGTGCGTAATCCCAGCGGTTCGCGCGGTTTTCTCCAAGTTCGTAGAATTTCTCCGACATTGGTTCCACTTCTTCTGCAATGAACTTCTTCACTGCATTGAAAAGTGGAATGACCTTTTCGGACATCGCAAGATTCATTGCGTCATCGGTCTCAGACCCTGAGTGCATTCCCGGCTTTGGCATCGCCTCTCCCCTGTCGTGTGAGGGCCCATCGGCCCGACTTCTTTCACCCTAGTTCTCACAGACTTGTAACGACAGAGGCGGACCCTGAATTTGGACAATTCACCTCACTAGTGATTCTGACTAGGGTCATTTATTCAGTTCTGATTCGGGAGGCACCCATGTCCGCAACACAGGCACATAAACCGGCAACGGCCCATACCCAAAAACGCAATCAGGCGTGCACAGTCCCACATGATCCGGGCGATTTCGAACGTGCTGCCCGTGGCTTTATCGCATCCCATCCCACCGGACGCATAGAAGAGGACGGTCGCAAGGTCAGCGACGTCAATGACTACACATTTCTTGCGGTAGGAAACCCTGCCCCCGACACTGTAAATCCGAGTTTGTGGCGCCATGCACAACTGAACAATCACCACGGTCTTTTCGAAGTGCGTCCCGGTGTGTGGCAGGTACGTGGCTACGACATCTCCAACATCACCTTTATTGAAGGTGCAACTGGCTGGATTGTGATTGACCCACTCACTGTGGAGGCAACCGCGCGCGCAGGTTATGAACTCATCACCGCACATGTGGGCCACAAGCCGGTAGTGGCAGTGATCTACACCCACTCACATACAGATCACTTTGGTGGAGTTTTAGGAGTCACCTCTCAAGAAGATGTGGATGCAGGTCGTTGCATGGTGATTGCACCAGAAGGTTTCTTGCATGAAACCGTGGGCGAAAATGTGATCGCGGGCCCTGCAATGGCGCGGCGTGCGACGTATCAATTTGGTCCTCTCCTTCCTCCTGCACCAACGGGTCATATTGACTGCGGACTGGGAGGCGTCATTCCTATGGGTGCGCCTGGTCTCATTGCTCCCACAGTTGACATCACACGTACTGGACAAGAGATGGTGGTGGATGGTGTGCGCATTGTGTTTCAACTCACACCAGAGACAGAAGCACCCGCTGAGATGAATTTTTTCTTTCCTGACCTAGGCGCATTGTGTATGGCAGAAAACTGCAGCCACACGATGCACAACCTCGTACCTATTCGCGGCGCGTTAGTGCGTAACTCATTGAAGTGGTCAAAGTACATCAACGAAGCAATCGACCTTTTTGGTGCCCAAATTGACGTGTTGTTTACTTCACACAACTGGCCACGTTGGGGCAACGAAGACGCAAACGAGTTCTTGCGTACACAGCGCGACATGTACAAGTGGATGCATGACCAATCCATGCGCTTAGCCAACAAGGGTTATGTCGCCACGGAAATCGCAGAGGCTTTGTCATTGCCTGATGAGTTTCTTGCTAATGACCACACTCGTGGTTACTACGGAGATTTGATTCACAACTCGAAAGCTGTGTACCAGAGATACCTAAGTTGGTATGACGGCAATCCTGCAAATCTCAACAAGTACTCACCCATCGAAGCAGGCAAGCGATACGTGCAACTTGCCGGTGGTGCTGATGCATTACTTAAGACTGCTCGGACAGCATTTGATGAAGGTGACTATCGCTGGGTGACAGAGATTGTGAATCATCTTGTATTCGCCGACCCTACGAATACTTCCGCACGCGAATTACAGGCCGATGCACTTGAACAATTGGGTTACCAAAGCGAATCATCCACGTTCCGCAATGCCTATCTCATGGGCGCACAAGAACTGCGTCAAGGTCCGCCACGAGCCACCACAGGTGCAGTACGTGCGCGAGGACTACTCCGCGCAATGACTATTGAGCAAGTGTTTGATTCCATCTCAGTGCGCATCAAGCAAGAAGAGCTTGGTGGAATTCGCATGTCTGTGAATTGGACTTTTGAAGACGTGGGCGAAACATGGGTTCTTGGAGTCTCAAATCGCACGCTGTGGTATTCCCCAGGGCGCCATGACTCAGACGCAGTGGTATCCATCACGATGCGCCGCACCACATTTATTGACATCATCACTCAAGCGACCACATTTATGGACCAAATACAAGCGGGACAGATCACGCTCGAAGGCGACGCTTCGGCGTTGCTCACCATTTTTGGCAATATGGATGATGTGTCTACGGGTTTCCCCATAGTCGAGCCTTAAGGAGTCATTGACATGGCACATCGTGTGACCGCCCCCGCAATGCAACGTGCACAACGCCTGCTTGACCAACGCATCACTCCTCACATTTTTGGTAATGGACTGAATTTTGATGTGATGGCTACTGAGGAATTCTTCACTTCACCTGACTTTCGCGAAGCGATCTCATCACCTGTGAAGAAGTTTTCTCTGGGCACCAAATGGGGACGCCCATGGCACACACGTTGGTTTCATCTCACAGCCACAGTGCCGGCCGAACTTGCAGGCAAGCCACTTGTTGCTCATCTTGATGTCGGCTTTATTGGTGGTGGCGATGGATTCCAGGTAGAGGCCATGGCTTGGCGTGATGGCGCGCGCGTGCAAGCTGTACAACCAGATCGCCGGATTGTTCATCTGGGGACACCGCACAAGGGCGATGTCATTGAGTTATGGATTGAGGCTGCAGCAACTCCCATCATTGCGGGTCATGAGCATGGTTTTGGTCCCACACTTTTTGGCGACCCAGCCACTGCTCCCACCAACCCGTTGTACACATTCCGTACAGCACGCTTGTGTGTGTTTCGTGCAGATGTACAAGAGATGGCTATTGCACTTCACACCACTATCAACTTGTGCCTCGATCTTGAGACACATTCACCAGCACGTGCACGCATTTTTTCTGCATTAGAGAAGTGCGATCAGGCACTCAATACAAACGACTTCTTTGCCACCTTGCCTCATGCGCGAAAAGAACTTGATGCTGTGTTGGGAATGGGTAACGGACCTTCTGCACATCGTATTGCAGCAACAGGACATGCGCATCTAGATACGGCATGGCTATGGCCTATCCGTGAGACACGTCGCAAAGTGGTGCGCACTTTTGCAAATGCTCTTTCACTTCTCAAGGCCAACCCGGATTACGTGTTCTGTCATAGCCAAGCACAGCACTATGCCTGGGTTGCCCAAGATGCACCTGAAGTATTTGAAGAAGTAAAAAGATTCGTTGCACTAGGACGATGGGAAATCGTGGGCGGCATGTGGGTGGAGACAGATCTCAACTTGCCCTCTGGCGAAAGCCTGTTACGCCAACTTGTACAAGGACAACGGTCATTTCAAGATTGGTTCAATACAACGTGCCGTGGTGCTTTCTTGCCTGATGACTTTGGCTATCCCGCAGGACTTCCTCAAATTGTTGCGCATGCAGGTTGCGAGTGGTTCTTTACGCAAAAGTTGAGTTGGAATGAAACCAACAGAATGCCGCACCACAGTTTCTGGTGGGAAGGACTAGATGGTTCAAAGGTCTTTGCCCACTTCAGCCCCATTGATACCTACAACGCACTTTTGCTTCCATCACAGTTACGTTTTGCCGAGCGTAACTACAGAGATCATGCAGGTTCGTCACATTCATTAGTTCTCTACGGACATGGCGATGGTGGCGGCGGACCTACACAAACAATGATTGAGCGCGGACGTCTTGCCCATGACCTCGACCAAGTACCTCGCGTCACTTTTAGCAAGGTGGATCAATTCTTTACCCAGTTAATGGATGAATACCAAGATGATGCGCCGGTGTGGAACGGCGAGATGTACTTCGAAAAACATCGCGGTACGTATTCCACACAAATAGGAACAAAGCAGGGCAACCGTTGGAGCGAGAGATTGCTGCACGAGCTGGAATTGTGGTCTGCAACTGTGGGCTTCCGTCCCGCAACCATTGATGAACTGTGGCAAAGAGTGTTGACGCAGCAGTTCCACGACATCATTCCAGGTTCTTCCATTGCATGGGTTCACCAGGATGCCGAAGCTGAGTTCGCTGCGGTTGCAGAAGAAATCGAAGTCATTCTTGCGCGATTGATTCCTGTAGAACAAGGCCCAACGCATGTGTTGAACCCAGCGCCTGTTGCAATCCAGCAAGTAATTGATGTGGATGGTGTGCCTGCATGGGTCAATGTGGCGCCCTTTAGTACAGCGGCCACGGAAGACGTTCTTCCTGAATGGTTCGGCGAGATTGTGCACGTGAGGGAAGACAAGAACGAATGGCACATCAACAATGGCCATCTGTATGTATCCATCTCACACGACGGAACCATCACATCACTGAGCAATGGTGCGCGAAATGTCCTACCCGAAGGACAATTCCCCACATTCACCTTGCGCAACGATCGCCCCGCCGAATACGACGCATGGGACATCGATATGGCAGATGCCAATGCTCCTGCGACAATGACATTGCACAACGGTGTTGCAGCACTGGTGGAACACTCACCCATGCGAGCGATTGTGGAGTGCTCCTACGCAACAGAAGCATCACAGTTCACTGTGCGCTACACCATCTCTGCGGGTTCCCCTCGACTAGACATTTCCCTTGATGCCAACTGGCAAGAGAACGAACAACGATTGCAATGGTGTCTCCCGACTGATGTTCATGCTCGAGAGGCAGTGTTTGGCACACAATTCGGTCACGTTCGTCGACCACGACATGCAAACACCAGTTGGGATCTTGCACAGTTTGAAGTGTGCGGACATCGTTATGCCGCAGTGCATGAACCTCGCTTTGGCGTAGCACTGCTAGCAGATGGCCCACGTGGTTATGACGTGCGTGACAACCAGATACGCCTCACTGTGTTACGCGCACCACGCTTCCCTGATCCTTTTGCCGATCGTGGACGACAGAAAATTGAATGGTCCGTGTTGTTGACCGACGGTGACCCCATTGTGCACGGTATTGAACTCGAAGCTTCACGTATTGCACATCCACTACGCATTGTGGATGGCGTACCTCAAGTGACACCGTTCCATGTGGACGTTGACATCGACGGTGTCATGATCAGCGCACTCAAACCCGCAGATAATGACAACGGCGACATCATTATTCGTCTTTGGGAAACAACTGGTGGTCGCGCGAACGGAGCCTTGACCGTTCCTGGTTTTGCTGTGGTATCTGACTGCGATGCGTTAGAGGTGCCCTGTGGCGATGCTTGGCGCACAACCGATGGTGCAATTCAACTCACACTCGAAGCATTTCAGATTCGCACACTTCGACTTTCGAAGTAACGACTACTGACTCGCAACGCGTTCACACGCCACTCGGCGAAATGGATCGCTCACCAAAACTGAATAGAACCCAAATCGGGGTGAACAGTTTCCAGAAAATGGGAGAAGTAGATGCTTAGTCTCCATTTCCCCTGTCACACGGTCCAGTGGCCAACTGCCTGTCATGTCGGCGGGAGTGAGTCTTCGCGACAACTGACTGGGATTGATGGCGCCGGAATAGATGCCTTCTTCATTGAGTTTTGACGTGCGCAATTCAACCACGCCAAAACGGGTCGACACTTCGTTCGCCACGCGTTGCGCTTCGTCTGCATCAGCCGCTGCGCCATCAGCAATGGACTTCACCTTGCCTGCCGCCGAGGCGGCTTCGCGAGCCACACGTTCGGCATCAGCAACATCTGATTGAAGCGTGGCAATTGTTCCCGTCAGTGTTTCCACTTGATTCGTGAGATCTTCCACGAGTCGACGCAACTCGTCAATCTCATCACCGGGGATTATTCCTGGCACATCACCATCTTCTCCCTCTTCACCATCGCCAGGCACCGTAACGGTGGCCACTGTGCTGGAGTTGTCGGAAGTTTGCAGAGCACCCGAGCTTGCCCACACGACCCCGACCACAAATATGGAAACGGCAATAGCCAAGAACGAGGAACTCACAAGACGGGAACTAAATCTACGCATGCCCTCACTCTATGGAGGGGCTGTGTCGCCTCGTGATGGAGGTGCTGTGGCGCACTACTGTACATGTGTTGTTGTATGCAACGAATACAAGGGGGCTCCGTGTCGCAACGTTTTTCCAATGGTTATACAGGTCTTGTCGCGGTAGTCACCGGTGGTGGAACTGGGATGGGTCGTGAGTTGGTGCGCCAACTCACACAGCAAGGTTGCCACGTTGCAACTTGTGACGTGATTGCGGAGAATCTTGAAGAGACCGCACAGATGTGTGTGAATGATGCACACCCTGGCGAAGTGTTGACTTTTGTGGCCGATGTTTCCAACGAAACACAAGTCCTCGCATTTCGTGATGCGGTCGCCGCATGGAAACCGCATGTACATGTTCTCTTTAACAATGCAGGAATCGGTGGTGGCGGAAGCCTGATTGACAACTCCCGCGAGGAATGGGAAAAGACATTCAATGTGTGTTGGGGTGGCGTGTATTTGAACACGCGCGCCTTCTTGCCATTGCTATTGAAAGCACCATTCGGGCATATTGTGAACACAAGTTCTGTCAACGGTTTCTGGGCTTCTCTTGGGCCCAGCGTGTCACACTCGGCATACAGTGCAGCAAAGTTTGCCGTGAAGGGTTTCACTGAAGCACTTATCACTGACTTCCGTCTCACTGCACCCACACTCGGTGTATCTGTGGTGATGCCAGGACATATCGGAACCAGCATCATGATTAACTCTGGCAAACTGCACGGCAATGATCCCAAAGAGATGAGCGTGGAGCAGATTGCACAAATTCGTGAGCGTTATGAGAAATCAGGAATCGATACATCGTCTGCTAGCGATGAAGATATTCGCGTCTTGTTGCAGATGGGAGCCGAAGGATTCCGCGACGCAGCACCTATGACAGCAGCAGATGCATCGGCGCATATTCTTTCCGAAGTGGCCCAAGGTAAGTGGCGAATTCTTGTTGGCGATGACGCAGTGGTACTCGATGAAGAAGTACGCAAAGATCCATCTATTGCCTATGAGCCTGAGTTTCTCGAGCGCATTCATACTCGCGGTGCACTCAACCAAATCACCGGCTAACCCTAAAAACATGTCAAACTGAGCACATGTTTACTCCACCGGATTATTTGTCGCCTTCGGCAATTCGTACATTTCAGGATTGTCCGCAGAAGTTCAAACTCGGTCGATTCGACAACATCAAAGAGCCACCTACTTGGCATACACATGTGGGCAACTTTGTGCACGAAGTCCTGGAACACCTGTATCAATTACCCCACGAAGAACGCAATGTAGATGCCGTGCGTACCTTGGCGGGAAATCTGTGGACAGCCAATGATTGGGAAAATCGCGTCACCGCACTTGCCGAACCCTTGGGCAGTACAAAAGATTTCAAAGTCACTGCATTTAAGAACATGACGAATCTGTGGAACTTAGAAGATCCTGCAGAGACAGATCTAGATGACATGGAAATGACCGTGGTGGCCGAAGTTGAAGGTGTCCGCATGAAGGGCATTATCGATCGTGTTGCCATCAACGACGAACAATTTGCCGTCATCTCTGATTACAAGACGGGGAAAATTCCGAATCCGAAATTTGATTCCGAAGACAAGACCTTCTTTCAGTTACTTGCCTATGCACTCATGCTGGAATCATCTGATGGTGTTCCCACATCACAGCTTGAACTTTTGTATTTGGCGCACTCCACAAAGTTGGAACTTGAAGTCACTCCGGTGAAGCTGTCCATTGCCAAAGGCACCATCGTGGAGACAAAAGAAAATCTGGACAAAGCATGTGAGACAGGTGAGTTCGTCTGCAATGTGACAAACCTGTGTAACTGGTGCCATTACAAGAAAATTGGCGTCTGCCCCGCTCACCAGAGCTGACAGTTACTCAAATCGCAGGCAGCCGTCTTCTAAATCAGCGTTAGGAAGAATGTCTTTTTCTAGCCAGTAGTCCTGGTTATGCATCCATTCATCTTTCTTGCCGGACTTTGGCATGAGATGTTGTGCACGCATCAGGTAGTTCGGGTTGAAATTGTCAGGGTCCATCCATGGACCAATTTCCATCTCGGCGTCTTCGGGGCGCAATTGTGGGGTCACCTTATGCGCGCCCTTTTTCTCCATTAATGCAAACATGCGCATGATGAAGTCGGCCATGATGTCCACGCGCAGTGTCCAACTTGCGCGAAAGTATCCAAAGACCCATGCAAGATTGGGAACACCAGTGAACATCATTCCTCGATACGTCACCGTCTGGCTCCACTCCAAAGGCTTTCCATCTACAACGAAAGGAATGTCACCCAAAACGGAAAGATGAAAACCTGTTGCAGTCACAATGATGTCAGCGTCTAATTGCACACCGCCTTTGGTGAGAATGCCGTTTTCATTAAATGTCTCAATCTCATCGGTTACCACGCTTGCTTTGCCCGACTTGATACCGGCGAAAAGATCACCGTCGGGAACAAATGCAAGACGTTGTTGCCACGGGCGATAGCTCGGAGTGAAATGCTTCATGTCGAAGTCTTCGGGAAGCAATGGTTTGATTCCCTCGAGCAACTGTTCTTTCAAAAAGTCAGGCTGCTGGAAACCAAGATCAGCAATGACTTTCTGATCAAACAACACCTTGCGACGCACAATCTCGTGGATCCACATTTCGTCGATCTCTAATTGACGAAGTGTGTCTGCAAGTTCATTGGCATTACGTCCTGGTACAAAGTACGTCGGCGAGCGCTGCAGCATTGTGATGTGGGCAACATCTTTTGCCATTGCGGGCACCAAAGTTGCAGATGTCGCTCCAGAGCCGATGACCACAACGCGCTTGTCTTTGTAATCAAGATCATCGGGCCATGTTTGCGGATGCACAATCTGTCCTTTGAACGATGACATGTTGGGCCACTCGGGTGTATACCCCTCAGAGTGCTTGTAATAGCCCTGACACATCCAAAGAAAGTTTGCACTCATCTGGAACTTCTCATTGGTCGCCAAGTTGGTGACATCAACTGTCCAACGATTATCTGCACTGGACCATGACGCACCCGTGATGCGATGGCGGTAACGAATGTGCTGGTCGAGGTTGTTGTCCTCGATCACCTCTCCCATGTACTTCTTGATTTCCGCCGATGATGCAATCGGTGTGCCTGTCCATGGCTTAAAGCGATAGCCGAATGTGTACAAGTCGGAGTCAGAACGCACACCCGGGTACTTGTGCATATGCCAGGTGCCGCCGAAGGTTTCATAGGCCTCAAGAACAACGAAACTCTTCTCAGGTGCTTGGTCTTGCATGTGGTAGGCCGTGCCTACCCCAGAGATACCTGCCCCCACAATCAAGACATCGAAATGCTCAATCCCCTGGCGGATCCCTGGTGTCGCGGTCTCTGTTAGAGCCATAGTGCCCCCTTGTCTCTCCTGTTGATACTAGGAAGCAACGCCCATGTACCGAGAGTCGAACCTGACGCGATTCCAAGAGAATTCGCATCGCCCGAGACGACTACCATGCCCACAGGGGGTAGGTCATGTTTGACATCATCATTCGCAACGGCACCATCATCGACGGCACAGGCGCGCAACGCTGGGTCGGAGACATTGCAATCCAAGACGGTCTTATCGCACAGATTGATACCCACATTGATGCGGACGCTCACGAAGAAATCGATGCCAAAGGTTTGCTTGTCACTCCAGGTTTCATCGATATTCATACCCATTACGACGGTCAAGTCAGTTGGGATACTTTGCTTGAGCCCTCAAGCGCACATGGAGTAACCACTGTTGTTGTCGGAAACTGCGGCGTAGGTTTCGCACCCGTGCGCCCCGGCAAAGAGGAATGGCTTGTGCAGTTGATGGAAGGTGTTGAAGACATTCCCGGCACTGCACTGCATGAGGGAATCACGTGGGATTGGGAAACGTTCCCGGAATACCTGAATGCAATTGATCAACGTCGTTATGCAGTAGACGTTGCAGCGTATGTTCCCCATGGTGCAGTACGTGGCTATGTAATGGGAGAACGTGGCGCACGCAATGAAGATGCAACGGCCGCGGATATAAATGAAATGGCACGCATTGTGCGTGAAGCACGCGAAGCCGGCGCCATCGGATTTTCTACGAGTCGCACAATGGGACACAAAGCAAAAGACGGCGAGCCCGTACCTGGAACTTTTGCCAATAGCGAAGAATTGAATGCACTTGCAGATGCGTTAGTTGCCGGCGGTGGTGGAATTTTTGAAGTTGCACCCGAAGTACTTCCCGATGGCGGCAACCAGCCCACCATGGGAATGAAAGAAGAAATGGAATGGATGGGCGATCTTGCATTGCGTACAGATCTCAAAGTGACCTATCTGTTGTTGCAATACATGACGATGCCTGATGCATGGAAGTATGCACTTGACTTTTCCAGTGATGTTCTTGCCAAAGGTGGCTACCTACGTCCGCAAGTTGCTGCACGACCATTCGGCATGATGATCAATTGGGCCGGCTATCACCCTTTCGCAAAGCGACCCACCTTTATTGAATTGTCGTCAACGCTTTCTCTCGATGATCTTCGCCGCGAACTTGCACGGCCTGAGATTCGCGCAAAGATTCTTTCCGAAACCGACATTGCGTCGGACCCCAGCATTCAATTTGATGGACTAGGTCCCGCATTGGGAATGATTCCGCATCTCTTGTATTCCATGGGTGACACCGTTGATTACGAACCCACCCACGAGATGTCGGTGAAAGCACTAGCCGAAGCTGCCGGCGTCTCAACTTTTGAAATGGCCTATGACCTTTTGAATCAGCAGGGCGGCACCGCATCACTGATGTTTCCCACACTGAACTACGTCGGTGAAAACCATGACGTGATTTACGAGATGTTGACTCATCCTGCAGCAATCAACGGCTTAAGTGACGGCGGTGCACATGTGCGGATGATCTGTGATGCATCCATTCCCACCTATTTATTGACGCATTGGGCCAGAGACCGTCAACGTGGACCGCGCTTGGAACTCGAAGAGGCCGTGCGGCTTCAAACCTCTGCCACAGCAGAAGTTATGGGCGTGCCCGATCGTGGTGTGCTTGCACCTGGAATGCGGGCCGATATCAACGTGATTGACTTTGAAAATTTGACTCTCGAGGCCCCACGGGCGGTCAATGACCTACCCGCAGGCGGCCGTCGCCTTCTCCAATCAGCCCATGGCTACGTTGCAACCATCGTCAATGGGTTAGTCACGCGTCGAAACGGTGCGGACACGGGTGCACGACCTGGACGATTAGTGCGTGCATAAATAAATAGGTGTAGTTTCCTTCACCTCATTCGTGCCGAAATGTTCTCGTGCCGAACGTCACTTTTGCGGTATAGATTTTGTCCTCATGAGTAGGGAAATCACCACCATCGCAGACATCATCCGCACCCATGGCAAGAACATGGCTGGCACCACCTCATTGGTGGAAGGCCAACGCACACGTACGTGGGGTGAATTACTCGAGCGTTCTGTACGCGTTGCGAATGCACTTCGCACAGCAGGTATCAATGCACAAGATCGCGTTGCATTCTTAGACAAGAACAGCATCGAACACTTTGAAATTTTCTATGGTTGCTCACTGATCAATGCAGTCTCTGTAGATATCAACTGGCGACTAGCAGGACCTGAGGTTGAATTCATTGTTAATGATGCTGCAGCAAAAGTGCTCGTCGTTCATGCTGATTTTCTTCCTGTTATTGAACCCATTCGCGCAAATCTCACAAGCACCAAGTTGATTGTCGTCATCGGTGGTGCTGGCGGAGACATTGATTATGAATCATGGCTTGCAGGTGCTTCTACTGAAGACCCTGGTGTGATTTCTGAAGATCACGATGTTGCATTCCAGTTGTACTCAAGTGGAACAACTGGTCGCCCTAAGGGTGTCATGCTCACCAACAACAACTTCTTCTGTTTGTTGCCTGGTGCACGTCAGTTCTGGAAGCTCAGCGATGACATGGTGAACCTTGTTGCCATGCCGCTCTTCCACATTGGTGGTGGCGGTTGGGCAACTGCGGGACAATACGTCGGCGCAAAATCCATCATCGTGCGCGAACTTGATCCTGCAGGCATCATTAACTTGATTCAGGAACACAGAATCACACACGGTTTCCTCGTGCCTGTTGCCTTGCAGTTCATGTTGATGATGCCCAATGTCAACGATGCAGACTTCTCCAGCTTGAGCCTCATGGTGTACGGCGCATCGCCAATCTCGTTAGAGGTTCTCACCAAGAGCGTCGAGACATTCAAGTGCGACTTCATGCAGGTGTACGGTCTCACCGAAACAACTGGTGCAACCACATTGCTTCCTGCAGAAGATCACGACCCCAATGGTCCGAACCCACATCGTTTGCGTTCATGTGGACTCCCCGCCCCTGGCGTAGAGATTCGCATCATGAACAATGCAAACAACACCGAAGTACCTACCGGCGAAGTCGGCGAAATTTGGGTGAAGTCACCACAAGTGATGAAGGGCTACTGGAACAATCAGAAGGCAACCGATGAATCGATCACTTCAGATGGTTGGTTCAAGACTGGTGACGCTGGATACAAAGATGCAGATGGCTACATCTACATTCACGACCGCGTGAAAGACATGATTGTCTCGGGTGGCGAGAACGTGTACCCCGCAGAAGTGGAAAGCGCATTGATGAGCCATCCAGGAATTGCAGACGTTGCAGTTATTGGTGTTCCCGATGCCAAGTGGGGCGAGACCGTGAAGGCAATTGTTGTGAAAGCAGCAGGCGTTGAGGTCACAGAGAACGACATCATCGAATTCGCAAAGGCAAATCTTGCAAAGTTCAAGTGCCCCACATCAGTGGATTGGATCGATGCACTCCCACGCAACCCAAGCGGAAAGATTCTCAAGAAGGACCTTCGGGCGCCTTACTGGGAAGGCCGCGAAAGAATGGTCAACTAGCGACCCTTCCATTCAGGTGCGCGCTTTTGTGCAAACGCTGTTGCGCCCTCTTTGGCATCTTCGCTAGAGAAGACTTTCTTTTGTAACTCACCCATGAGGGCTGGGTTACCAGAGCCAATTTCGTCAAGCATCAACTCTTTAGTTGCCTGCACTGCTAATGGACCATTGGCGGTAATGCGACCAGCGAGAGCAAGTGCTGCGTCGCGTAACTGCGTTACAGGAACAACCTGATTGATAAGGCCCAAAGTTGCTGCACGTGCTGCATCAATGGGGTCACCTGTGAGACCCATCTCTAATGCAATCGCCAAAGGAATGCGTGCAGGAAGACGGACACCGCCACCTGCTGCGAACAAACCGCGCTTCACTTCTGGAATACCGAATCGTGCAGTTTCCACTGCCACAACAAGATCACACATCATCACGACTTCAAAGCCGCCTGCAAGCGCGTGGCCATTTACTGCAGCAATCAATGGCTTCTTGCATGTGCGCAAGGCGGTGAAACCCATTCCAATCTTTGCCAGATCTTCGCCTGCAGCAAATGCCTTCAAGTCCATCCCGGCACAAAAGATCTTTTCTCCTGCGCCAGTGATCACGATTGCGCGCACTTCGTCGTTTGTTGCGGCATCTGTCAGTGCATTTGACAAACCTTCGCTGAGCGCACCATTGAGAGCATTTCCTGCCTCAGGACGATTCAAGGTAATAACCAGAATGTTGTTGGTGATTTCTGTCAAGACTTCCATGTGCACTCCTTTAAAAAGAACCCTCATACGATGCCACAGAGGTGCACAACGACCCCAATTGGGGCCCACCGATCAAGAACTACGAGGGTTACGAGGCCTCTGCTGCCTTGGCGAGGTTATCCATGGTGACTTCCATGTTGGCCTTGTTGTGTGCAGCACGATCAGCTACGCCGCTTACCCACTTGCCCAATGTGGAGGCAACCTTGGAACGATGATCAATCCAGCTGTGTGTGACGCGTGAACCCGTTGCAGTGGGTTCAATGTCATAGACCCAATCGCACCAGTTTTTCCCGCCGACCATCAAGCCGAATGAGAAATGTCGTGGAGCCTCGCAACCATTGACCTTCACAGATGTGGACCATGACCTTTTGCCATTGTTGTTATGGCCTTTGAATGTGGCGCCAACGCTTGGACCAGATGCATCTTTTGCCCATGTGCCGCCTTGATTCTCTGGAGACCACTCCCCCATGCGAGGCAAGTCAGTGACCATCTCCCAAATCTTTTGTGGCGAAGCCGCAATGTCGCGGGTGACGGAAACAGGTGGCTGTGAACTCATGGGTTCATTGTGGCAGAACTAGCGATGCCCTGGTGTCATGTAGAACCACACGGGAAATTTCGCACCCGAATCTCGAATGGCTGCACGCGCCGCAAGCACCAACTGGCCTGCTTCGGTCTTTTCAAAGAACCAATCTTCCATGGCGCGACCACCAGGAGCCGGGCCATCCACCAATTCAAGAGCTGCCTCTTCGTAATAGGTGCGAATGTCATGGCACAGCGCAGTGGTGTTGGGAACCGGCAACACCTCAGACCATGGCTCGCCATCAATAACACGTTGTAGTGCCTCCAGCGCACTCGGTACATCGTCTGCTGAAATAGCACGACCCACCGCAGTCACTCCGCGTTTTTCCTTCGCACGGTCGTATGCCTTGCGAATTCCGCGTGCTTCATCAACAGCAGGCAGTGCGTCTGGATCAAAGCGTGGCGGAAGCGCACATGCAACAGCCTCGCTCTCTGCTTCGATCACAACGGGGTAATCGACCAATACAGGACCTTGTGTTTCATCAAGCAATACAAATGCCTTCTGCAACACGTCGTGCTGGAATTGTGGGTCGTTAGGAATTCCCAAAGGTCGCCCTAATGGAAATTCGCAATGCAATGCTCGCGGTGGTGCAACTTTTTCTGTCATCGCCCTGATGGAGGACAACACGATGGTGGCAATACCGGCAGCTTCAAAAATATGCGCAAGCACACTCACGGTGCGCGAACAAAGAGGTCAAACAGGCGTCAAGATGACAACGTCTACGCCATCTTGGCGCAACAGTGCTGCAGCCGCCGGGCCAGAGTCATAGCGAATTGTTGCTACGTCATCGGGCTGGTTTCCGGCAAAAGAAATGTGTCGCGGCGCCACAGAACCAATCACACCGTTGGCGGCAAGTTCTTCGAGACGATCAATGGGATAGACCACGTTGATATCCAACTTCACACCTACAGAATCAAAGTTGGGACTCCAATGCCCCATCACTAAGTCACGACGTGTGCGATCGATGACTCGAAAACTTGTGTCCGTGGCAGTGAATGGATCATCTCCTGAGACATACAGCGCTGCAGAGGTCACAATTGCGACGCGTGCATTGCGCAATGGACCAGGAGTCACCCATGCGGGATTGTCAAAGGTAGGGCCTGGCAAAGATGCCGAGTGTGCTCGCATCATCTGGTCACCGTTCATCGCATGTCTCCTTGCACCCACCTACTTTGTCATGAATTGCAGCCTGAGTTGCAGTAGGACGTGAACAGACCTTATTTATTCTTCATCTACGGAACTACTGTGGTTCCATGCGCCCCAGAAACAGTCGTTTATTGCAGATATCTGCAGTGTTGGGCAGTGCGGGCAATTCCGCGGTGCATGTAGCTGTTCCCTGGTTGGTCTTGGAGACCACTGGCTCGTCGGCGCAGGCCGGAATTGTGTTGGGCATCAGTGGGCTCTCCGTAATTTTCACAGCACCCATCATTGGAGGCGTGATTGCCGTTCTCGGATCACGCCGCGTCTCTATGTGGTCTGATCTCATTTCGGCCACCTCAGTCATTTTGTTTCCGATTGCAAATGGCACTGTGGGTTTGAATTTTCTTTGGCTATTGCTCATTGCAATCTTTGGAGCAATGTTTGACCCCGCCGGCGCCACCGCCCGCAAGTCAATGATTCAGCGCGTGGCTTCCGAGGAAGAACTATCGCTTGAAAAGTTCAATGGTCAATTTGAAGCGTCATCCATTACAGGAACAATCGCAGGACCCGCAGGAGCAGCGTTACTTATTGGTCTTGTTGGGCTCAACACAACTTTCATAATCATCACGTTCGCATTCGTGCTTGCTTCGGCAACTGTGCGTCTTATACGCGTTGACACAACTTCCGAAAGCCCTACACAAAAAGCCACTGTGTCCAATGTGATGCATGAAACACGTACGGGAATGAGTGTGCTCTGGCGCGACAAGCCTCTTTTGTCTCTGGTGGGTTTGTACACCATGCTGACAGCCATCTACATGCCAGTGGAAACTATCGTTCTCTCTCGACATTTCAAGGATCTTGATCAACCACATGTGCTTGGTTTCATTCTCTCGTCCATGTCAATTGGCATAGTCATAGGTGCATTGCAGTTTCATCGTGTCATTGCCCATATGTCTCCTCCGACTTTGGTAATGACCTCTATGAGTGGCATTGGTCTTGTTGTATGCGCCATGGCATTACTACCCAATGCGCTCTGGTTTGTTGGTCTCGGGCTCGCACTCGGTTTGGTGTTCGGACCTGTCAGTCCGATGAGTAATTTTCTTGTGCAACGTCGTGTTCCCGAAAACCTCCATGGACCAGTCTTTGGCACGTTGTTCTCTCTCACACACGTTGTTCAACCGGTGGGAACATTAGCCCTCGGCCTCATCATCGAGTCAGTGTCAGTTCCACTCACCTTGCTTGTGATTGGCCTTCTGTTTATTTCGGTCACGTTGCTGGTCGGACTATTGGGTCCCATGAAACATCTCACCACCGAGATGGGGTCATCTGGGCCTAGCGTTTCCAATAATGATTGATCCAGAACTCAAACGAGCACTCGGCCAAGCTGCCAAAGCAGTCGAAGTTGTGGCCGCCACACACGACGGGATCACACGGGCCTACACCTCTCATTGGGTCACCCAAGTGTCCTTCGAAGAGCCCATCATCATGGCGAGCGTTTCCCCCAAGCACGACACCTACCCACTCATGATTGCCAGTGGCCAATTCACTGTCTCGTTTTTGGCCGGTGACCAGGTGCATGTAGGCCAATACTTTTCATATCCAGGTCGAAGGTTTCACTACATCGCACCCGAATATCTCTCCACCGTGAACAATCACCCCGTCGTGGTGGATTGTTTGTCCTGGGTCCACGCAGAGATTTTCGATACAAAGACAATGGCTGATCATGAATTGCTCTTTGCACGTGTGACTGACTTTGGCTACGGCCGACTCCGCGAGGCTCCACTTGTGTATTCCTCTCGGCATGGCTGGCGAGTTGCGAGCGAAAAGGCCCGAGCACCTGGCGAGAGCCCTCGCGACGAATTATTGGCACGCCTTGCTGCGGCTGGTTATGAGACCACGCCCACAGACCCCGCCGACGACGCCTGAAGCACTAGCGTTTCATTCATGTTTCGCCCCCTCGTGGCCGTATGTGCCGCAAGTCTTTTTCTGTCGTCATGTTCGGTCCTCAGTATTGCCCAATCAACGACCACAACCACGACAACAACGACCACCACAACTACGACGACCACCACAACCACGCTTCCGCCAAAGCTTGCACCTACTCCTCTGCCGTTTCCTGCGATGGAGTACCGACTGAACCAAGTGAAAAAGATTGGTGGCAAAATCACCCCGAAATCTGTGGTCGCATCCAATACGGGGTTTGTCATTGGACAAAACATGATGTACACCCATGGCGTCAGTGTCTATGACTCAGAGGGTGAGCCAATAAAGCGCATCTCTGACGAAGTGCCACGATCGATGTTGGGACTCGAAGGCGAGGGCAAAGTAACTGGCTCTCCAGTTGAGGCGGACTTCAGCGCCGATGGTTCATTTGCCTATGTGTCGAACTATTCCATGTATGGCCGAGGATTCAATAACGAAGGCGACGATGAATGCCAGGCCGGCAACACTTTTGATGAGTCATATCTCTACAAGATTGATATGTCGACTATGAAAGTCGTAGCAGCTGCGCGAGTGGGTTCTGTACCCAAGTATGTGCAAGCCACCGATGACGGAAAATACGTGCTTGTCACGAACTGGTGTGGCTTTTCACTCAGTGTTGTTGATGCAAACACAATGCAAACAGTGAAAACCATTAAGTTGGGCAAGCACCCACGTGGCATTGCAATTACAAAAGATTCACTGCGTGCTTATGTGAGTGTGATGGGCCTCGCACAAATTGCAATCATTGATTTGACCACTTTGGAACTTGTCAGCAAGACCAAAGTCTCTGGCATTGCACCACGACATATTGTTCTGAGCCCAGATGAACAATTCCTCTACGTGACGTTCAATTTGTCCAACACCGTGTCCAAACTCAGCGTTCCTGGCTTGAAGTTGTTGAAGAATGTGCGGACTGCCGAACGTCCACGCACTTTGGATATCTCCCCAGATGGCACAACGTTGTACCTAGTGAATTACACAGCGAACCAGATCAACGTCCTTAAGGCTGAAAATCTTAAGACCTTGCAAACCATCAACACTTGCTGGCGGCCCATCGGCATTACTTATGAGGCCGTGAAGAATCGAGTGTGGGTTGCCTGTTACAGCGGACAAATTCTTCTGTTCGATCTTGTACGTAGCGAATAACGCGTGGAGCACCGTTCGGACATAGAAGGCCTACGCGCCATCGCAGTCATTGCGGTGTTGCTGTTTCATTTTGGAGTACCAGGGACCGATGGCGGATACGTCGGCGTCGATGTCTTTTTTGTCATCTCCGGATTTCTCATTACCGCACTCTTACTACGTGAGAAAGAAGCAACAGGCACAATCTCACTGCGAGATTTCTACGCGCGACGTATTCGTCGTCTATTGCCTGTGTCGTTTGCCGTGGTGGCCGTCACTGCAATTGCGGGAATTGTATGGCTAAGCCCAGCCCGGCTTGACAACTTCGCCGAAGAGATTGTGGCAGCCGCACTTTTTTTCCCAAACATGTTGTTCGCCTCACGCGGTGCGAATTATCTGCAATCACAACTTCAACCATCGCCACTCCAACACTTCTGGTCGCTGGCAGTAGAAGAACAGTTCTACGCAATTTGGCCTGTACTCATGGTGCTGGTCACACGAGGTCGCACATTGGTCAGACAACGCGTGTTCTTGCTAGTCAGCGCAATTGTCGTTGCATCATTTGTGATGAGCGTGGCATTCACTACATCGCAACCGTCATGGTCATATTTCGGACTACATACACGCGCCTGGGAATTAGGCATTGGTGCCCTGTTGGCCGTGTTGTGGCCATTCTTCGCAGCTCGAGTAGGACTGTTGAGGCCTTGGATCGGATGGTTAGGCGCTGCACTCATCGTGTTCTCCGTACTGACCTTTAACGGTGCCACTGCATTTCCTGGCTACCTTGCGCTACTTCCGGTGATGGGTACCGCACTGATCATTGCCTCAGGTCGCGCGCACGCCGAGACGACACTGCATCCCCTCTCGGTGCACAGAGTGTTGTCCTTTCGACCTTTGCAATACATAGGTGCGCGTTCCTATTCCCTTTATGTATGGCACTGGCCGCCACTCATCATTGTGGAAGCTGCCCGCGGAGATTCGCTCAGTGTGACGGATCGGATCGTGATCCTTATTGCAGTTCTCATTGCTACCGAAATCACTCATGTGTTCTTGGAAAACCCCATACGACGTGCACAGTTTCTTGTCGAACGCACACAACTCACTCTCAACATCGGAGCGTTTTTGATTCTGGCAGGTGTTCTTGCAGGTGCTGCTGCGGCCTATATCCAGCCCAGCCAATCAACTGGTGTTGTAGTGACCACTCCTACTCTTGCAACTTCGACCACATCAGTTGCGTCCATAGCGACGTCAACCACTATTGCCGCACCGTCTGGACCTCAACCCATCTCGATGGTGAAAGATAGTGCGCCCACACCAGTCATTGAAGGCCTCTCTATCTCTGTTGCGCCCGACAATCTCGACCCACCCACTAACAAGGCCGAGACAAACACCAACATCACCTATGACAACGACTGTCACCAATTCTTCAAAGAGACCGTCAAAAAAGATTGCATCTTTGGAGACCCAGCCGGTGCAATCACCGTTGCTCTCTACGGTGATTCACACGCCGCACAATGGTTTTCACCACTCAATGAGATTGCCATTGCAAACAAATGGCGACTCATTGCCATCACTCAAGGTGGATGTACGCCGATTGAGTTATCGATTTATAACGTGCAAAATGGTGGCGTCTACAGACACTGCACACCATGGCGCGAAGATGCTCTGCAGTACATGAAAGACGAAGGCGTGGATTTTGTCGTCACTGGACAATATGTGCGTTATCGCGATGCCAACACAGGTGGAATTGTCTCGTCACGTCAGTGGCGAGTGGGTTACACCGAGTTAGTGCAGACCTTGCGTGCATCATCTATGGAGCCGATTCTTTTTGGTGATACTCCAGATATTCCTGGAGTCCCACCCGATTGCATTGCAAGCAATAGGCGCAATGTCTCTCAGTGTGTGGCCACTCTTAATCGATCCACGTTGGTCGATGTAATGGATGCACTGCGCAAGGTTGCCCGCGATGAGAAAGTCAGCATGATTGATCCCCAGAAGTGGCTCTGTCATAACAATCTGTGCCCGGTGATTGTGGGAAACATCAGTGTCTATCGCGACGACAACCACATCAGCGATGTCATGGCTCGATGGCTGCAGCCGTTACTGACAGAAAAACTCGTGCCGTTCATCAGTCAATTTGCTCCAACTGCCGCCGTGCCGCAGGGATAGCGAGCAGATTCCTCACTCCACTTTGACATGTTCTGCAAAACATGTTATTTTTGCCATGTTTTGTATATCATGACACGAACGTGTAGAACCCCCTGGAGACCCCATGAATAGCGATGTCCTTGACAGCCTGACCGACCCGGCAGTTCTGTTTTTCTTTCTTGGCTTGTTCGTAGGGGTTATCAAGTCCAATCTGGAGATCCCCGCCCCCATTGCCAAATTCCTTTCGCTCTATCTGCTGATGGCCATCGGCTTCAAAGGCGGTCAAGCCTTGAGCGATACAGGCCTCTCCGGTGATGCTCTCAAGGTCATTGGTGCGGCGCTCTTCCTTGCATTAATCATTCCCGCCATCTGGTTCTTCGTGCTCAGTCGCCGCATCAACGCATTTGATGCCTCGGCAATTGCCGCAACGTATGGTTCGGTGAGCGCGGTGACCTTCGTGGTCGCATCACAGTTTGTTGCAGACCGCGGCGAAGAAGCCGGCGGTTATCTCACAGTGGCCCTGGTGTTAATGGAATCACCTGCCATCGTGATGGCAGTTCTTCTTGCTACCTGGGTTCGCTCTCAGTCCGGTACCAATATGTCCACTGGATTTGGAAGCAGGCTCATTCTCAACGAGCAACTTCCAAAACGTAAGTCAGGCGCTCAGGGCGAGACGTTGGTACCAGAGGCAGATTACCCAGGCGGCCACACACAAGTAGCCACCAGCGAACACGGTGCAACAAATACGCCTCTGTCCATTAAGGAAGTGCTCCATGAAGCGTTCACCGATGGAGCGCATCTCTTGCTACTCGGTTCAATGTTGATTGGGTTCATCAGTGGCAAGAGTGGTGGCGAGGCAATGGCCCCCTTCATCAACGATGTCTTTAAGGGCCTACTCGCTTTTTTCCTCTTGGAAATGGGCCTCTTAGTTGCGCGACAATTGCGTGAGGTGCGCGATGTCGGTCCATTCCTCGTGGGCTTTGGTGTGTGTGTTCCTTTCGTGAACGCAGCAATGGCATTGCTACTCGGAAGCGCACTTGGTCTTTCAGTTGGTGATCTCACACTGTTGGCTGCACTTGCGTCGAGCGGCAGTTACATCGTGGTGCCTGCAGTGATTCGCTATGCGATTCCAGAAGCTCGCCCCAGTAGATACTTCACGCTTGCATTAGGAATCACCTTCCCCATCAACGTGGCAATCGGTATTCCTTTGTACTACGCGGCTGCATCAGCACTCGCTGGCTGATTTTCACACAGTTAACACTGCTGTCGTTACGACTTAGCGCCTGACTTCATACGAATGAGGGCCTTAAAGATCTCGCCAATAGTGTGCCCGGCCTCGAGTGGATGGCGGAGATGTTGTGTGTAATCCACGGTGTAGGTGTTACGTCGTCCATCTTTTGTGCGAATGACGTAACCACCATCTACTAGTTCACCCACGATGCGATGCGCGGCTCGTTCGCCTATCCCCACGAGATCGGCAATATCTGAAATACGGATGTCCGGATTCTGGGCGATACACACGAGCACATGCCCGTGGTTCGTGAAAAAAGTCCATGACCCCTCTGGGGGGTTTGTGGGTTTCTTCTTAGTAGCCATCGACCAATAATCGCATATCTTTGAGCCCATTTGACATGTCTTTAATAACATGTCATTCTTATCGTGTTTTATGAGACATGAAAGACGGTATCGGTCTTGACACCTGCGCGTTACACCGGCAAGAAAGCATCACTTGCCACCATGCACGGCAAGCTCGAACTGATTTCCCCTTCCATGAGCACCCTCGGTTTGGATGTGTTCCCATCTCCTATCGACACCGATGTGTTTGGCACATTCACCGGTGATGTTGCCCGACGCGCAAGCCCATTCGAAACAGCACTGGCAAAAGCCCGAGAAGGTATGCGGGCAGCATCTACAACTCTTGGCTTGGCCTCAGAGGGGTCTATTGGCGTACAAGGGTTCTTGCCGATTGTGGCAGATGTAGAAACTGTCATCTTTGTAGATGATGACGAAGGATTTGTTCTGGCCGAAACCGCCGTGAGCCATCACATAGTCACTCACTCGTGGACTCTCTCACAAGGGCTCCCTCTCGAAGCTGATCTTGAACGAGCAGGCTTCCCCAACCATGGACTAATCGTGCGCTCCGACCGTAAAGCAGTTGATATCACAAAAGGAATACACGACCACAAAGAACTCAATCGTGTCATCGAACATTGTTGGGAGATGGGCGCAACCCAGGTGACTGTGGAATCAGATTTACGAGCACACCACTGCCCATCTCGTCGTCCCACAATTGCAGAAGCCGCACGCAAACTTGCGAATCGTTTACTCAACAGTTGTCCTTCGTGTGACTGTCCCGGATGGGGCTTGGTGGACATTGTTCGAGGTCGTGAATGCGCCCAATGTGCACTTCCTACCCAAGCAAAACTCGCTGATGTCTTCGGATGCTCTCGGTGCAGTGCCCGGGAAACAGGTGCACTCAATACAGAACCTGCAGACCCATCAACATGTGAGAGATGTAACCCCTGATGAATTTCTATAACTACGACATTGTCACGCTATTGAAAGGCCAAGCGCAGTCATGATCCCCGTTCTTACCACCACAGGACACGTCCTAATTGCCATCGCACTGTGCCCAGATAGCCGCGTGCGAGATATCGCCACATCTATTGGCGTCACAGAACGCACCGTGATTATTTCCATCTCACAACTTGTGGACGCAGGCGTCATCAGTGTGGAGAAATCAGGTCGGCGAAATCTCTACAAGGTGAACCATGAACACCAAGTGCATGTGGGACCAGCATCACTCAAGATCTGTGATCTTGTTCAACTGGTCGCACACAGTTCTACAGGTGGTACGAACGACGACGGCTACGAGTAGCCATCATCACGTAGACACCACTCAACAGCACTGCAACAGCCCAGTTGGTGAGATCGGTTGAATAAGTAGATCCCGTAATAGGCAATGTTGCATTCGACTTCACGAGCTTGAGACCAAGCGATGCCTTCACCGATGGAGAGGCCACCACGAGCGAGTGAT
This sequence comes from Actinomycetota bacterium, assembly GCA_009703125.1. Taxonomy (GTDB): domain Bacteria; phylum Actinomycetota; class Acidimicrobiia; order Acidimicrobiales; family Ilumatobacteraceae; genus UBA2093. The sequence continues at coordinate 49,615 of WLGS01000001.1, forward strand.
TACCTGTTCCGATAGTTGTCGGCAACTTAGCGGTGGTTTTGATGGTGCCTTTTGCGTCCACGGTGTAATTGCCAAGCAATGTAGGTGTAGACATCACGACAAGTTCCACACGTTCACCGGAGCGGAGACCAAACGCTTGCACTGCAACGTCACCATTGGGTGCCACTTCAAGTACTGCACCTGGCTTTACTTCGATGATGTTTCCGCGCACATCACGTGCGGCAAACAATGTTGCTGTGTCTGCTGCGTTCACTACCACCACATCTTCTACAGGAACACGAGTCCCGGAGAAAATGCCTGTCATTACAGCGCCTGTCTCAGTACGGACTACTGAGACACCAGAGTCTCCACCTGCGATGGTGTCAAGACGTGTCTCAATGACCGTCGCTGCTTGTTGCAGTTCGCGTACTTGTTCTGGTGTGCGCTCTGTGGGATCAGCTTGCGCTGCAGCAGAGTTTGATGCCGTCACAATTTGTGGCGTTACAGCTACCCCATTAACCAACGCAGCAGCTTTACCTGGTGTCGCAGTCAGTGCAGATTGGTTTGCCGGTGTGACCAATGAAGTCGTTGAACCCGACACCGAAATACCACTTGTTGCAGGAGCCGGGGTGGAAGTAGTGGTGGTAGGGGCAGTGGCCACAGTGATGCTCCCTGGCACATAGGTAATGCTGTAGCCAGATGCAGTTCCACCTGAGCATGTTGTCGGATATGTGCCAGCAGGAGATGATGGCGTGTACGTGGTGGTACAGGTCTCACCCGTACGAGAAACACCGTTCACCGACGGGGTACCAGTGATTGTCGGCACCGTGGCACCAGCGGTTAGGGCGTGCGACGAGGCAGTTACCGTCAACGGAGTAGCTGCCGTGATCACCCCGGCGACATAGTCGACAGAGTACCCGGAAGCAGTTCCACCTGAGCATGTTGTCGGATACGAACCAGCAGGAGATGATGGCGTGTACGTGGTGGTACAGGTCTCACCCGTACGAGAAACACCGTTCACCGACGGGGTACCGGTAATTGTCGGCACAGATGCGCCAACAGTGACTGTATGCGACGAGGCAGTTACCACCAACGGAGTTCCAGCTCTGCGGCCGGCGCGCATGGTCAAACCCTCGCCAGTTGCTCCGGAAATCGTGCGCGCACGAATTTGACATTCAATGAGTCCTTCAGTTGCAACATTGCCCCAACTGGTACTGGTTACCGACACGGTTCGTTGTAGTGCTAACGAAGTCCACCCAGTGTTCGTTCCGTTCCAAGTACCACCGAACGAACCTCGAGAGCCACAACTTGCTTCGTAAGCCGTAATTGTTCCAAATGAGTGAGATGGCGCATCCCATGAGAACGTCACCGAGGTTGGAGTTGAAGTGGACACAATGTTCAAAACTTCTGATGGGCTGGTGGCGGCATAATCAACAGCTGCAAGGTTCACACCCATCTCACCCGATGCATCACCAATTCTCACGCTTGTGGCTTGTCCAATACCTAACTGGCCGCGACCGTTATCTCCCCAACATTTCACCTGTTCAGTTGATGTATATACGCACGTGTGTGAACCACCAGCAGCTACTACGGCAACGGTCTCATTTCCGACCAATCCCAAGTCCACTGGCGCAAGTGAAGACATGGGGGCAGTGCTGGACCCCCTGTTTACAGTGTCGCCTTGACCCAACTGCCCCGAAAAGTTGGCGCCCCAACACTTGACGCTCACGGAATCAACGAGCAACGCACACACATGCGATCCGCCGGCACCTAGCAGCGAAGCCCCTTGGCCCAGGTTGACTGCAACAAGATTGTTACCCATCTCGTTGGCCCCGTCGCCAATTTTGTCATTCGGCGCCGTGACACTATTTCCATCACGACCTAGTTGGTGAGATGCATTTGCACCCCAGCACACAACCGAATCGTTGTCTCGTATGACGCAAACATAAGTATTTCCGGCCACAATCATTTTTGCTGTACGGCCTGCTCCGATGTTTACGGCCGGCAATGAATCGCCCATTTCGTTGGCCCCGTCGCCACGCGCATTCGCATCACCCTGACCAAGTTGGCCATCACCGTTTGCTCCCCAACACTTCACTGATCCGGACGGAACTGAACCACCACCAACGATGGCACATGCAAAGTTAAAGCCGGCAGCAATAGCTGTGGCTGTGACACCGGTGCCCAGGTCAACGGCGGGAAGTGCATCGCCCATTTCACCTGTTTGGTCACCGCGATGGTTTGTGTCTCCGAGACCCAACTGACCATTTGTATTGGTGCCCCAACACTTCACTGAACCGTTATCTAACAGTGCACAGTTGAAAACGCCACCACTTCCAGCGCGAGGACTACTGCCACCAGGAGCAACATCAACGACACTTCTGCCTGTGCCTGGGTTGACAATATTGGAGTCATTGAAGGCGAAACTGTACCCAGCACCTGCCGTAGCGAGACCATCACTTCGTCCTAGCGATCCGTTTAGTGCAGTACCTACACACCGCAGAATCGAGTCGGTGTCAAGAATGCATGTTTGGTCACCACCTGAAAAAACGGCAGTGGCACGACGATAGAACGCACCAGTACTTGACGTTGCAACCGTTCGGGGAAGAGCTCCGCCCATCTCAGAAGGGCTGTCTCCACGCTCAGTCTGCCTCCAGCCATTGCCGAAGGAATTGTTATCGTCAAGCCCCCAACACACAGGGTAAGCATCGGCACGAGTCACACATGTGGAGTGGCTTCCTAATGAAAACTTTTGCAATGCAGCGATTCTTTGGCTATTTCCTGCAGCCGGAAGCCCTAACTCTGCATCAGCAGATTCCGGAATCATTGGAACCATAACTACAGACGCCGCAAGGAAAATTTTCCCAACCACAACGACACGCAACACACGCTTCAGGCTCACACAAACTCCTTTTCGATATTGAAGAGAGGCTCAACAATTGCTTCTCGACCCTAACAGGTTTAGTTAATGCCGTTAACTTAAGGGTCAGCAATACTTCAGAGCAAATTCGTGGCTGACTGGATTAAGGGAAGTTAAATTCCCATGCCGTCGAGCAGCATGCTCAACCCTCTGGCATAGGCCTCTTCATTGTGTTCCTCAACGGAACGCACGGACCGCGCCAATTCGCGGAATTCTGGATGATCAACTCGCGAATATGAAACTTTACGAATCTTGAGATGATCGGGCGCCGCTCCAAAGTCAAAGGCTGTTGCACCAAGGATGTAACTCTCTAGCGCTCGATAGCCCAAGCTCAGATCTCGCCCGCGGAGTCCTGCTTCCTCCATTATCGCCAGTATCGCCACTGTGGCTCCTGGATACCCGCGCACTTCAGAGTTTGAGACCAAGAATGCGGGGATAAGTCGTGGATGCTCCGAAAGTTTTCGGCGAACTGAAACTGCCATCACCATTAACTTCTCCCGAGGAGTTCCCACGGAAAAATCTATCCCCTTCAAAATTTCCGTTGTTAAATCTCCTACAAGCGCGTCAACCAAATCAGCATGGCTTTCGAAATACGTGTAGGCCGCGGTGTAGGAGACGTTGAGTTCCACACCAAGACGTCGAAAAGTAAGAGCTTCCAGACCATCAGCATCGACCACTTTTAATGCCGCTTTCGTGAAGTCCTCACGGCTAAGTGTTCTTGGTCGCGCCATTCATTCACAGTAGCCAAATGTGCCCATATAAATAGGACTGTAGGCGTTATGAAACTTTGATTACCTGTTCGTTTCCAGCACTCAACATCAATGATTCACGCGCACGAGCAACCCTGCTCTGCACAGTTCCACGGGGGCACCCGAGAATTGCAGCTACTTCGTCATAGGAAAAACCCATGAGTCGAACAAGCACAAATGCATCGCGAAAAACTTCTGGTAACGAAAAAATCATCTGCTCAAGTGCAACGGTTGTCGTTGCGTCATCTTGATGAGATTGCACATGACGTTCAATGGCTTTCGTAATTCGTCTCAGTTGTCCGCTTTTGCGAAAGTGATCCACGCACGTGTTTCGAGCAATGGTCAAGATCCACGACCGACAGGTGATGCCATAGGACAATGTGTGCAACCCGCGATATGCGCGAAGAAAAGTTTCTTGCACCACATCATCGATGTCATCGCGATGCAGATTTTGCCATGCACAAAACCTTCGAACATCACCTTCAGTTGCTTGCACCACTCGAGTAAAGGCCTCGTTGTCCCCGTCTTGGGCCAAGAAAAGGTCGCGGGTGACTGAATCCATTGCCTGTAAGCCTAGATGGCAAGATTTTTGCCGCCCTTGGGAACACGGTGACAAGTTCCACCGTTTATATAGGTATGCCCCCCAATAACCCAGATGAACCAGTACTTGGAGACCCCCTGTTTCCTGGCTCGTCCCAAGATGGTCTCACCCCACCTCAGGCGCGCCGACCACTAGCCGCACAGCCAAAAAAGACCGAGTCCCGAAGCAGAACACAACGCCAAGGCGCCATCACACAAGCCATAGTCACCCCTGGCGTGCGGTTAGCACTCTCGGTATTGGCAGTGTTCATTGGCACTGTGGCTCTTGGGCAAGCCGGTGCCGAACCTAACCCCGCAGCGCCTACAGATTCCTCTCTTGCGCCCAATGACACCGCGGGTGTGCCCACTGCAAAAAAGATTGTTCTCGTTTCAGATCCTGCGAACACTGCAATCGTGCGTGAAATTGCAGGTGACCTACTCACGGTAGACAGCATCATCCCCCCTGGCGCGAATGGCCATACATATGAACCCGTGCCAGGTGACGCAATTAAAGCCGCGACTGCAGATTTGTATATCGAAAATGGAATGGAACTCAACACAGCCGTCACCAAGTTTGTCCGTGCCAACTACAGGCAAGGCACCAAAGAAGTGAACTTGTCAGAAGTGATTCCACCTGCTGAAGTGATTAGTACAGACTCAGCTGAAGATATTGCTGCACACGGCCACTCTCATGCATTCAACGCTCACTTCTGGACCGACCCCATCTATGCCATCGCATATGCCAAACGCATCGCACAATCACTAGAACAACTTGATCCAGATAACGCTGCGACATATCAAGCACGTGCAACTGCATTCATTGAGCGGCTCACTGTGATGGATACACGATTCAAAGAAGCGATTGCGTCCATTCCAGAACAGAATCGCAAGCTCATTGTGTATCACGACAGTTGGTCCTACTTCGGTCGTCGCTACGGGATTCCAGTTATTGGTGCGATTCAGCCTGTGTCTTTCTCTGAACCATCAGCAAATGAGATTCGTCGCATGATTGATCAGATTCGTGGTCAAAAAGTGCCTGCATTCTTTGGAAGCGAAGTGTTCCCTTCTGAAGTTCTTGATGCAGTGGCAGCTGAAACAGGAGCGAAGTACTACTCCGATCTCTCCGATGAAGAACTGCCCGGCGAACCAGGAACCCCCCAACACTCATACGAGGGAATGATGATTGAAAATGTGCGACTGATCACCTCTGCATTGGGCGGCGATGTATCGATTCTGGCCAATTTGGTACCAGGAGCAGCACAATGATTGAGCTTTCACAAATTGGATTCTCCTATGAGAACACTCGTGCTCTGTACGACATTTCCACGTCGTTTTCGCCAGGGGAACTTGTAGGGATCATTGGACCATCTGGTGCTGGCAAGACAACGTTGTTGAGGGTTCTTCTGGGAGAACTCACTCCGACAGAAGGCAAGATCCGCAACGTCAATGGCGAACCACTCGCCATTGGTTACGTTCCACAAATTGATGCAGGTGAGCGCAGTTTTCCACTAACCATTGAAGAGATGGTGTTACTGGGTGCGGCGTCCTACAGTGCGCCGCAGCCGTGGTTCTCCGTGCGTGAAAAAAGAGAATGTCGATCCATTCTTGACCGACTTGGCATCTACGAGTTACGCAATAACAGACTTGACGAACTCTCAGGTGGTCAGTTTCAGAGAGCGCTCATTGCACGTGCTCTCATGTCGCGACCCAATCTCGTTTTGCTAGATGAACCCACTAGTGGAATTGATCTCAAGACTCTCCGGCAAGTGCTGGACTTGGTCGAAGAACTCCGCACCGAGGGCTACACCGTTGTATTGACCACACACGACTTGAACTGGGTGGCCGCACATCTTCCACGTGTGGTGTGCCTTAATCGCACGATTATTGCCGATGGTGCCCCTGCACAAGTACTCACCAGCGATGTGGTGAAAGAAACGTATGGCGCCGATGTAGACGTTGTGTTCCATGGTGGAAAGCCCGTTGTTGTAGAAGCCATTGGAAAGGGCAACTAAGCCATGAACTACCTCACAGAACCATTTCAATACGACTTCTTTGGGCGTGCTCTTATCGTGACAATTCTCATTGGTGCACTGGCGGGTGCAATAGGCCCCTTTGTTCTTGTACGTCGAATGGCCTACATCGGCCAAGGAATGTCGCAAAGCATTTTGGGTGGTGTAGCACTCGGCGTCACCTATGGCCTCGATCTCTACTTTGGTGCCGCTGTTGCGGCAGTTGTCTCGGCTGCACTTATTTATTTCGTCAGAAATCAAGGTTTGCCTATTGACACAGCCATTGGCATTGTGGCCTCAACTTTATTTGCTATGGGTGTTGCCGTGGTGTCCTCGTCACGCGATCGACGCCTCAACAGCACAAACCTTCTTTTTGGAAATGTGTTAGGCGTTGAAACCAGTGACATCATTCTTGTTGTCGTTGTCTCAGCAATTGCAGGCGTCATTCTGTTTCGTTTTTACAAACCATTACTTGCTGCAACCCACAACTATTCCGTCGCAAATGCACACGGTGTAAAGGCACAATTCATGGAGATTGTGTTTAGTGCTTTACTGGCAATGGTTGTGGTGACAGCCTTGAGAACACTGGGAGTTCTTCTTGTTGCTGCAACACTGCTCATTCCTGCAGCTACTGCAACGCTTACGTTTCGCTCTTTTGCACAGATCACCGTTGCCTCAACGGCTCTTGGTGTTGCATTTTCCATCATCGGCTTGTTCATCTCTTTCCATCGAAACATTGCAAGCGGCCCGGCCATTGTTCTTGTTGGCGCATCGGTGTTTGCACTGAATCTCTTTGCCAGTGGAGCAACCCTCAAAAAAGGACTACTGCAGCGATGAAGCAGACGTCGCTATGTGCGTGGAGCGAACGTGTCTCGTCACTACTTGATGGCGAGTTGCCCGATGCTGAACAAGAGTTAGTTCGTACTCATGTACGGACATGTCCTACGTGCACACAACTGATCAACGCAAATGACACGATGACCAAGACAGCACCTACGTCATCACCTACCGCACGAACGGATTTTCTGCATCTCATTCAACAAAGACCATCTCCACTCTTGCGTGTGCTGTTGCTTCTCGTGGGTGGATTTATCCTGGCAAACTCCGCACCGTTATTTGTGCGGGGAAATACCAGCGGTGATGCATTGCACGATCTACGACATCTCGCCATCTGGCAAGCCGCCATTGGCGTGGCAGTGCTTTCATCTGCAATCACCTTTCGCATTTCACGAATTTTGACCGTGATGCTCGGAACATTTCTCGTCTTAACCGCAATTGCGTCGATCTATGACATCGCAACAGGCCACCGCGGGCCATGGACCGATTACATGCATGTCCTTGAGGTCTTGGCAGTGCTCCTCGTGCTGAAACTCATCTGGCCTCAGCTACAGCTGCTCTCACGACGCCGCCAGAACTGATACATATCTACTCACCTCGGACTCACAGGCAAGAGCAGCCAACGAGCACTAACCTAAAGAGTCCATGACGACTCCCCACACAGATACCTCAGTCCATGCGCGTGGACTCATAAAGACCTATGGCGAAGTAGTTGCACTGAACGGTTTAGACCTCGACGTCGCCGGTGGCACAGTGCTTGGCCTACTTGGCCCCAATGGTGCAGGAAAAACAACTGCAGTTTCTATTCTCACTACATTGGTGACACCAGATTCTGGTTCGGCCACTGTTGCTGGTGTTGATGTATTGGCAAACCCCAAAGAAGTACGACGCCGTATCGGCTTATCTGGCCAATACGCCGCAGTAGATGAAAACCTCACCGCAACAGAGAACCTGGAGATGATTGCACGTCTCTATGGCATGACATGGCGTGAGGCGCGGGCACGCACGAAGGTAATCCTTGATCAGTTCCGTTTAGCAGACGCTGCACACCGACCTCTAAAGACATTTTCTGGTGGCATGCGCCGCCGAATTGACCTAGCGGGTGCTCTCATTGCAGACCCACCAGTGTTGTTTCTTGATGAACCCACAACAGGGTTAGACCCACGCAGTCGCGGTGACTTGTGGGACATCATTCGCGAACGCGTGCAATTAGGTACCACTGTGTTGCTCACTACTCAATATCTAGAAGAAGCAGATCAACTTGCCGATGAGATTGTGGTGATTGATCACGGCCAAGCAATTGCCCGCGGAACAGCTGACGAGCTGAAGCGACGCGTAGGTGGCGAGCATTTGGACGTGCGTATTCGCGATATCGCCCGAGTGCCCGAGGCAGAGAAGATTTTGGGAACCGTGGCTCATGGTGCATTGCGCGTTCACGCCGAAGAAGGAGAGATTTCTGCTCCCGTGCCGCACGGAGTAGAAGCTCTCAGCTCTGTGTTACGCAGTTTGGAATCATCCGGAATCGACATTGTCGATATTGGATTACGTCGCCCCACACTCGACGACGTGTTTATGGAACTCACTGGACATGAAGCCACAGTTGAGGAGGAGAAGAAATGAACACCGTTCGTGACGCTCTCGTCATTGCACACCGCAACATCATTCGTATTCGACGAGTTCCCGACGTGATGGCTTTTGTGCTCATTCAGCCATTGATGTTTGTGCTGCTTTTTGCCTATGTATTCGGTGGATCTATTGACATTCCAGGTGGCAACTATCGTGAGTTCCTTATTGCCGGCATCTTTGCCCAAACGGTTGTCTTTGGTGCAACTTTTACGGGAGCTGGTCTTGCCGAAGATCTTCAAAAGGGTCTTATCAATCGCTTTCGATCACTGCCCATGTCGCGTTCAGCGGTAGTGGCGGGGCGCACAGCGAGCGATGTTGTCTACAACGCACTATCGATCTTGGTGATGTCTGTTGCAGGGCTCATCGTGGGATGGCGCATCAGAGGCTCTGCACTTGATGCAATTGCTGGGTTTGCGCTCTTGTTGTTCTTTTCTTACGCGTTCTCTTGGGTGATGGCTTGTGTGGGGCTACTAGTGCCCACACCAGAAGTGGTGAATAACGCATCATTTGTCATCTTGTTTCCATTGACATTTATCGCAAACACATTTGTTCCCTCCGACAACTTGCCAGGCGTGCTGCGCACAATTGCAGAATGGAATCCCATTTCCACACTCACACACGCAGTACGTGTGAAATTCGGAAACATCCCTGCGGGAACTCCTGATCCCAGCGCGTGGCCGCTGCAAAATAGTGTGCTGTACTCGCTCATTTGGGCAATCGCCCTCATCGTGATATTTGCACCGATAGCAACTCGCCTGTATCAACGAGCCGGAGCGCGTTAAACATCACCTAGCACATACTTTGGTGCGGTGATTTCAACAAACTCTTTAGGTATCGCTGTTCCCCAAGTTCGGAACAAGTAGGCCTTTCATCGACTCAATAACTGCCTCTTGCCACACCTGCTGTGCGTGTGGATCATCTGTAATGTCCACGAGCAAGCGGCCAAAGATGATGGACACAAACCAGTGAGCTATACCTTCTAGTGGCGCGCGCGGATTCATGAGTCCCTTATCCACTGCGATCTGAAGCGTCTCTGTGAGATAGCTGATTAATTCACGTTGTGCATCGCGAATCATTTCTGCCATTGCAGGATTTGATTGTGCGTCCACAATTGTCGAGGCGCGACGCACACGAGACCTAAATCCTGTGGCACCACCTGCTTCTGTGGTGAGCAAATGCAGCATGGCAAGTGTGAGCTGTGGATCTTCCGCCGATTCAACAAATGAACGCATGAGAGTATTGGACTGTCGTACCTCGGCCAACAGATGCTGGGCTTCTACTGCCGCTATCAGCCCGTCGCGACTTCCGAAATGGTGATATGCCGAACTCTTAGAGATTCCCGTTTTGAGCAATACCCGAGCAAGGTTGAACTTTGCCGAACCCGATTCAGACAATTCTTCTTCCGCAGCAATCATCAAGAGTCTTACCGTCTCTCGACCGTCTGCTCTTTTTGCTTGGGGTTGGGCAACCATAGGTACACCTATCTTTACATACCGTGAAAACACACACGTAAGTGCAATACCCGTCGAGTCTGAGTATGGCGAAACTCACGTCTACAGCACTAGATAATGTCTTGCACCATCAAGAATAAAACGATGAGAAGAACTAGCCCAGCAATTCGGGTAAGCCATGTTTGTTTCCACTGATGAGTACTTGACCTACCAAACCAACCACAGATAGTTGCAATCAAACTGGGCACACCCATGAATACAAAACCAATGCGTACCATTTGATCAGCGTTGGAAATATTTGACGTGAGAAGTCCACCCCACCACTTGGCGATAAGCAATAACACCACAATCTTCAAGAGTCCACGCGGCATAAATATGTGAAGCGAAGGCACATTGGGAAGAGAATCTTGCATGAGAGGTACCAATTTGGGAACGAGATACAAAATTGCACCCACCCACAATGCCCAGTTATTGCCTATGAATACCTCAGCAACGAACACGAATATTGCTGTACGCACGAACGACGAAAACACCACCTGACGCACTGTTGGTTCACACAAGTCCGTCACTGTCATTGCACGAAGTTGCGACGGAACAAACACTGTTGCGCCATTTTCAAGTACAAAACGTGCTGCCAATGCAAGTGCAGCTGCAATTTGAATATGGGAGATTTGATCTGCATAGTCCGGACGGAATCCGATGAGTCCAGGAAGTGCCGAGAACATTGAGCCGCCAGCCCATGCACCAAACAATGTGATAAGCACAAAGTCGGCTGCGCGATCCCATACACCAGTGAATCCCTGAGTGGCGAGACGACGGAAAGGTCGAGATGCCGTTGCTATCAGCGGTACCGCAAAACTAAACACAAACATTCCAAGAAGACCACGGATTGAGTCAGCTGAATGAACACCACCACCCAACAGAACAGCAAGTCCAAAAGTCACCACGGCAACAAAACCAAATAGTGCATCAAACACACTCACGACAACAATCAGTGTGAGGAGGAACAACGCTGGCATCACAACTTCAAATTGGGTATTCACCGCAGCAACAACACCAGTGACCACACCCAACAACGGGACTAATGCCCACAGACTTCCAAGCCACGCGCGCAGATAGGCAGCATCGGCAAAGATCGAGCCCAGAAGTGGTGATTGCCGTGAGATTGTGCGTGGGAAATTCGCCATGAGATGATCCATGAATCTCAATCGCGGAATACGGAAAATGTCGCGGTTCTTTTCCGAGTTTTCACCAGTTTCTCCTGCCGATACTTCTGCAACGTCCCCAGAGCCACGGTCACCAGACCCGTCATTGTCTTCGTCATCGTCATTACGACGACCACCGCCAGATGATGAACCGGCCAGACCTGCAAGCGCAAGAAGTGCAACCATTTCTCCAAGTAAAGCGACAGTTGACTTGGGCTCCGAGCGGGCATCAAAAGGCTCTTGATCTGTGTTAACAGCATCAGTCGAATTATCGGATGGATTCTCAGATTCTGTTATCGAGGAAATATCAACAACTACGAGACCAATTGAAACAATTGCTGCGCTGCCACTTTGAGCAGTGCCGCTCAACGTGAGGACGTGATCTCCCACTTCAATTCCTGCGGGCAGTTCAAAGGCTTGGGAGAAGGTTCCCTGTGTATCGGTGGTAACTGTTCCAAGCAAGACAGGAGTTGAGTTCACCCAGACTTCTACACCACTTTGTGCAGCAAAACCTTCGGCGGAAATCTGAATGGTTCGACCCTTGAATGCAATTATCTGAGATTCTCTACCTGTTATTGCGGGGTCGCTTTCAAGCTTCTGAGGGGTCAGGCGAACGGTAAACAGACCTGGAATCTGAGCGGTTGCAATATTTCCCTGTGCAATTGTTATCTGCATCTCTTGCAGGGCGCCGTTTATCAATACAACACCACGATTTGGAGCCACTCGCACTCCCCCACTCATGTCCAAGATTTCCATCGGTGGAATCGTGGTTGTGGTCGGCGGCGTAGAAGTGGACGTAGCAACAGTGGTAGGCGTTACGGAAACACCTGTGTTCGGAGTATCCACTGGGCGCACCGCAGGAACGGAATTTGGTACATCAACTGTTGGCGGGTTTACCGGTGCTGGGGAGGGCGCCACGGGAGCGAATCGCTGGGTGATGTCGACGGCAAGCTGTGCAGTGACATTGTGTAAATCGGCTGGAGACAAATCGAGAACGTCCATCTCAGCATTCATTGCTTCGATTTCTGCGTCAGTGTCGATATCGACATATCCCATTGCCCGATACTCAGCCCCCGTGAGAGCACAGTTCTGATTAGCAATCCCATCTGCACATACCAAGATCTTTAAGACTGCATCTACTAGTGCTTGCACTTCAATCTGAGAGTCAGTTTGTGCCATGGTCATAGTTGCGAGGTACTGGTTCACAAGCCCAATGTTTCGGTAATCGACGCCAGTGATTCCAAGAGCTTCAAATGTCGATAATGACGGAATGGTGTTTGTCCCGTCATAAGACTTGATCACCACCAGCGCATTCGCTTGATTCGTGCGCACGGTATCCACAATGTTCTGAAGCTTTGTCAATGAATTGAGGCCGCCAGTGTTGCCGTTCAAGTTGCCGATTGCCGCAAGAATCAAGGAAATATTCTCAGGTGTTACCCCGGTGAGCCCCAGCAAACTCAATCTTTCAATTGAAATCTCGCTAAGGGGTTCATTTCCCGTAGCCAGCAGGAATAAGTCGCTCACAATTTCAGATAGAACAACAATTTCCAGATACTCATCGACTGATGTTCGAATCTTTCGATCAAGAACAGAATTCAGTAGCGCCGCCTTATCTGTCGTATCGATAGCTCTGATACCAAAACCCTGATACTCGGCAACTGTCAATGACACGTTGGAGTTCGCTGTGCCGTCAGCACCAGCGAGCACCGCAACAAATCCATTCACTACAGCAGATATCTCACTCGTGGAATCACTGGCCAAACTGCCAATCACAGCAAAGGCTGTTCTCACCGCAACTATGTTGCTTATTGTCACTCCACTGACTTCTGCATTTGCAAAATCCGCCAAGGAAGGTGCTACGGAGTTGGATGACCCATCAAACTGGCTGATTACGAGAATTGCGGCGTCACGTGCTTGTTCCACCGCTGAGGCCACAAGAGTTCGCAACGAACTCAGATCGGTGATAGGTGTGTTGTTCGAATTACTGCTACGAATTGCCGACAGAATCGCTTCAATATTGTGACTAGTCACACCTGAGATTTCTAACGCAAGGAAATCCTGTGGTGTCAATTCAGGCGATGCAACAGTTCCCGAGGTTTCGCCAATAATTCTCGCGACAATTGAAGCAAGCGCTGCTACTTCTGTATACGTGTCGACTGCTTGGGTGACCTTGTTGTCCAAAACATCGTTGAGGAGCCCAATCTCTGAAGACAAATTGATATATGTAAGCCCAAGTGCTGCATAGTCAGTGGCGTTCAGTGATGCTCCGCCATCTGCAAAACCATTTGCGGCAGCGGCAACTTTGCTCAATGCATCAACAGTTGTTTGTACCTCAGATTGGGAATCGCTTTCTGACGCGGCAATGACTGCCAAGAACGAGTTCACTCCAGCAAGATTTGCGTTAGTCACACCAGTAACACCAACATTTGCAAAATCACCAAGTGTGGGAACACCTGTCGAACCTTCATAACTTGCAATTACTGCACGCGAGTCAGCTACAGCATTTGCGATTCCTGTATTCACCACGTTTTGCAACAGCATGAGAGAAGAAACACCGCTTCCATTGTCCGCTGTAGCAGCAATGGCATTCAGGACTTCAGCCAAGTTGTTGCTCGTGACGCCAGTAATTCCAAGACGAGCGAGATCATCCGCCGTTAGCGCGGGAGATGGTGTTCCACCAGCAGCAAGAACACTGATCCGATTGACGATGGTTGCCAAGTAGTCCAGTTCTGCCCATGTATCAATGGCCGACACTAATGAGACATCTACTACCGAATTAAACAACTGTCTCTCTGATGCAGTGTTAATCACGCCGAGACCAAGAGTTTGGAACTGTGCGAGAGTGATGGCTTCGACGCCATTTGCAACACCATCAGCCGTATTCAGCAAGGCCACATATGCATTCACTGCATCTTGTACTTCAGTAGATGTGTCAGTAGCGGAAGATGACAGTTCAGCAATAAGTGAGTTCACAGCACCAATGTTCGCTACTGAAACACCACTGATTGCAGCATCTGCATAGGTAGACAACGTGGGCGCCACATTGCTTCCAGTGAAGCCCGAAATAACATTAAGCGCGGCCGTTGCATCGGTTACGGCGTCATCGATCAGTTGACGCAGTTCGGAAAATGAGTCAACACCAGAACCATCGTCTGGCGTAGCGGCAATGGCAGCCAGTACTGCGGCCAAGTTTTCGCTGGTGACTCCGGTAATTCCAAGAAGAGCAAGAGACGCTGCAGTCAGTGGTGGCGAGACTGCTGTTCCTGAAGCCGTAGCAAAAATAGAATTCACAACTTCTGCCACCGAGACCAGTTCAGATTGTGTATCGACGGCATTACTGGAGAGTTCATCAAGTACATCGTTCATCAGACCAGCTTTTGCCGGAGTGTTGATTGCTGTTACACCATCGGCTACGTACTGCGAGGCCGTCAGTGCGACATTGTTGTTGTTGTTTGAATCTGCGCCCAGGATTGCAGCGGTCTGCGTAGCAGTAATGATGCGTGCTGGAGAACTAGCGCTGCTCCCGTTCATTGCCGCATCTGTTTGCACTGCAGTGAAAGAATGTGCGCCTTGGGTCAAGGCAGCGGTCGTGAATGTCCAGGTTCCACCTGCACCCACGACAGCGGTACCAATAACGGTGGTTCCATCAAATATGGACACGGTGGCCCCTACTTCTCCGGTGCCATTTAGCGTTATTGGTGACGAAACCACGTTGAACGCAGTGATGGTAGGCGCAGCAGGAGCTGTGGTGTCGATAGTGAGAGAAGCATTGGACATACCAGAACTCACGTTGCCCGCAACGTCTGTGGCAACCGCATCTAGAGCAAATACGGATTGCGCGAGTGGACTTGCAATTTCGGCTGTCCACGCACCACTCACCGCGGTGCGCGTCGTCGCTAACGAGAGAGCACCAGATCGCACTGTTACAAAAGCATCAGCCTCTGCCACACCAGTCAATACTGGCGTTGCGGAGTTCTTAATCATGTTGCTGTTTGTGAATACAGGATTAGACGGCTGTACCGAGTCAATAACGACGACTACCGAAGAACTCAACGAGCTTTCATTACCAGCAACGTCCACGGTTTTCGAGCGGATCTGGTGAGAACCATTTGCAAAGTCAGCAAGCACTGTGAAGTTCCATACACCAGATGCCACAGTCGCACTTCCCTGGAAGTTTGACCCGTTATAGATGTCAATTCTTTGGTCGTTTACACCCACTCCGGAAAAAGTTGGTCTAAGTAGCGATGTGACGCGATCCGTCGAAGAGAATCCGGTGTCTGATGATGCTGTTAAAACTGGTGTCGATGCAGAAGGTGCCGCAGTATCGATCATCACAGTCAGCCCAGCCGAGATCTGACCGATGTTTCCTGCTCGGTCAGTAATTCGTGCAGAAACAGCGTGAGTGCCATCGGCAAATGTTCCACTGATTGGTACTTCCACGAAACCTGCCAACACATCTTGTTGAGTAATGACCACTTCGCCAATCACTGTGTTGGAACCATCAAGAAGCGAGAGTGAGTCATTAGCCACAGCACCAAATGATGCAAGTGAGAATACGAACGTGGGCTGAACAATGTTGGTGACATTGTCCGAATTCGAT
Source organism: Actinomycetota bacterium (assembly GCA_009703125.1). Taxonomy (GTDB): domain Bacteria; phylum Actinomycetota; class Acidimicrobiia; order Acidimicrobiales; family Ilumatobacteraceae; genus UBA2093. Next base: position 65,570 of record WLGS01000001.1, read on the forward strand.
AGTCCTGTATCGCTTGCATCCGAAAGATTTGGGGTTGAAGGTGCACCATAGGAAGTTCTATCCACTACAACAGTGATGCTTTGAGAGGGTGTGCCTCTTGTGCCGGAAGCGGATTCAGCTTGTGCACTGATGACATGGGAACCCTGAGAGAAAATTGAATCAGCTTGAACGCGAATTGATTGTGCAGAGATTTCAGAGCTCGTCAGTGTCGAGGTGTGAACGACATTAGATCCACTGAGCAGTTTGATCTTGTCGCCAGCAATAAGTGCATTTCCTGAAATCTGTACACCATCGATTGCAATTGTGAACCATCCGTCGTTCTTGTTGGTGATGTTGTCGCTAGATGAGATACCTGAATCGCTGCTTGCTTCAAGGTCTGGAGCACCGGGGGTTCCGGGAATTCGGTTATCAATCACAAGCATCAAATCACTCGTAGAAACAGCACTGTTTCCTTCACCTGACACCTTGGCTCGGTAACCATAAGTTCCGTCATCGAGAGATGACACGGTGAATTCGTATGCACCTGCAGAAATATCTGCGCTGGTCAACACACGCGATGCCACTACCCCACCGGAAAGATCGACTAATTGGAGTAACTGTCCTGGCTTATGAACGAGACTTCCACTGTTAGTGAGCGCAGTAGTGATACGCACTGTCCGTTGATTCGTGCGACTATCTCCAGGGGTTCCAGAGTCATCTGCAAGTAACAATTGCGGAACACCTGGTGCCACAACTGATGACAGGTTCATCGCAACTGACCGCGACCTTTCGGTGACATTGGTTGCCGTATCTGTTGCGGTGGCTATAAACACCACAAGTGCTGTAGTCCCAATCTGGGTCCAATCACTGGAAGTGAGGGTGTAGGACCAAGAACCAGACACTGGTGTGATCGATTTTGTGAGCCCTGCAAATGTAAGCGTCATGGTGGCATTGTTTTCCACTGTGCCCGAAACTGTGACACCCGCATTCTTCTCTGCAATTGTGACGTCATCATTTCCTGCAACTGCCGACATCGTCACAACAGGTGGAACGCTGTCGATTCTCCATGTGACACCTTGAGAAGCTATCGAGGCATTGCCCGCAATATCTGTCGCCACTGCCGTGATGGAGTGGTCGCCATCAAGCAAAGCCACGTCTGTGAAGGACCAAGTTCCATCAGTTGCAACCAAAGTCTTTAACTCGGTGGCAGGCGAAGAAGAATTGTCATACACAACCACAGTGGACCCTGCTTCGGCCGTTCCAGAAATTGTGGGCGAGACATCGTTCGTAGTTATTGGAGAAGTCCCCGAAATCACGGGGGCATTCGGAGCCAAGGTGTCGATTGCAAATGACAAAGAGGCGCTTGGCGCATTTCCATTTCCTGCAGTATCGGTGAAGACACCAGCCAGTACTGCAACCGATCCGGTGACTTGGTTACGCCCAACTGCAGGTGTGAATGTGAACCGGTAGACCGTTGATGACACCGCAACAAAGTTTGAAACAGAGCCCTCAGTTGTCGCAATGTCCGTGATGACAAAGTTAGAAGAGGGTTCACTGAGCGTTGCCGTAATCACAGCTGTTTGGCCAACTCTAAGAGTTGTAGTGACAGAAGTCAGTGTGATTGTGGGAACGACGTAATCCACCACCAACATCACAGAGGAACTCAAGGCAGACACGTTTCCTGCAGCATCGATGAGTTGCACAGTGACAGCGCCACCTGCTGCGATTGCGCTCTGTAACGCTGCCGAACTTGAGAGCCCCAGCGAGAATGCGAGAGTTGTATCCGAGGAGCCAATCGAATTATCTGTGGCAAGGACTGTCTCGCCAAGCAAAAGGTTGGCAGTTCCATTAGTTGCTTGACCCGCGATGATGTTTGCAGATGCAGTCAAGTTCGTTGTGGAAGCCAGAAGAGTGTTGGCAACGACAGTCCCACCAACAGGTGCAAGGGCCAAGTTCGTCGGAGACGTTGGAGCCAAAGTATCAATCACGATTGCCTTATTGCCCGCAAGCGACGAGGCACCCCCGACTGTGGGCAAACTTACCGATGCATCGTTACCAGACAGGTCACGAATTGTCCCTGCATTAAGCGAAAGTGCATTCACTGTCGCATAATCAAGATCGCCGCTGGTGTGACCTGCCAATACTGTGTATCGGAATGTGAGCGTGCTTGTTCCTGAACCTGCAACAAATGTTGCACTTGCTCCAGCGGCTGCATTTAACGCAAGAACGGGTGTGCCACCGCCAGTTTGAACAATGACGGCGTCTGTGAATACCACCGAGATATCTACAACAGATCCGGCCCGATAGGCGCCGTTCGCTGTGGTTGAAGACACGGAAGAAACCACTGGAATTGCTGTATCAACTGTTGAAGTAACGGTATTGCTGACTTCGTTTGGATTGCCTGCGGCATCTGTAAATGCTCCAGTTGTTACCGAGGCAACCATTGCAACTGTGGAATTCGATGTTGGAGTAAGAACAAATGAGTAGCTAGTACCAGAACCGCTGAAGGTTCCCGCAGATCCACCCACAACTGTGATGTCTCCGAGATTGAAGTTGATAGAAGGTTCACTCAAGGTGGCAGTCACGGTCGCGGTTTGCCCTGCGATTACTGAAGTTCTATTGCTGCTTAACGTGATCGTTGGCACCACGTAGTCAACTGAAAGTGACACTCCGGAACTTGCGAGCGAGAGGTTTCCTGCAAGGTCGGCAAGTTTCACAGTGACAACGCCACTTCCTGTGACTAGTGCTTGCAGCTGTGCAGTGGTAGTGGCGCCGAGAGTAAATGTTGCAGTTGAGTCTGTGGATGAAATTGTGGAATCAGTAGCTATCAGTGCACCATCGAGATACAACGTTGCCGCACCACCTGTTGCTTCCCCAGGAATAATTGTTGCAGTTGCCGTGAGGTTGGTGTTTGTTGCGGACAATTTATTACTCGTCACTGTGCCACCTACAGGCGTCAACACAAGCCCGGTGGGCGCGGTGGGCGCAACGGTGTCGATAATCAGTGCCGCGTTCGCAGCCAATGATCCGGCCGATCCAGGGCTCATCAGTGTTCTGTTCGCTATGTTGCCCACAACGTCTCGAATAGCTCCACCATTTAATGCCAGTGCATCTACCGATTGAATATCAAGATCTGTCGAGAGATCGCCTACTTGCACTGTGTAGCGGAACGTAGCAACTGCTCCTGATGCACTTACAAAGTTTGCAGAACGATCAGTCGCCCCTGTCTCCAAGATCAGCGATGGCACACCACCACCAGTGTTAACCGTGATGGCCTCGTTGAATGTCACCGTCACATCAATGATTGATCCAGTTCTGTACATTCCATTACTGGTTGATGACTGAATACTTATCACTCGAGGTGCTGCGGTATCCACAGCAATACTCAATGAACTCGATGTGTTAAACACTCCACTTGCGTTGCTAAAGGCTCCGGCATCAACGGAGATTTGTGCTGTCCCTGAAAAACCCAAACTTGGAGAGAACGAAGCGGTGTACGACATCCCAGATCCAGTAAAGCCACTAATTGTTCCTCCGCTAGTAGCCACATCGTCAACGCCGAAGTCTGTACTTGCTTGATCGAGAGTAAAAGTGATCACCGCCGTGCCGGTGCCGCCTAATGTCGCAGCACTAGATGTGATGGAGACAACAGGGTTGCGGTTGTCAAGTGTGTATGTCTGCGCGACGCCTGTGGGAACAATTCCAGTTAGAGAGTTTCCTGCAATATCGGTAACAGTGGGATTTGCAACAAAGCCCAATCCCACAACACCGTTAAGTGACGCAAGGTCCCCTCCACTCACCGTCGCGTCATATGAGCCAAGAGTTCCGCTCACCATCGCTATGCGCGACACCGTTGCAGTTGAACCAGTAACTACAAAGTCACTGCTATCTAACCCACTGACGGGTTCTGAGAATGTCAGGCGGAAGGTAAGTGCATCAAGTCCAGTTGTCTGCGAGGACGGTGCCTGTCGAAGAACGCTGGTAAAGGTTGGCGCTGTTGTATCGATGTTGATGGTTAGCTCAGAAGAAACACCTGACGATCCAGTTTTCACTCCAGACACAGTGGCTCGTGCCCTAAAGGTACGAAGACCCGGCGTCAGATTCGATGATGGCGAAAATGAATACGCACCAAAGCTGTCCGCGACAGTCGATCCAAGTGGAGTGCTGCTGCCATCCATGAAAATGAGAACTGTTGCACCAGCATCTGCAGCACCTGTAATCAATGGCGTGAGATCACTCGTAGGGGTGACACCAGTTATCGAAGGTGTCACCACCATGATGGGAATGGGAAGAATCCATGACACCACGTCAGATGCAGGGCTCTCGTTTCCACGTAGGTCAATAGCAGTGACGTAGTAGTAGTACGTGAGTCCACGACCTACGGCAATGTGTTCAAAAGCGCTCACACTGTCGTCCACACTGCTCAGAACACTGAAGGACGACTCACTAGCGCAACTTGATGCGACAAGGCCAGAACACGAATAAATCCTGTACTTGAATAAATCTGTTTCAACATTGTCTGCCCAATCAAGTGCGATGCCATCAATACCTGATGCCGAAAGAACAGTCGGCTTCAAAGGAACAGCGCCGTCAATAGAGAGCAACTTGCTGCCCGCGAGAGAATCACTACTTCCAGGAACAGGAAGCGTGACATCAGCGTTGTTTCCGACACGGTCTCGGATAGTTCCACCATTAAGTGCAAGCGATGTCGTGTCTTTCACATCAAGAGCCGAGATGAGATCACCGGTTGCCACCACGTATCTAAATGACAACGTGGATGATCCACTTCCAGATAGGTAATTGACTGCTACATCGCGAGTTCCCGCATTCAATGTGAGAGTTGGTGTACCGGTCACAATGACCGCTTCTGAAAATGCAACGTTGACGATTACTTCTCTTTCCGCAAGATAATTACCTGCAGGGTTTGGAGAAGAAATACCCGAGACCACAGGAACGGTGTTATCCACCGAATAGCTAATGGTCAAAGAACCGGCACCGCTTTGATGTCCCCGAGTATGGACTGGCACCGCAACTTCTGGCGCTGTGTAGCTAGAGCCACCGCCGCCACCGGAGTAGCCGCCTGTTGCAATTCGAGCAAGTTGCGGTGATCGACCTGCAGCCCAACCTCCCCAGTAGCCGCCGCCTCCGCCACCAGATGCAGGTGTTGAAGCAACGCCGCCGGTACCAAGAGCATTTCCGTAAGTTTGTGATCCTCCGAAACCAGAACAGTTGCCATCAATTCCATTTCCGCAACTGTTGCTGACTCCTTCACCTGCGATGAGTCCACCACCGACTCCGCCAGTTCCAGTGGAGTGGCCACCGCCGCCACCGCCGCCAGCAACAATTATTCGTGTTGCCAATGACCCAGCCGTGCTCCACAAACTTGGACCGTTCACAGTTCCCGTAGTCGCTGAACTTGCAAGCGAGGCAACTCCTACCGCATAAGAAAATGTTGTTGTTGTCGGAACTGCAGTGACTGTGAATGTTCCGTCATATGGCGTTCCGACTCCTGCCACAATGACCGTGTGCCCCACACTGAAACCGTGTGGGCTTGTTGTTGTCAACGTTGCCCTACTTGACTGCACAATTCTGTTCGTCACGTTGAACATGTTGCGACGGATATCAGTAGCACCGCCGCCGCCGCCACCAGATGTTGCACCGGATCCATTACCGCCACCATTCCAGCCGCCAACGTTGCTATTACCTGCACCACCGACGTATCGATACAAGGTTTCGCCGGGTGTCACCGGAATCGCTCCTTGAGTGCGACCGCCCCTACCACCTACGGCGGGATTTCCTGCTCCACCTTGTCCGCCCATGGCGTCAACTTGAAGCCACGACACTCCCGTAGGTACAACAAAAGGAACCACAGATCCTGAGAAAGAAGTAGTGACCGTAGTTAATGCTGTGGGAGTAGCTGTGACATCGCCCGATAGTGGCGCCTCACTGGTCACACCGTTAATTGTGACGATGGGCGCGATGCGATAAAAGTACGGTGTCTCATTTGTAAGGCCGGTGTGTGAATAGCCAAGTGTTCCTGTTGGCACCGTTGCTAACAGTGTGGTGGGGTTCGCGGCAGTTCCCCCGTATACGCGATAGCCCGTTAACGAAGTGAGGAATGATTCGTTCCAGCTCACGGATACTGCTCTATCCAGAGGAGTTGCTTGCACGCCTGTCACGATGGGTGAAGAAGACCACGCAATCTCCATGAGTCCATCTCCAGAAATGATTCCTTGCGCATGAAACACAGAAGTCACTTCGGGTGCGGTGTAGCTGGAACCTCCGCCACCACCTGAGTAGCCGCCTGTTGCAACTCGATCTAGTTGCGGGGATCGACCTGCTGCCCAACCACCCCAGTATCCACCGCCGCCGCCACCAGATGCCGGTGTTGAGGCAGCGCCTCCGGTACCTAGAGCATTTCCGTATGTTTGTGATCCGCCATAACCAGAACAGTTGCCGTCAATGCCATTTCCACAACTGTTGCTTACACCTTCACCTGCGATGAGTCCACCGCCAACTCCGCCAATTCCAGTGGAGTGGCCACCGCCACCGCCACCACCAGCCACAACCAAACGTGTTGCCAATGATGCAGGTGTGCTCCACAAACTTGGTCCACTCACAGTGCCCGTCGTCGCTGTTCCAGCAATCGATCCGACGCCGACCGCATAAGAAAAAGTTGACGTTGTGGGAACTGCAGTGACTGTGAATGTTCCGTCATATGGCGTTCCCACCCCTGTCACAATGACCGTCTGGCCCACACTGAATCCGTGTGGGTTTTGCGTTGTCAATGTTGCTGCGCTTGACTGCACAATCTTGTTGGTCACGTTGAATACGTTGCGACGAATATCAGTAGCGCCGCCTCCGCCACCACCTGCTGATGCTCCAGTTCCATTTCCACCACCATTCCAACCACCTAAGTGTTTGGAAGATGCCAGCAAGTCGCCGCCTTCACCGCCTACATACACATACAGTTTTTCCCCGGGGGTAACTGAAATTGCACCCTGGGTACGACCACCTCGGCCACCGGCGGCGGGGTTGCCAGTACTTCCCATTGCACCATCTGCGGTCACAAAAATTTTGTTGACGTTTGCAGGAACAGTAAATATCTGCACGGCATCAATGGCATTGAAAGTTTCACTGCTACTCAGCGACGGTGTGGCTGTCACTTCGGTGGATCTTTGAGATTCGATTGATCCAGAGACAATTGATACGCGGTAGAAATACTGCGTTCCCATAGAAAGCCTGTTTTGTAGTTGTACAACACCTGTACTCACAGATCGTGAAGCAATGTTTGCTGATGTCACTGCGAATGAAATCGTGGTTGCAGTCACTGCAGTGATAGTGCGAATTCCATTCAGCACCGAATGAACTCCACTAACCACCACGCGATTACCAACGGCCATTCCATGAGCCGTCGATGTCGTCACAACAGCGACATTGCTCGTCAGGGAGATGTTAGTTGCCACAAAACTTGGCCCGTGATGTTCAAAAGCATTCACCCCGTATGGCAAAGTCGCCAGCAACGTTGAAGGATTCTGTGTTGTTCCTCCATACACCTTGTACATCGACGCGCCAGAGATGTCCGATTCATCCCAACTGATTGCGTTGTATCCACTCCACCCTTGTGCTTCAACGCCAGTTGGATATGCACGCGTGGGAACCGACAAAATCAAAGAACCATTCCCCGTGTTGTATCCACGAGTGTGCATTACTCCTGCGATTGTCCGGGTATCTGTATTCGAAAGCGCCGTCGCGGTTGAGAAGCTTGAGCCGCCACCGCCACCTGAGTAACCGCCAGTTCCAACACGAGCCAACTGTGGAGATCTACCCGCAGGCCAACCACCCCAATAGCCACCACCGCCGCCACCAGATGATGTAGTTGCTGCGTTGCCGCCGGCTCCGAGAGCATTTCCATACGTCTGTGATCCACCAAGACCCGAACAGTTGCCGTCGATTCCATTTGCACAACTGTTGCTGACGCCTTCACCTGCAACGAGCCCGCCACCGATGCCACCGATACCAGTGGAGTGGCCACCGCCACCGCCACCGCCCGCTACTACGACACGAGTAGCAAGAGATGCCTCAGTGGCCCAGGCACTTGGACCAGAGACGGTTCCTGATGATGCACGTCCAGTAAGCGTTCCGGTGGACACTGGATATGAGATTGTTTTTGACGCGGCATTGATAGCTGTGAGCACAAAAGTTCCGTCAAATTCACTGCCCACGCCCGCCACGATGACTCTGTTGCCAACACTGAGCCCGTGAGTTTCTGCAGTTGTCAAAGTGGCAATGCTGTTCTGAATGATCTTGTTCGTGACAACTAATTTGTTACGACGAATATCAGTAGCTCCGCCGCCGCCACCACCCGCGTTCACGCCAGAGCCAGAGCCACCACCATTCCAACCACCCACGTGTTGTGTATTGATACGGTCTCCACCACCTCTGCCACCGACATAGATGTACAACTCTTCCCCAGGAGTTACAGGAATGGCTCCTTCAATTCGGCCACCATTGCCACCGACGGCTGGTGCACCCGCACCACCTTTTGCACCTTGTGCATCAAATTGCAGCCAAGACACACCAGGAGGAACTGCGTATGTCTGCACCGTGTCTGTCGCACCAAAGGACACATCTTTAGTGAAAATTGGTGTTGCGTATCTCTGCGTAGATGACGCAGATTCACACGCCGTGTTACATGGACGCGTGGCATCGGTAAAGATTGCAGAAATCTCGTAGTAATACGTGGTGTTGATGTCGAGGCTCTTGGTGAGCGACACAACACCAGTGGGAGTCACCGCGGCAGAGGCAATGTTGGCATGCACCACCGAATATCGCAGCGTGGTGCCAGTGGTTCCTGTAGTTGCAATGTAGGTGCCGTCGAAAGGTGCACCCACCCCTTGCACAAGAATTTCAGATCCCACAGAGATGCCGTGGGCAGTTGCTGTTGTCAACGATGCAACATTCGATGTGATTGCTCTTGCAGTGACTGCAAAGGTATTGCCGTGGTGATTGAAGCTTTGTGTCAATCGTCCTGGAATATCAATTGTCCGGTTCAACACTCCTTGGGAGGTTCCCCATGAGATTCTGTAGCCGGTTACTGCAGCTTGTGGCGATGGAGTCCAGTTGAGCATGACTTGAGCCTGAAAACCGTATGCATCAAATTCATTCGGCGCACTGAGCGATCCGCCCTCTGGAGCAAAGATGCTGATCAAGCCGTTACCTGCGCGTGCACCTTGTGTATGACTGACAAACCCAGCGCCAGGCACCGTCCAACTGGACCCGCCGCCACCGCCGGAATAGCCACCGGTGCCCACACGATTTTGTTGCGGCGATTGACCCGATGCATATCCTCCGTAATACCCACCGCCACCGGCACCGCCATTAGTAGATGGCGCCGAAGCGCCCACGCCTAATGCGTTACCAAAGAATTGCGATGCACCAAGACCAGAGCAGTTCCCGTCAATTCCGTTTGCACAACTATTGCTCACGCCTTGACCAGCTACAAGACCACCACCTGCACCACCAGCATGGACTGTATGCCCAACACCACCACCGCCACCGGCGACAATGAGACGAGTAGAAAGATTCGCAGTTGTTAGGTTGCGAATGACTGCACCGGTCTTTGCTGCAAAGGCGATATCAAGTTCTGTTTTTGCGTAGGTGAAAGTGGTTGTTGTTGGCACCGCAACAACTGAATATGTGCCGTCATACGGAGCACCCACACCTGCAACAACCACAGAGTTGCCCGCAACAAATCCGTGTGGCGAGGCAGTAGTGAGAGTCACCACGCGTGAAAGCAACGAGGCTCCCGTCACTGTTATTCCTCGTCGAATATCAGAGGCTCCACCGCCACCGCCACCTGCTCCCGTACCAAGGCCAGTTCCGCCGCCATTCCAGCCAGCGACAGTGGACACTTGAAAGCGTGCCGGATGATTGTCGCCGCCACCGCCACCAACAAAAACAAACAATGTTTCACCCGGAACTACCGGAACTGTTGCAGAAACATGACCACCCAAACCGCCTTGCGCAGTCATGCTTCCGCCTTGTGCACCGAATGCACTGACATTTATCCTTGAGACTCCAGCGGGAACGGTGTAGGACTGAATTGATTCAGTGAATTCAAAGTTTGTTGTTGCAGTAAAACGCGGGAAGTCTGACACTTCGGATGAAAACTCCGATAAACATTCAGTTCCACAATCCTGGTTCACATCTGTATAGACAGTTGCAATGGAATAGAAGTACGGCGTACCCATTGTGCGACTTGCATGCGTGTACTCAGATGTATTTGCACCGGAAACATTTATGACCTCTGTGAGAGCGCCTGATGACGTACCCCATCTAATGCGATAGCCAGTTGCTTCTTTGTTTGTTGACGGTGTCCATGCGACATGAACGCGATAGTTCCAACCAGTTGCAACAAGGTTTGTGGGCGCCGGGATTGTTGCGTCTTGTGCTGTTGTGATGGTGAGTGCGCCGTTACCCGCATTTTCTCCCCGCGTGTGGGCAACAAATTGAATACTGGATGCGGTCCAACTAGATCCGCCGCCGCCACCCGCGTAGCCAACGCTTCCATCGCCACCCCAGTAGCCGCCACCACCGCCGCCGCCACTAGTGGCACCACTTCCGCCGAGGCCAATGCCTCGAGAGCCTGCTGTTTGTGTGCCGCCGTCACCGCCTAGATGGCTGCTGAAATTGGCTCCTGCCGCACCTTGCAGACCACCGCCAGCACCACCTTCTGCATGAGATCCGCCGCCACCGCCGCCGCCGGCAACAAGAACGCGACGTGAAAGTCCAAATGCAGGGTTCGAGAACAACACCGCACCATCTACTGATGCAGAAGCGATGTTTGCACTGGTTCTTGCATAGGTAAAAGTTGTAGTTGTAGGGGCAGAAGCAACGGCGTACGTCCCGTTGTAGACATCACCAAGTCCAGTAATCACCACTTGGTTGTTCACAGCAAAACCATGAGGCTCAGAAGTGGTCAGTGTGACGACATTGCCAGTTAGGGCAGCGTTTGTCACGGTGAAGCCTCGTCGAATATCTGTCGCACCGCCGCCACCACCGCCGGTACCAGTACTTACTCCACCACCGTTGTAACCAGCAACAATGCTGGATCTAAAGGTGAACGGGTAATTGTTTCCGCCACCACCGCCGACGTAAATGAACAATGTTTCACCAGGCGTCACGGGAACTGTTGCAACTACTCGCCCACCTCGACCGCTAGCCATAGTTGCATTATTCGCACCAGCTGCACCTCGCGCATCAACGCGAATTTGGGTGACGCCCATAGGCACTTTGTAGGTCTCTGGTGCTTCAACGAACTCAAAATTTTGTGATGTCTCAAAGCGACCGTCGACGGTAATCGCAGATGAATAGGCAGATAGACAAAAACTGCCACAAGGTTGTGAGATATCTGTGTAGATCGAGGCAATGCGGTAGTAATACGTTTGTCCAACTGGCAAATGAGAGGTTCGCTGCACGAGGCCAGTGGGCCTCACTACGCTCTCCACAACTGAAGTTCCTGCCAACGCATAAGTAAAGGTGCGCGCTGTGGGCACAGTTGCCACACGAACAATCCCATTAAACAGAGAATCAACTCCACTGATTGAAATTTCTTGACCCACTACTAGGCGGTGATCAACAGCGGTGGTCAAAGTTGCCACAGTGGCAGTCTTAGCTTTAGACACAATTGAAATGGGTGTGGCTGAGTGTGTAAAGAAATTTGTGTCTCCTCCACTCACATCAAATTGATTCACGATTTGGGTGGGATCGGTTCCCCATCTGATGCGATACCCCGTTACATCATCGAGTGGTGGAACAACCCACGTGAGTTCGCTCGAACGTGACCAGCCCTTTCCTGCGAATTGTGTGGGAGGAACCATCGTTGTTGTTTGAGGAATGCGCACGCGTATTGAAGCACCACCAGTGGCAACAGCAGGTGTGTGAGTGATCCCATACACACCTGTGCCAGTGAACGATGAACCACCGCCGCCACCTGCGTATGCGGCACCACCAGCTCCGCCCCAAAATCCGCCGCCGCCGCCGCCTGCAGCGGTAGTGCCACCACTACCCGCTCCGACGGCACTTCCCGTTGACTGCGTTCCCGCGGCACCACCGAGGTTGCCTCCATGTGGTGCACCTGCCGATGCGATGAGTCCGCCACCTGATCCACCACCTGCGTGCGATCCTGCACCGCCGCCACCACCTGCAACCAGAACTCGCCGTGACCAGCTCGAAGATGGCACTGCTTGAATGACTGCGCCCGTCACAGTTGCTGATGCAACGTTCGCATGTGTTCGCGAATAGGTAAAGGATGTGGTGTTGGGTACTGAAGAAATCGAATAGGTGCCGTCGTAGGCACTACCCAAACCCGCAACAACAATGGAATTTCCTACTGCGAGTCCGTGCGCAGTGGACGAGGTGATTCTCGCGACATTTGATGTCAGCGACGCTTCAGTGATTGCGATACCGCGACGAACATCGCTCGCACCGCCTCCACCTTGACCAGGCGCACTTCCTGCACCGCCACCGTTCCAACCGCCAGCGGCCCCATTGTTGGAACCTCCGACGAAAAAGAACAACACTTCACCTGGGGTTACAGGCAAGATGGCATCCACCTGGCCGGCACGGCCGGCAGCAAAAGTTGTGGCGCCACCAGAAGCTCCAATTGCGGTGACATTTAAACCTGTGATTCCTTGAGGCACGACATAGGGCTGCGGCGCACCGGTGTGTACAAACACTGTGCTCCTCGCAAACTGAGTCTGGGCAGAAACAGCTGTCGAATAATCCGTGAGACATGCCGTTGTACACGCTTGCGTATTGTCGGTGTAAACATACGCAACTTGGTAGTGGTACGTCTGGCCCGTACTCAAAGAGTTTGCACGTTGAGCATTGCCCGCAATTGCAAGTGCAGTAGAAGTGACATTGGCTGCAGTTCGGTTATAGGTAAAAGTTGTCGATGTCACCGACCTCACTACATGTGTTCCATTGAATGTTGGATCTATTTCGGACACAACAACAGAATCTCCAACACTTAAACCGTGCGGAGTAGCGGTTGTCAAAGTGGCGATGTTTGTTCCCAGCGCAACTCTGATGACACGTGTGGGTGAACCCATATGAATGAATGAGTCAGTGAGGCGACCGCCAATTCCAAATTCATTCGTCAGAGCATTCGGGTCTGTCCCCCATTTAATTCGAACGCCTGTCACTGCTGTGTTTAACGATGTTGGCCATTTCAATGCAACTGAATTCACTCCCGCAGTTGCAGTTAATTGACCAGGAGTCAATGGATTGGAGGCGATCTGCACAATGTCGACATCACACGTTTCTTGCTCTTCAACATCACATGCGTTCTCCACGGGCGGCTGCGACGATGACGTATTTGTCAGCAACGCTTGCAACTCCGCCGGGCTTGCCGATGGATTGTGAGCAGCGAGTCGGGCAAGAGCAGCGGACACATGAGCCGCCGCCATTGAAGTGCCTTGTCGATATGCATAACTATCGGCGCCTGGACCTTGCTCTCCTGCATTAGAAAGCGAATAAATCCCCAGGTCGCCACTTGCATTGAGATCTCCGCCAGGAGCTGCGATATGAATTCCGCTACCAAAGTTTGAATAATGCGCACGCTGGCCTGAAGCATCAGTTGCGCCGACAGCAATAACTCCATCACAGTTCGCAGGTGAATACTCGCTGACATTGCTGTTTGCATTACCTGCCGCTACTGCAACAACACTTCCATTTGCGATTGCGATATCAATTGCAGTTTGGAAAGTTGAACTACATGCGCCCCTTGTGGCAAAAGACAAATTGATGACATCGGCTGGATTCTCGTTGTCCGCTACTCCTTCGACGCGACCACCTGAGGCCCAAATGATCGATGCTGCGATATCGGAAGACAAACCTCCTCGCCAACTAATCGCACGAATAGGCAAGATGTTTGCCAGTGGTACAAGCCCAGCAATGCCGAGAGAGTTATTGATCTGCGCACCGATAATTCCGGCCACGTGGGTTCCATGCCATGAACTGTTGCGAACTGGGTCAAGTCCGCGCCAGTCACCTGGGTCATTTGGATTGCTGTCCCATCCAAGTTGGCCATAGGTCTCGGTGTCTACATAGTCACCATCGAATCCCACTTCATATTCCCCAGGTGTGCGAACAGCCGATAACTCAGGATGATTGGAGACAAAGTCGAATCCACTCAAGATTCGATCTCCAAAGTCGCCATGGCGAGTGATTCCGGTATCAATCACTGCAACAGTGGATCCCTCGCCTAGGTCTTGAGGTGTGCGCCCAAACGCAGGTGGGAAAAGGTGCTGTCCTGCCACTCCAGATGAGGACCAAAGATTCCATTGCTTCGATGAATATTCCGGGTCTGCGGTGTCGTTTTGGGTAGTCGTCACGACTTCTTCGGCCTCTACCCACTTCACTCGTGGGTCGGCCTCTAAAGACTCGATAATGAGTTGAGATGTTTCTTGCGTGACCGGCGCGGCCAAACGAACAGTGTGTAGTCCATCGCCAAGGTCTGACTCGGGGACCAGCTCGACGCCTTCAACAACACCAGACCCGGTGGCAACCCCAGGCGATTGATCCGCCTCGACACCAGCTTCATACTGCACAATCAAACGGCTTACGACGCCATCAAAACCATTTGTCGGAATCACAGTGAGTGGACCAGCCAGCTCGCTCACGCCTACTTCGTTTCGAGCAGCCACATGAATTGTGTACGACGCACCGTTGACGAGTCCGTTGATCTGTGAAGTTGTCTGTGTCGGATCTATAACAACTTCGATGCCTCCAGGCTCAACTGCAACGACATACGAAAGTGGTGGTGTGGAGTTCTCAGTGAGTGCATCCCACGACACAACAACTCCGTTATCGATGGCACGTGCCACAACATTTTGTGGAGCTTGTGCACATTGCGCAGGCATCACCACATCAACCTCAGTGAGCACCGCAAAGGTTTCAGAACATGGGAAAGTGTGGCCGACAATAACCTCGGCGCTTGCTGCAGTGGTAGGGACAAATGCGACTACAAGACATGCCACAAGCGAGACCGGCAGGGCGTTCGTGACAAAGCGGAGCCGTCCTCTCTTTTTAGAAAATAGACTCCACTTAAGCACCTATAAATAATAGAACCCGCTTACCGAAACTCATATTTGAGATACGGCACGGAAGGCTATGAAAGCCCAAAAACTATGACCCTCAAGTAGTGGTTGAGAGTCACAACTCCAAGCATTCTGCAACAAATGCAGTGTCACAATTCCATTTTGCAGACCTGCAGTTGTGTGTTCCAAGGAACTCTCCTCTCGAGTGACACCTGCAACAAGATCGCATGGACTCACCGCACCCGTGTCTCGCCGGAAGTAACCGGCATCACGTCAGTACAAGACGTTGTTTCTAGGGGAACTATGACGAAGAGGTTTACTCAAAGAGAACCGCAAAAAGCATTTCTTGAAACGTCGTGACAAGCTCCTGTCGAGACAAGAATTCTGGACCCAGTTCCCACAACGAAATTCCGTGAGCAAATGACAAATACAGTCCTGCTATGTGTAAGCAGTTAACGGATTCCTTTATCAGGCCTCGTTGCTGCACCGACTCAAAGACTTCAGCCAAGTTGCGACACAATGCATTTCTTTCATCTGCGATTTGTTCCGCAAATTCGGAATGATCTTTCGCATTGCCAATGTCGCTATTTCTTTCCAGTCGCACTCGACTTCGTTCTGGCACAAACACCACAGACAGCGTTTGTTCTATTGCTAAACGAAATTCCATTGAGGAATTACAACGTGATGCCAAGTGAGCAAACTCATCAAGCTTGAACCCATACCGTTGACCAAAGCGAGCAGCCATGGCAGAGGCGACAAGCGTGTCTCGATCGCCAAAGTAATAACGAATCATTCCCTGAGACACTCCCGCATTGCGAGCAACATCAACTATCCGAAGTGCACCCTCGCCGTGGCTATCAATTGCATCAATTGCTGATTGAAGGATTTTCTCGCGTGTCAATCCATCGTCTTTAGATACAGCCACAGTCACCAGTTTTCACCTTTCTTCACGCCAGTTGTTGCTCTTGTGCACCTACAAGTCATGGATAAATCATAAAATTTATGAATATACTTTCGGTATGAAAACGTCAAAAATTTTTGGAAACTTGGGGCTCGTCCTGACTTTGGTGTCCTCTGTTGCGCTCATGTCTCAGCAAGTTCGGGCCGACGGAACCACCTGGACTGCACGTACTGCAACTGAGGCAAACACTTGGAATTCCGTGACGTTCGGAAACGGCACCTTCGTCGCCGTGAGTAGCAATGGAACAAACCGTGTAATGACAAGTACAGATGGCATCACCTGGACCGCCCGCAGTGCACCGGCAAGCGTCTGGACTTCGGTGACCTATGGAAATGGTCTCTTCGTCGCGGTGGCAGCTATCGGGACTGACCGAATTATGACCAGTCCCGATGGTGTCACTTGGACTCCGCGAGGATCAACCACCGACGCCTGGGGAAGCATTGCCTACGGAAACAATACGTTTGTCGCGGTGGGAACGGGCCCCACAAACACAGTGATGACGAGTACCGACGGAGTGACGTGGAGTTACCATCCCGCCATCTCAGGTAATTGGTCGTCTGTCGCTTGGGGAAATAACAAGTTTGTCGCCATCTCCAATACCGGGGGAGCTAGCAACAGAGTGATGACCAGTGCCGACGGAGTGACCTGGGCTTACGCACAATCGACTCATAACGGAAACTGGAGCGGTATCACGTACGGTAACAATGCGTTTGTAGCTATCGCTTCGAGTCTTGGAAGTGGTTCCGACTATGTGATGACAAGTAGCGATGGCGTTACATGGACCCCACGCACCGCTGCAGCCACTAGCGGTTGGACGTCAGTGACATATGGAGGCGGCAAATTTGTCGCTGTTGCCAACAACGGCACGACTCGCGTGATGACCAGCACAGATGGAATCACATGGGCAGGCCATGCAGCTGCAGAGGCAAGTGCGTGGAAATCAGTGGCCCACGGCAATGGTCTCTATGTGGCTGTTGCTTCCTTTGGGACGGGTGCACGTGTGATGACCTCGGTATCACTTGTGGCACCCACAACCGCAGCTCCAACTACCGCAACAGTGGCACCGGTGCAGGCTGAAGCTATTCCTGGTGTCACTGTCACAGACACCAAGATCTATTCACGCCCACCAGCACGCGTTGCATCATCCTCTGCAATTACTGTGCTTTCTCGGACACAAAACCGAACATCGGACATCGTTACTCGGACCCCTGCGGTTTGTATTCCCAATGATGATGAACTTGTCTTTGTTGACACAGGGCGTTGCATCGCAGATGTAGTGAATACAAGGACCCGTCAAGTACTCAGGTCACTGCGCACCACTGTGATTCCATCCGATGTGAGCGAATTGAACGTTGGCAATGAAATTGTGACACTGGCTCCGATCTACTTCGCAAATGGATCTTCCACTGTCACAGCAAAAGGACGTGCGACTCTACGGAACTTGAAAGAGAGAATCTCTGCTGCTGGTTCAGTGTTGGTGGTTGGCCATTCAGGCACACTCAACGGAAACACTCCGGAGAACATTGCATTGTCCCGGAAGCGCGCAATTGCAACGGTTGATACTCTTCGAGCCATAAAAGCTGAAGGCCCATTCGCAATTGCAGGAGTGGGTGCAGGTGACCCAGTAGGCAGCGGACGAACAGAAGCTTCTCAGGCACAGAATCGCCGAGTAGTTGTAGTACTGATTCCTTAGGCAAACATCAAGAACACATAATGAAATGGCCGCGGATACATCCGCGGCCATTTCTCGTTTCGTCAATTAATTTGATGTTTCAGGCTAGTTGATTACTCGATGCGTAGGCCAGAAATTGCACGGGCAATCACCAGCTGCTGAATCTCTGAAGTTCCTTCGAAGATGGTGTGAATCTTTGCATCGCGGTGCATGCGCTCTACGTGGTACTCACGTGTGTACCCATAGCCACCAAGAATCTGAATGGCCTCTTCGGTGACACGCACTGCAGTTTCCGATGCGTAGTACTTCGACATTGAACCCTCGGCATTGGTGAAGCCACCGTTGCGACCCAACCAAGATGCACGCCAGATCAACAAACGTGCTGCATCAATTTGAGTAATCATGTTGGCCAACTTGAACGCAATCGCTTGGTTCATGATGATGGGCTTACCGAATGCGGTGCGCTCTTTGGCATAATCCAATGCAATTTCATACGCTGCGCGTGCAACACCAAGTGCTTGTGCACCTACTGCGGGACGAGTGGATTCGAATGTCTTCATTGCAGGCTGTGCTTCGCCGGTCTTGCCCATATCGCGAGCGCGCGCAAGTTTTGCATCAAGCTTTTCCTTGCCGCCCAGCAAACAATGACCTGGGATACGTACGTCATCCAACACCACTTCTGAGGTGTGCGATGCACGAATGCCGTGCTTCAGATACTTCTGGCCCTGGCTGCAACCCTTTGTGTTAGGCGGAATGATGAAGGAAGCCTGACCACGACCTTTGAGTGCAGGATCAACTGCTGCCACCACAACGTGCACGTTTGCGATGCCACCGTTGGTGATCCATGCCTTTGTTCCGTTCAATACCCATTCATCTTTTACTTCGTCGTAAACGGCACGTGTGCGCAACGACGACACGTCAGAGCCAGCATCGGGTTCTGACACACAGAATGCACCAAGCTTCACGTCATTTGCATCGCCGTAACACTGTGGCACCCATTCCATGACTTGCTCAGGTGTGCCGTTTCCTGCAATGCCAGCTGCTGCCAAACCAGAACCCATAATCGCCATACCAATTCCGGCATCGCCCCAGAACAACTCTTCAATGGTGACAGGCATTGTCAAACCAGTGGGGTCTGACATGTTGTTCATCAAGAACTCCCAGCCGTACATGCCAATCTTTGCGGCCTCTTGCACGATGGGCCAAGGGAACTCTTCGCGCTCGTCCCATTCAATTGCGTTGGGTCGAATCACATCTTTTGCAAACTGGTGCACCCAGTCTTTGATTTGCAATTGGTCATCATTGAGGTGGAGGGAAAATTCAGCCATGCCCCAAACTTACTTGGGGGTAACCCGAGTTACACAACCTCGGGAGAGTGACCTGTGTTCGCTATGACTGTGGCGCAATGCGGGCTGAAGACGTCACTGGCCACACAGCAATAAGGGCCACGAAGAACAGCACCCCACCGATTACATAGGGTGTTCCTGCATTCACTCCGTCGAAAAGGAGACCTGCGGTAATTGGGCCGGCAATACGGGCAAATGCGCCCACACTTTGCTGGTATCCCAAAGCTTCACCACGGCGATCTGGTGGTGCAGCTTCCGTGACGAGTGCGGTGGTGGAAGGGGTGGCGATGCCTTGGCCAAATGCCAGCAAGAACAGAGCCAAGAACAACATCGGCCACACAGTGCTAGCTGCCAGCACGAATAAACCAAGCCCCACAATCACGAGTCCCGCGCGCAACATTTTGCGTGAACCCCATGTAGATGTCATGCGACCAATCAACAAACCTTGCACTGCCACCAAGATGACACCCACAAACAAGAACACCAATGCAGTGGAACCTTCGGTGAGATCAAAACGTTCGCGACCAAACAGCGAGAATGTTGCTTCGAAACCAGAGAATGCAAGTGTTGCAAGAAATGACACTGCAGCGAAACGCACGAGAACTGGTGAACGCGGGCCTGCAGGCAACGAAGAAGTCTCGCTGGGGGCAGGAGTTGTCTTTGTTTCTGGCAAGCGGATGTAGGCCGCAACTGCATTGATGGCGGCCAATGTTCCCGCAAGATAGAACGGCACATGAGGTCCACCTAGCGAGGCAAGTCCACCAATGGCGGGTCCCAGAACAAACCCGAGACCAAAGGCTGCACCCAACATGCCCATAAGTCGTGCACGTTGTTCAGGCGGTGCGATATCTGCAACTGCACCTTGGGCTACCGCAATGCTTGCGCCCGATGCACCATCAAGAAAGCGTCCGAGGAACAACACCCACAATGCACCAGCGGCGCCAGTGATGAAACTGCCTACCGATGAACCCACCAACGCAATGATGATCACTGGTTTTCGTCCGATGCGATCGGAGAGCTTTCCGAGAACCGGCGAAAACATCATCTGTGCAACGGAAAACGATGCGAAGAGCAACCCGACTTCGAGGCCACCTGCACCAAAGCGCTCTGCATAGCGACCCAGAATCGGCACGATCATGCCGAAGCCAATGAGGTCTAGGGCAACAGTTGTCCAGATGACCCAATACCCAGCCGGAGTAGGCGGGCGCTCTTTCTTAGCCACGTCGGATGCGCGTCCCCTCTTTGGAGGTTTCCACTACATAACCCAACGATTGCAACTCATCACGAATTGCGTCAGCTGTTGCGAAATCTTTTGCAGCACGCGCAGCATCAAGTGCAACGCCCTTGGCAGCAATATCTGCATCAATATCTTGACCGCCAGATAATTCAATTCCTACGGCCACGGTCATCTCTAACACTGCTGCACGAAGTGCCGATGCAGTTGCTACATCGCCCGCATCAACAGCACTATTTGCACGACGCACCGCATCAAAAATCAATGCCATTGCAGCAGGCGTATCGAGGTCGTTATCCATTGCTGCACAAAAACGTTCCACTGTCTCTACATCTGCAGCCGATGAGTCAATGCGTGATGTACGTGCAATGAATCCATCTAGGCCGCCAAGAGCACTAACAGCTGCGTCGATGTTGTCTTGTCCGACGCGAATAGGTGAACGGTAATGAGTCTGCAACAACAACATGCGATATGCACGAGGGTCATATTGATCCAAAAGATCAAGCAGGTTCAATACGTTGCCCAAACTCTTTGACATTTTTTCGCCTTCGGTATCCACTACAAATCCGTTGTGCATCCAATGATTGGCAAATGTTTTTCCTAACGCCACAGCTTGCGCGCGTTCGTTTTCATGATGCGGGAAGCGAAGATCAGCGCCGCCACAGTGAAGATCGAAACCTTCACCCAATAACTCAAGACTCATCACTACACATTCACTGTGCCAACCGGGACGTCCCGCACCCCACGGAGAATCCCAGGATGGTTCATCGGGTTTGCTGAATTTCCACAATGCAAAATCTGCAGGGTGCTTTTTGTTCTCCGCGCCCAACACCTCACGGTCTCCCCCGCCCGACATCATCTCGTCCAAGCTTTGGTGTGCGAGTAATCCGTAATCAGGAACTGCGGGCACGTGTAGATACACGCCATCGTCGGTGACATAGGCGGCATCACGGTCAATCAATGTGGCAATCATTGTCACCATCGCATCCACATATTCAGTGGCATGGGGAACATCAGTCGGACGCAGAACTCCCAAGCGAGACATGGCATCGAACCAGACGTTCTCGCATTTGTGCGTGATTTCCGTCCAAGGTCGACCCTCGCGATTGGCGCGGTCGATGATCTTGTCGTCGATGTCGGTGATGTTGGAGGCCAAGCGCACATCTAGCCCTCTATAGGAGAGGTAACGACGCAAAATGTCGTAGACCACCGTGGCTCGCCCATGGCCCAAATGCGGTGGGCCATACACCGTGGGGCCACACAGGTAGATGCTGACGCGCCCAGGCTCCCGTAAAGCCAGGGGTTTGACGCTGCGAGTGGCGGTGTCATAGAGGTTCAGCACTCTGTCAAGCCTACGATTTAACTTCTATGTCCACTGTCCCCGAAAAGCCCTCCCTGATCGACATTGAGCCCAAATGGATGGCCATGTGGGACCAGTGGGGCACAAATACCTTCGATCGCACAATTTCTCGGGCAGAAGTCTTTGCCATCGACACACCACCGCCCACAGTGAGCGGTTCCCTGCACATGGGCCATGTGTTCTCCTACACCCATACCGACACCATCGCTCGCTACTGGCGCATGCGCGGCAAGAGCGTTTTCTATCCCATGGGCTGGGACGACAATGGCTTGCCTACCGAGCGACGCGTGCAGAACTATTTCGGAGTTTCCTGTGACCCCTCCGTTCCGTACCAAAAAGATTTAGTGCCACCATTTCGTGGGGACCCACCTAAGGACCACAAACCCATTCCCGTTTCTCGTCCTAACTTCATCGAGCTGTGTGAAGAACTCACTGCAGAAGACGAGAAAGTTTTTGAAGATCTTTTCCGTCGTTTAGGACTCTCGGTTGACTGGACACTTTTGTACGCAACCATTGATGAGCGTTCACGCCGTGCAAGCCAACGTGCATTTCTTCGCAACTTGTCACGCAACGAGGCCTACACACAAGAAGCTCCCACGTTGTGGGATGTTGATTTCAAAACCGCTGTCGCACAAGCCGAACTAGAAGATCGCGAGCGCCCTGGTGCGTATCACACACTTGCTTTTCATCGCACAGACGGCAATGGCGACATCTTGATTGACACGACGCGCCCCGAACTACTTGGTGCATGTGTAGCCCTCATTGCACACCCAGAAGATGAGCGATACATCCCGCTGTTTGGTTCCACTGTGCGCACACCATTGTTCAATGTGGAAGTACCGGTTCTTGCACATGCACTTGCACAACCCGACAAGGGCACAGGTATTGCAATGTGTTGCACCTTTGGCGATCTCACCGACGTGATTTGGTGGCGCGAATTGCAACTACCTACGCGTGCGATTATTGGTCGCGATGGTCGCATCATTGCCGATGCACCTGCAGAGATCACAGACGAGGCTGGTCGTGCCCATTACGCCTCGCTCGTGGGCAAATCTGCCAAGCAAGCACAAACTGCAATCGCTGAATTACTGAGTCAATCCGGGGAAATGATCGGTGAGCCACGGCCCATCTCGCATCCCGTGAAGTTCTATGAAAAAGGTGATCGACCTTTAGAAATTGTGACAAGCCGACAGTGGTACATCCGCAACGGTGGACGCGATCACGCACTGCGTGACGAGTTATTGCAGCGTGGTGATGGACTCACATGGCATCCCGATCACATGCGTCATCGCTATTCAAATTGGGTTGAGGGACTCAACGGTGACTGGCTGGTCAGCCGCCAGCGTTACTTCGGCGTACCGGTGCCGGTGTGGTACCCACTCACCACAACTGGCGATGTTGACTACGACAATCCACTTGTTCCCGAAGAGTCACAGTTACCCATCGACCCAAGCACTGATGTTCCTGCGGGCTACACCGCAGCACAACGTGATATCCCCGGCGGATTTACAGGCGACCCCGACGTGATGGACACATGGGCAACGTCATCTCTCACGCCGCAGATTTCTGCGCAATGGGAAGACAACCCGGACATGTTCGGCCGCGTATTCCCTTTTGATCTGCGACCACAAGGGCACGACATTATTCGCACATGGCTGTTCTCCACCATGGTGCGTAGCCACTTTGAACACGGTTGTGCGCCATGGTCGAACGCAGCGTTGTCGGGTTGGATTCTTGACCCAGATCGCAAGAAAATGTCGAAGTCAAAAGGCAACGTTGTGACCCCGATTGATTTGTTTGAGTCCTACGGAAGTGATGCGGTGCGCTATTGGGCAGCGGGTGCACGCCCCGGAATTGACACTGCATTTAGCGAAGACCAAATGAAAGTGGGTCGCAAGCTTGCGACCAAGTTGTTGAACGCAAGCAAGTTCGTGTTGGGCTTTGGCGATGCAGACATCACTATTGCCCCCACACATGCAGTGGATCAGGCAATGCTGCAACGTCTTGCCGATGTCGTCGATGAAGCAACAAAAGCATTTGAGTCCTACGACTATGCGCGTGCCTTAGAGCGCACAGAATCATTTTTCTGGTGGTTCTGTGATGACTATGTAGAACTGGTCAAGACGCGTGCATACGCCACCCACGGAGAAGAAGGTGCGCTGTCTGCTCGCGTTGCCCTGCGACGTGCACTGTCCGCGCTGCATTGCCTCTTTGCTCCGATCTTGCCGTTTGTGACCGAAGAAGTATGGAGCTGGTGGCAAGAAGGTTCGGTGCATCGCGCTCCGTGGCCACAACGCAACGAACTACATGACACGGGATTCGCTGTGCACCCCGACAGTTTCTTGGATCCTGTGTGCGTCACCTTGGGCGAGATACGTCGTGCAAAGACAGAAGCCAAGGTGAGCCAACGTGCCGTGGTGAGCAATGTTGTGGTCACAGGTTCCGAGGGCGCAATTAGCTCCATTACAGATGCATGGGCAGATATTGCCGATGCGGGATCTGTGCAGACTTGGTCGTCCCAGATTGACGAGAGCCGCACGGAACCTGCGGTGCAGGTCACACTGGCGCCTGCGGAACAATAATCAGCCCCCAGTGCGACCATTTCTACCCCGCGTCCGCAACTACGGTAGAACACGCATGTCCAGCACATCTTCTCGTCCTCGCCACTCGGGCAGATTGCGCATCTTTATCTATTTCAACATTGCACTCTCGGTCATCACGATGGTGGCTGGCGTGGGATTGGTGTATGCCAACTGGACATTAGGCAATCGGCAAGTGGTCTCCATTGACCCAGTGGGCCAAACCGGTGGCGACCTCAATCTTCCTGTCGGAGACTTGCGCGCGAAAAACTTTCTTGTGACTGGTTCCGACAACGCAGATTGTGTGGACCCCAACTCGCGTTATGCAGGTGGCTTCGGAGACCGATCTAACTACGGAGAGCGCAGTGACTCCATCATGGTCGTGCGAGTAAACCCCACCGACAATCAAGCTGCCATCTTGTCGTTTCCTCGCGACATGTGGGTAAAACAAGCCGGCACTGGTCGCAGCAATCGCATCAACACCAACTTTGACAAGCGCAGTCCAAACCAACTCATTCGCACCATCAAAGACAACTTTGGTATCTCTATTGACCACTACGTGAACGTGGATTTTTGTGCTTTCTCCGACATTGTCGACGCAGTAGGCGGAGTACGTGTGCCATTTCCTTTCCGTGCCCGCGACACGCGCACCGGATTTCGTGTGTTGAAGGAAAATTCGTGTTACTCCTTTGAAGGCGACCATGCGTTGGCTTACTTACGTTCACGTCGATATTCCTGGTACGACCCATCCGTTGGTAATTGGCAACAAGATGGCACCTCTGACTGGGGCCGCATCAACCGCCAACAAGATTTCCTGAAGAGAATGATTCGCAAATCACTCGACAAGTCTCGAACAGATCCACGTGTAGCAGCGGGGATTCTCACCGCGACGCTAAAAAACGTGATTACCGATGACCGTCTCACACCATTGACCGTGTTGCAGTTAGGCCAAGCAATGCGAGATTTCAATACAGAAACAATGGGCAACTACACCATGCCTGGTCTTGGTCAACTCATCGATAATGAATCAGTTATTGTCCCTGATTTTGATAGCAGCACATCTAAAAAGATTCTTGCCGTATTTCAAGGCAAAGCAAGCTTGTCGACAACACTGCCCGACGCAAAACCCGCATCGCTCTCGACCACGAGTGTTCCAGTGTTACAAGTTGTTGCAGCAGCAATGAGCAACACTGCACAGCCACCGCGTTCCACCACAACAACGTCAACCACAACCACCACTATTCCAAGTGTGGAAATTGATCAGTTTCCAAGAGGTGTTGTTCCCCCCGACGACCCCACCTGCCCTTACTAGCCTCGCACTACACCGCTTCTAAGGCTTGGGCCAATGCCGACGGAATGTCGCTTGGTCCACTCACTAACGCCAATCGTGCGCCGACACGCGAGGCGAATGCTTGCGCCTCATCGTGATCATCGTGAGGAGCGATCACAATGAGTTCATCGAAAGCACGCGCAATGGACTCTGCATCGCCGTCCACGGTTGCGCGACAATCAGAGAGCAATACGGCAATTTGTCGCCCTGCGCGCGAGCGACCAAGTTGTTGTTTGCCTACGTGCAGTGCACCCGCAAGATCAGTTGTGCCATAGCCACGCAACGTCAAGATGTCGTTGATGACGCGCTCGCTTGATTTAGGGACGTCTTGACTCTTCGTCACCACAACATCTTTTCCAAATGCAATCACGCTGTAATCATCTGGGTTGCGACTGGCAACAGCAGCGGCAGCGACCGCGTTAGTGGCCAATGGTTGACCACCCATTGACCCACTGCGATCTACCAATAAACACAAAGCGGTACCAGGCTTGCGCCAACCTCGCACTCTTAATCTCTCTGGATCAATTGCAGAACCCCGACGTGATTCAGCAATGGCATCGAGGCTTGCGTCAATGTCAATGTCACCCGCATCGGGCCTGTAAGGCTGCTCCACCATCTTGCCAATACCACGCGGACGCGTGCGTCCTCGGTTGCCTAGTTCCAGCATCAAGCGTCCAGCCAATCGTTTCGCAAGCTCGCGAAGTTTTGGATCGGTTGCACCTGTTAAATCTGCAAGCAATCCCAACATTTCATCAGGGCTATTCTGCATGGCTTCGTCAAAAGCAGCTTCATCTAGTTCACCAACTTCTGGCGAGATGTTTTCGAAGTTTTCATTACGGGACAAATCACGTCGTGATGTTGTGCGGCGACCCGCCTCGGCGACTGCTTGTTCTGCAGCCTCCCCCTCTTTTGTTACTGGGAGTTCGTGCCCCGGCTCATCGGGGCTCCAGCTTTTCCCTCAGTGCCATCTCCGTCAACCCGACCAAAAATGTCGCGCCACATCTCTTCAATCACATCTTCAGCAGTCCGCGATGAACCTTCTCGCATGCGCACTCGACCCGACAAAGCAACCATCGCTGCATCAAGACCCACTGTCGTATCGTGAACAGTGAGTCCACGTAATTCTGCAAGCGACACTGCAACCTTTGCAAAGTCCACTGCTCCGCGCACCGACGATCCCACTCGAAGGTCAGGATGTACGCGAGTGCGACGTACAAGTTCAACTGCGCGAGAAATCCATTGCGCATCAAGCGGTGATCCTTGAATATGGCGCACCACAATCGCTTGTTCGTCCTCGGCCGACTGATACGACATTGCAACTCGACATACACGGTCATAGACCGCCCCGGAGATACGCGCTGTACCCACTGCATCAAAGGGGTTCATCGCCGCCACAAGTCTGAAGCCTTGGGATGCGGCAACATGTCCGAGGCGTGGAACATGTAATTCGCCTTCACTCATCACAGTGATAAGCACATTGAGTGTCTCTTCTGGGATGCGGTTGATTTCTTCTACATACAGAAGTGCACCTTCGCGCATTGCCGTCACGAGCGGACCGTCAACGAAGACTTCAGGGTCGTATCCCTCATTAAGAACACGAGCGGGATCGAAATGTCCCACAAGTCGCGCAGGAGTTAACTCTGCGTTGCCTTCAACAAATTCAAAACCGATACCCAAACCTTGTGCCACAGCGCGCAACAAAGTTGATTTTCCAGTTCCAGGTGGACCTTCCAACAACACGTGACGGTCAGCGGCCAATGCTGCAAGCACAAGTTCTACTTCACGTTGTCGACCCACCACTTGGGTGGACAACACATGTCGCAGCGCAGATGAATCAGTCATAGACGATGACGCCGCGAATGTTTTCGCCGTCACGCATGGCCTGGTAACCCTCATTGATTTGATCAAGTGAATAACGCTTGGTGATTAACTCATCGAGTTTCAGATCACCCACACGATAGAGATCGAGAAGTTTGGGAATATCTGCCCGTGGATTCAAACTGCCAAAGATTGTTCCTTTGACTTCTTTGTTCCACATAGCCAACTGAAACAAGTTGATGTCTGCAGTGGTTTCTTGCATGGGTGAGATTGCAGTCACCACACAGGTGCCGCCTTTGCCCACCATGGACATGGCCTCGCCCATCATGTCCCCATGCAACACGCCGGGGGTCATGATGACGCGATCGGCCATCTCGCCCCAGGTCAACTCTGCGATGTGGGGCAATGCTTCAGCCATAGATGCAAATGTGTGTGTTGCCCCCAGTTCCATTGCCTTCTCGCGCTTGAACTCCACTGGGTCAACAGCAATGATGCGCTTAGCGCCCGCCATGCGCGCACCTTGCACAGCATTGATGCCAATGCCACCAATGCCCACCACAACAACGGTGTCGCCAGGTTGAGTATCTGCACGATTTGTTGCCGAACCCCATCCGGTAGCTACACCACAAGACACCAAAGCAACGGCATCCAAAGGCAAGTCCTTCTCCACTTTGATAAGAGATGCTTCGGCGACTGTTGCGTACTCCGAAAAGGTTCCCAACTTTGCCATCAACTTCACAGGCCGGCCATCTTTCACGTGATGACGATGGGTGCCATCGGTAATCATTCCACCGGTCAACGTTCCCGCACCAAGGTTGCACAAGTTTTGGCGTCCTGTTGAGCAATAGCGACAACGCCCACACGAAGGCACAAAACTTGCCGACACATGGTCACCAGGAACCAACGACGTCACACCAGGTCCAACTTTTTGCACGATGCCTGCGCCCTCGTGTCCACCAATAAATGGGAAGAAATCATCTACACCCATCATTGCGAGAAACTCTTGTGGTGGAACCATGTCGCCAGTGACGAAATGTTCATCGGAGTGGCACATTCCTGCCACTCCCCACTTCACGAGAACTTCATTTGCTTTTGGTTCGTCGACTTCAATTTCTTCAACAACCCAAGGCTGGTCAATTCCGTAAAGAACTGCGGCACGTGACTTCATGTTATTTCCCCCTAATTAACTGAGATCGTGTGAATTGGATTTACTCGTATACAAGAACGCCGCGGATGTTCTTTCCGTCGCGCATGTCTTTGTAACCCTCGTTGATTCCCTCCAATGGATAGGTCTTGGTAACCAATCCATCAAGATCAAGTTGACCCTCGCGATAGAGACCGAGCAACTTTGGAATGTCTGCACGTGGATTTCCCGATCCGAACAGTGAACCCACCACTTGCTTTTCCATCAATGTGAGGTCAAGAAGTGAAATATTTGCTCCACCTGTTTCAAACGCAGGGTGAATGTTGGTCACAACGACGCGACCACGCTTTGCAGCCAAAGCCAACGCTTCACCCATCACTTGGCCATCGCCCACACCCATAGTCATGATGACTTTGTTTGCCATGGTTCCCCATGTGATGTCTTGTAGCAACGGCAAGGCTTCTGCCATGGATGCCGCAGTGTGTGTGGCACCAAACTCCATCGCCTTTTCGCGCTTGAATTCCACGGGGTCAATTGCAACAACGCGCTTTGCACCGGCGAGTTTTGCACCTTGCACAGCGTTGGCGCCAATGCCACCAATTCCTACAACAACAACGGTGTCACCAGGTGAAACGTCTGCTGCATACACAGCCGAGCCCCAACCAGTCACCACGCCACATCCCAGCAAACATGCTTTGTCGAGTGGAACATCTTTTTCGATCTTGATACACGAGGCTTCGTTCACCACGGTGTGATGAGCAAAGGTTCCCAACATGCACATCAA
>WLGS01000010.1 GCA_009703125.1 Actinomycetota bacterium
ACAAGTGCGAAGTCTTCGCTCGTGGCGTCGCCTTCCAATTGAACGCGCCAGCGACGGAACGCAACTGCAAGACCCGCTACCGCACACACAAGTACCGCAACAGGCAGAACCCACACCAAGGAATCAAGTCCGGTAGCTCGCGGCACAAGAAGAACTTGGGCGTCAAAAGATTCCGCAATTGTGGCGATGATTTCGTTATCCGACAAACGCCCCGCTGCTACATCACGCGCCACTTGACGCCGAATTGCATCTGCGGCGGTTGCACGCGAGACAAAGATGCTTTCGCCATCACATGTGGGGCATGCAATGCGCTTGCTGATGGAGTCAATACGTTCTCCTTGTGTCAACGGACCAGAATCCCGAGTGACTCCAATAGCCAACAACGCCACCGTGAGAATGCCCATCAACATCCACACGGGCCATGACTTCAACTTTTTCATTCGATACCTGCAAATTGTCGCTTCAAAAGATCTACTTGTTCTTCCAAAAAGCCCTCAGTTACTGAACCAAGTATCCGCAATCGGACAAAACCATTTGGGTCAATGATCCAAGACTCGGGCACTTTAGAGACACCAAAGGCAACAGAAATTGCTCCGTCGTCGTCGCGAATCTTTGGCCAGTCTCCCCCGTTTGCACGAAAGAATGCCCGCACCGCATTGTCATTGTCGTCATTGACGATGGTGTACACCTCAACGGGGTCATCAATAGTTTTTTGTGCTGCTGCAAAATCCACCAACAAGGGGTGTTCTTGAATACAGGGCACACATGTTGAATTAAAGAAGTTCAACAACAACCAACTTCCCTTGCGGCGCTCCAAGTTGAAATCACCACCGTCAATGATTGTGGAATTCACTTCAGGCGCGGGTTTGCCCAATAACGGCGATCGCGCCACATTGACATCTCCAGAATTTGCAAGAACCAGAATCACCAAGAACATTGCAATGACCACACCCACCGCGCCTGCAACATAAGGAGCCACTCGGCGGCTCTCGCGCACGCTCACCCCGGTGGACTCGGTCATGCCGTCACCTCGTCAGCAACTGGTGCTGACGTGGGGTCAGTAGGTCGACGACGTTTGCCTGGAAAAGCCGACAGCACTGTTCCAAGGGCCATCAAACCTCCACCAATCCACAACCACATAATCATCGGCTTGATAAAGACCTTGATTTTTGCTGCGTCGGAGGAAATTCTCACGGGTGGTTCGAGCGTGAGATAGATGTCTTTAATCGGAGAGGTCTTCACCGAGGGCGTACCGATATTCATTCCCATGGCTTTGTATTTGCTGATCGCGGGTGCATACGCCTGACCACCATCAATGCTGATCAGTGCAGATACGGATGATTTGCGATCGTCATCGGTTTCTGTGAAACCCACAAGCTCGAATGTGTGGCCCGCAAATGATGCAGGGATACCTTTTTCTAAAGACAACTCTTGGCTACGGGTAAAACTGTTTGATGCTGCAAGAGCAACTGCAAGAACGATCACGCCTATGTGAACCACCATGCCGCCATTAGCGCGTCCCACTAATCCACGCCAGCCTTGTCGACGTGTTGCCAACACCAATTGACGCAGTGCGGCACCCGTTGCAAAACCACCCAAGCCAAATGTGAGCAATGGATTTAAACCCGTTGCACCTAAGAGAATGGAAAGACCAAGTCCGGCGATTCCACCCCAAGCTGGCCAGAACAAACGCTGCGACAACAATTCGCCCGATGCTTTTCTCCATGGCAACACAGGCGCAATGGCCATTAAGAACAACAACGTCAACCCAATAGGTATGGACAACGCATCGAAGAATGGCTCACCTACTACAAGTTGACGATCTTGGAGTGCCTCAACAATCAGTGGGAACACTGTTCCCAACAACACAACAAAAGCAAAAACGCTAAAGACGACATTGTTAGCGAGGAACGCACCTTCTCGCGACAGTGGAGAGTCGATGGTTCCTGGCGAACGCAACTGATCTCCGCGCCATCCGATGAGTGCCACTGAGGCAATCACGATGACTGCAAAAAACGCCAACAAGAAGGGTCCGATGTCGGATTCGCTAAATGCGTGCACGCTGTTCAAGATTCCCGAACGCGTCAAGAAAGTACCCAGGATGGTCAAACTGAATGTGGCAACAAGCAGCGAGAGGTTCCACACGCGCAACATGCCGCGACGTTCCTGTACGAGAACCGAGTGAATGTAGGCAGTACCCGTCAACCAAGGAAGAAGCGAGGCGTTTTCTACGGGGTCCCATGCCCACACACCACTCCAACCCAGCACTTCATAGCTCCACCATGAACCCAAGATGATGCCAAAGGTGAGAAGACCCCATGAGATCAGTGCCCATCGACGCGTCTCTAGCAGCCAACCTTCACCTAAACGACCAGTGATGAGTGCGCCAATTGCAAACGCAAAAGGCACTGTCATGCCTACGTATCCCAAATACAAAATGGGTGGATGAAAGACCACCAAGATGTGGTTTTGCAATAACGGGTTCGGACCCGGCCCATCGGTAACACCAGGTGCTCCCACAACAAATGGGTTCGATGGCCCCAAGGTGAGAAGAAAGAAAAACACCGAGACAAAAAACATTGTCGCCATCGCCCAACCGACCATTGGGTCGTTGAGTTTGGAGCGGTACTTAAACATGATGGCCATAGTGAGGCCAGCCAAAGTGAGCAACCACAAAAGAATGGAACCCTCTAGTGCACTCCAGATGGCTGTGAAGTTATACAGCGCAGGAGTACTGCGTGATCCCACGCGTTGTACATAATCAAGCGAGAAATCGCGAGTGATCAAAGCCCACTCCATGGCAGCGAATGCGCCCAATGCAGCAACAAAAGCAAGTACCGCAAAGCGTGGCACCAAACGCATCACTTTGGCATCGTTGTTACGCGTGCCAGAGATGGCAGCAAACATTCCAAACACTGCTGCCACTAGTCCGATGACTAGTGCAGCGCGACCGACTGGTCCGGCTATTCCACCAGCAGCGAACATGCAGCCGCCTCTTCGTTCGATTCGTCAATACGTGTTTCGTTTTTCTCTACGTATTGATTGCTATGGCGAACTTCAATGCGATCGGAATCGAATCCTGCAGCAGCAATGCGTCCATGTGCGACCACAGAGATACATTCCTGAAAAATGCCACCAGGATCACCTTGATAGGTCACATCCAAGGTCTTTCCGTTAAATCCCAACGTGAACACAGTGGCACCATCTTCTTTGCGGACGGAACCTTGTTCCACTACGCCCTGCACACGCACCCGACGATCCGAGTCACATCCTTCTCGTACACCAATTTCATCCACGTTGCAGTAGTAGTCGATTGCACTTGTGAGGAATTGAGTAACGACAACACCGCCACCAATCAACGAAGCGGCAATTAATGTCATCGGCAACCAGCGACGCTTGCGACGCGGTGTTGCAGCAACGTCATCTGATGGACGAGGAGTTAGGTCCATGGGAAATCCTTATCGCTACTTCGACGCGCCAGGTCACGGCCACGTTTGATAATCCAGCCGGCGTACACACCTACGGCAAGCGCAGTCACTACCCAGCTACCGATGATGAATGATGCATGTTCCATAACTAGCGCACTGCTTCTTTCCGACGCGCTTCAATCGCAGCATCGAGACCTTGGCTTGACATGGCATCTTCGAGATACAACATGCGTTGGCGATGCAAGAGCAACCACACGAACAGCACACTGAACGCTGCAAGTCCGAAGAACAAAGAGAACAACATCAAGTCATCAAGTTCTACGTCAGTGCCGCCAGTGGCAACAGAGGCTTCCTGATGCAAGGAGCGCCACAGACGCACACTGAAATGCACAAGTGGAATCTCAAGTACGGCAAGCAAAGCAAGAACTGATGATCGGCGCGCACGTTGACGTTGCGTGCCATCGAGACGACGAACGGCGAGATAACCGATATAGGTGATGAAGAGAAATGCAGTACTTGTGAGACGTGCATCCCACACCCAATAGGTACCCCAGGTAATGCGTCCCCACAGACTTCCCGTGAGCAACGAGAGCGCGACAAACAACACGCCAATTTCTGCAGACGCACCGGCAACGCGATCCCAACCTAATGATCTATTACGACCCGACAGATATGTAGCTGAACACACCGCAGTCAAAATGAATGCCATATAGGCCACCCAAATTGTGGGCACGTGGACGTACATGATGCGTACAGTGCTGCCTTGGTTCACATCTTCAGGTGAAATAATCAAGGCAAGTACTGCCAAGACGGTAAGCATCACAATGGCCAACGCACCAAGTCGACGAGTTGCAACGGTCCCAGTCGATAGACGGGTCTCAGTCGAGATGTTCACAGCTCTAAGTCTTACCGCCATTAGGCGCTTTCGGAAATCGGCTTACTCATCTACAAGTGGGCCAAATGCCACAGATCCGACTGTGGAAAAAACCAGGGCAAAGATGCCCAACAGCACAATCCACGGCCAGCCTTCGGAGATCTCTGCGCCCCCACTGCCAAAGGCAGCCTCAGTTGCCCGCGTTGCACCTATTAATACGGGCGCCACCACAGGTAACAGAAGAAGTGGCAACAAGGTCTCACGACCTTTCACTCCGGCTGCAAGTCCTCCGTACAAAGTGCCCACACACCCCAAACCAATGGTTGCTGCGACCATTGTCACAACCATTTGCCCAAGCCCGCCAAGCGTCAACTCCACCCCATAGAGCACCACCGCGGTGCCCACCAACATCGTTTCAAGAGCACACAGTTGCACCATCAAGGCAAAGGACTTTCCCGCAAAAATTGCGGCAGGGTCAACACCGGCAACCCTCAATGCATCTAATGCACCATCGGCGGTCTCCACAGCAAATGACCTTTGCACCACGATCAACATCGAGAACAATGTCGCAAGCCACACCAGTCCAGGTGCTACTCGCTGCAAAATCCCATCATTGTCAAGTGCGAATGCAAACATCACCATCACAATTGCGGCAAACGGCGCAACTTGATTCATCAAGATCTTGCTGTTCCATTCCACCAACAAATCTTTTTTCGCCACTGCGACAGCAACATTGACTCGAGACGTACGCGGACTCATTGTGCGCCACCTCCATCAATCGTGACGATGCGATGAGCAAGTTCGGAGGCTCGTTCGCTTTCATGGCTTGCTAACACCACAGTTGCGCCTGCACCCACAGCCTCGCGTAGCACATGATCTATTTCGTCGCGACCTGCAGCATCAAGACCTGCGTGGGGTTCATCGAGCAACCAAATTTCTGCTCGGCGCACAATCAAACTCGCCAATGCAGTACGACGTCGCTGCCCCGCAGACAATTGGGCAGTGCGCACGTGAGCAAGGCGCCCATCAACACGCATGCGCGCCATGGCTGCATCAACTTCGGCGTCGCTGGCTCCCACAGTGGCAGCCCAGAACTTCATGTTTTGCGTGACCGTTAAATCCAAATACAAACCATTTGCATGACCAAGAAATCCCACACGAGAACGAATGTCTTCTCGTTGAGAGGCGACATCAATACCGAGAATTGTTCCTGAGCCTCTTTCTATGGGCAATAATCCTGCACACACTCGCAACAGTGAAGTTTTACCTGCACCATTAGGACCCTGTAGCAAAACGATTTCACCACGTGCAACAGAAAGATCAACTCCAGCTAACGCAGGAAAACTACCGAGTACCGCAACTACTCCTTTGAGATCAATCACGGTATTCATGCGCTAGTCACGCTAGTGACCGTTGAGCAACCACGCCAACGTCCAACTAGTGTCTTAAAGGTGAGTTCCCCCGAATTGGCGCCTTCTTCGCGTCGCACACGCATCTGGCTGGGCGCCCTTGACGTGGTGGGTCGCATGATGATTGCCATCGGAGTACTCCTTCTTGCTTTCGTGGCGTACCAGTTATGGGGAACCGGCATTGCCGAAAGCCGAGCCCAAGACACACTGGCCACCGAATTTGAAGCTGTGGTCCAAAACACAACCACCGAGACCACTACCCCGTTGTACGGAGATGTCATCTCACGCATTCAGATACCCAGCATTGACGTCGACAAGTACGTGGTGGCTGGAGTGGATGCGGAATCTCTGCAGAAGGGTCCTGGATTATTTCCTGGGTCCCCCTTGGCTGGTCAATTAGGAAACGTTGCCATCACTGGTCATCGCACAACCTATGGTGCACCGTTTAGTCGCATTAATGAAATAGCGGTGGGTGATGAAATCATTCTGAAAACCTCAGAGGGTGAATTCACCTACATCGTTAATGCAGAACCATTTGTTGTCGAACCCACACAAACTGAAGTTGCAAAAACGACCGATCCGAATACAGCGACCCTGACGCTTATTTCGTGTCATCCGCGTTGGACATCAGAAAAGCGCATCGTGGTAACAGCAACTCTTGTTCCCACTGTGGAACCTGCACCACCTACCGAATTTGTCGCCCAAGAAGGTGACTATGTGCCAGAGCTTTTGAATAAAGGTTGGTTCCATGACTCTGCTGCATGGCCATGGGTTCTGTTGTGGTTCACTGCATTAGTTGGGTTGTATGTTGCTGCGATATTCGCGATTCGACGAGGGATTCGGGCCTACATCTCGTATCCAGTGATGGGTGTTGTCATGTTGCCCGTGCTCTTCATCTTTTTCGAACAACTCAGCCGTTTATTACCCACGAATTTGTAGCCAACACGACGGCTTTTACCGATTGCCCGTACGATTTGTTTCTATGAATCAGCCACAGTTTGATCCCGTGCGTGCTCGCCGGGCCAAGGTCGCCAAGTACAACCTTTTGGCGAATCGCATTGGATACATCTTTTGGGCGATTTCTATGTCCACCTTTGTGATGGCCTTTGCATTCGGATTCAAAGGACCACTTGTCACTGTGGTGGTAGCGACATTAATCATTGGCTCGATTTTGTTAGCCCCTTCCATCATTATTGGTTATGCAGTGAAAGCTGCAGACCGCGACGACCGCGAGCGCGGACTGTGACCGTCAATCGGCGACGACAAATCCTCGATGTTGCGTTAACCGCATTCTCCACATCTGGCTATCACAACACATCGATGAACGACATCGCCGAGGCGTTATCCATCACCAAGCCTGTTGTCTATCAATACTTCGATTCCAAACGAGCTCTGTATCTGCAACTACTTCATGACGTAGGCGATGATCTTTTAAATACCGTGACAAAGGCCGTGGCGGGCACGGGAGATCCACGCCTGCAAACAGAACGCGGAATGGTGGCTTACTTCGCGTGGGTAGCCCGCAACAAAGAAGCTTTCTCGTTGTTGTTTGAAAGTTCTGCACGAGTCGATGGAGAATTCGCCCATATCGTGAGCGAGTTTGAAGAAGGTGCAGCACGGGCAATCTCTCCGTTTATTGCCGTAGATGCCGATGGCACAGACGTGCACACATTCGCTATCGGACTCGTGGGCATGGCAGAAGCTGTCAGTCGACAAGTGATTCGCGAACAACGCACCTTTGAGCCAGAGTCACTCGGTGCAACAGTTGCCGCACTCGCATGGGGCGGCCTGCGTTCTTTGGGTCAATCGCGCAGCACTAAACCGCGATAACCCTCAACGAATCCGTTTTCTTTTAGCATCTCGACAAGTTCGGGATACTCATAGGGATCTACGCCATTGATTTTGCGAATTTCCAATTGATGACGACGACCGTCTTTGACCACTGAAATCAATGCCTGCACCCAACTGCGATCAATAGCTGCATGAGCAAATGCCACCAATTGATGCGAACGCGGATCACACCAGGCCAATGCTCTTCCGTGAGATACCACGACTAATGCGCCTGCACTTCTTGTTGGCCGACCTGTTGTTTCTGGCCATGCCAACGTTGCGCCATAGGGTTGCGCAGGATCAGTTGCGGCCAACACCAATGCAGGCGGGACGTCATCGGGATGTAGGTCTACGGCATCCGTTGCGCGCTGATCACGAAGACGATCAATTGCACCTGGCATCGCAAACTGTGCAGCACCAAGACCATCAATGAAGTATCCACGACGCACCTGGCCGCGTTCCTCCATCGTCTTGAGTACACCGTAAATGGATGCAAAACCGCCGACGGTTCCTTCTGCAAGAACCGCTTCACGTGTGACCACTCCATGTCGTTCCAACATTTGCAATGCATAAAGATGCGCTGACTCTGTGGAGGTGGGGCGCGGCTGCAGCAACGGCGCCACAAGGCTCCATCTTCCCGCGCCCGCAGGTGGACCAATGCGTGTCAGTCGACCTGGACGAGGCCGTCCCACACGTGCGGTACTGCGCGACGAACTTCGCGACCCACGATTACCGCCCAGAAATGCACGCAATGGAGTCAATGTGTCGTTGGTGACTTCGCCTGCCCACACCAGATCCCACAATGCAGTCAATACTTCGCTTTCGTTTGCCGAAGGTGCGGCTGCACGAATTTGTGAGAAGAACAACGCTCCACGCTCTTGCAATGCAAGACGCAACGCATGATGCAATTCTGAAGAAGGCGGCTCTGGCCATTCAATAGCTGGTGCAAGTTGTGCCAATTGGTCGGCAAAAAACAACCTCATGCGTCCATCGTGAGAACCGATGGAGCCTGCACCCACCCACACCACTTCGCCCGATGCACATAACTCATCCAAATCCGTTTGTTTGTAGCCGCGCAAGCGCAATGGCAACACATCTGTTTCCAATGTCGAACTCACAATGGATGCACCCTGCAACAAGCCCACGGCGGTTACGAGTCCGTCAAGTCCACGCAATGGAGTGGTGATGTGATGCCATGCCGGAAGAAACCTTGCCAAGGCTTCTGACTCAACCGGTTCAACTTCTTTGCGCAATGCAGCCAACGAACGACGGCGCAGTTGGCGCAATACATCTACATCACACCATTCCCGTTCAGTGCCACCTGGGCGGAATTCTCCACGCACTAATCGGCCGTTCGCTTCTAACAACTCACATACCGATGCTGCACGCTCTTCAGAGACACCAAATCTTCGCGCAACATCACGAGCCACGAACGGACCATGAGTACGCGAGTATCGACCCACTACCTGCAACAGCGGAGTTGCCACAGACATCGTGAATGCATCGGGCAAACCTAAAGGCAGTGCACAACCCAGTGCATCGCGATAGATACCCGCATCTTCTGCAGCGATGATGCGTTCAGAACCTGCAACCACCACAATGATTGCGCGTCGGTCTGCAATGAGATTGTCTATCCATTGCTGTGCGGAGCCAGTGGTGCGCACATCGATGTCGTCACGGCCGAGGTCACCAAGACGTCGCAGAAGATCGTGTACTTCGTCTTCGGTTTTTGCATAACGAGTCTCCACCAATTGCTGAAGTTCAAGTTCTAAGTCAGCCAAAACTTGAGGATCAAGCAACTCGCGCAGTTCCTCTGCACCCAACAACATGTCCAGCAAATCACGATCAAGAGATAAAGCCGCAGCACGACGCTCCGCCAGAGGAGCATCGCCTTCATACATGTAGGCGGCAATCCAGTTGAAT
Organism: Actinomycetota bacterium; assembly: GCA_009703125.1. Classification (GTDB taxonomy): domain Bacteria; phylum Actinomycetota; class Acidimicrobiia; order Acidimicrobiales; family Ilumatobacteraceae; genus UBA2093. The sequence continues at coordinate 9,465 of WLGS01000010.1, forward strand.
GACAAACTCTGTGCAAAAGGTGATGCCTTAGGTGTATCCACGCTCACGATGCGAATAGATCGCGTGCGCAACTGCGTCAAAATCTCACACAAAGCCGGCACGTCGAATACATCTTGAATACATTCACGAGTTGTTTCCAACAAGATGGGAAACGTGGGGTACTTCGCTGCTACAGACAAAAGATTCGCTGACCTTTGGCGCTGTTGCCACAGTGGCGTGCGTTGGTCGGGTCGACGTCGCGGCAACAACAATGCACGTGCCGCACATTCTCTAAAACGGGCCGCAAACAAAGATGTCAGCGGAAGGCCCGTGGTGATGATTTCTCGTACCTCGTCGGGGTCAAGGATGAACTCATCAACATCAATGGCATCCATTGACTCAGGAAGGCGCAGAACAATCCCATCATCACTCCACATCACCTCTACATGCATGTCGAGTTTTTCTTGCAACCGCTGTTCAATAGCCATCGCCCAAGGTGCATGCACCGGTGTACCAAACGGGGTGTGAATGCACATACGCCAATCGCCGATTTCATCTCGGAAGCGCTCCACCACAATGGTGGTGTCATCGGGAACAACGCCCGTGGCTTCTGCTTGTTCGTTGAGATACATCAACACGTTGTGTGCAGCAAAGTCATCTAAACAGTGACGTTCTGCGAGTTCTTCTAGCGCCACTTCGCTGGGTAGCGAACGAATATGGCGGATGAACTTGCCTAGCTCGCGACCAAGTTCCGCTGGTCTGCCCAGACGATCACCTCGCCAAAACGGCATCTTTCCTGGTTGTCCAGGCGCTGGTGTCACTACTACGCGTTCAAAGGTGATGTCTTCAATCCGCCAACAGCTCGCCCCCAACAAGAAGGTTTCACCTGCTCGCGATTCGTACACCATTTCTTCATCAAGTTCACCTACTCGCGTGCCGTCTGGCAAAAACACACCAAACAGTCCCCTGTCGGGAATAGTTCCACCGTTGGTCACGGCTAAACGTTGCGCACCATCGCGTGGTCGCAAGGTGCCCGCAAGTCGATCCCACACCACTCTTGGCCGTAGCTCGGAAAACTCTTCACTTGGATAACGACCCGATAGCAAATCAAGCACCGCATGAAAGACAGTGTCATCAAGTTCTGCAAATGCAGCACATCGACGAATCAACACACCGAGCGCATCTACATGTATCTCTCCAAGTCCCGATACATGGGCCACAATCTGTTGCGCCAGCACATCAAGTGGATTACGCAAATAATGCGTGCGCTCAATATTTCCCTCAAGCATTTGGCGCACCACAACGGCGGTCTCCAATAAGTCATGCCGATGTTTCGGATAAATAGTGCCAATACTTGGTTCGCCCACTGAGTGTCCCGCGCGACCAATGCGCTGCAATCCACGACTAATGGCGCCCGGCGACTCCACCTGAATGACCAAGTCCACGGCACCCATATCGATACCCAATTCCAGACTGCTGGTAGCAACAATTGCGCGCAAGCGACCACTTTTCAATTCGTCTTCAATGACCACACGTTGTTCTCGTGACAATGAACCGTGGTGGGCCTTCACAAAATCACCTTGTGACTCACCAGTGTGAGGGTCAACTCCAATACCACGCTCTTGGGCTAACTCATTGAGATGTGCCGCTAGACGCTCGGCTTGTCGGCGTGCATTGCAAAAAATAATGGTGGATCGGTGAGCAACTATTTGATCTAGCACGCGCGGATACACACTTGGCCAAATGCTTGACCGACGTGGTGTTAACGCAGACGTTGCAGGGCCTGGAGTAAGTACGGGTTCGGCAGGCACATTGCCTACATCCCCCATGTCTTCAATCGGCACAACCACAGAAAGTTCAAGTGTTTTGCGCACACCAGTATCCACAATGGTGACAGGACGTGGTTGGCCTTGGTTATAGCCACCCAAAAATCTTGCAACTTCTTCCAAGGGTCGCTGTGTTGCAGAAAGCCCGATGCGTTGAGGGCGCACTGTTGTGATTTCTTCTAGTCGCTCAAGTGACATCATCAAATGTGCGCCACGCTTTGTGGGAGCTAATGCGTGAATCTCATCAATGATGATGGTGTCCACATTGACCAATGTGTCGCGTACCGCAGAGGTCAACATCAAATACAAACTCTCTGGAGTTGTAATCAACAGATCAGGTGGACGTCGTCCAAGTTGTTGTCTCTCTCGTGCAGAAGTGTCACCCGTACGCATTCCCACAACCGGTGCGTTGTAGGCAATTCCCAATCGTTCGGCTGCATGACCAATCCCCACCAACGGAGCGCGGAGATTCTTTTCTACGTCGAATGCCAATGCTCGAAGAGGTGAGACATACAACACACGCGTGCGTTGTTTCTCTGGCGGAGCCTCGGTGGTGATCAAGCGATCAAGACTGGAAAGGAATGCCGTCAAAGTTTTGCCACTACCCGTAGGTGAACAAATAAGCGTGTGTGCACCGCCCACAATGGCAGGCCAGCCCTGAATCTGGGGAGCGGTGGGCTCGGGAAAATTAGAGGCAAACCACTCACGTACCGCCGGCGAAAAAGCCTCGAGCACCTTGTGATCTGCCATATCCGCAGGGTACCCAGTTGGTGAGCCCACAGTAGAATGCAGGCATGCCAATTCCTGGAGAACACCACCCAGCCTTTGAGGAATACTGCGAGTGCATCTTCGAATTACACGAAGACAACCTCGAGGTCATTCAGGCTCGGATTGCAGACCGTTTACAAGTCTCGCGTCCATCGGTCTCCGAGATGATCAAGCGCATGTCAGAAGAGGGACTGGTGGTCGTCTCCGGTGGGCACATCACACTGACCCCATCGGGCGAAGAACTTGGTCAACGCGTGGTCCGTCGCCACCGTATTGCCGAGAGATTCATGACAGACATCTTGGGCCTCTCGTGGGCATTGGCTCATCGCGAAGCCGGCCGCTGGGAACATGTGATGTCGAACGAAGTGGAAGAAGCAATGCGTCAGCAATTGGGCAACCCCACTACCTGCCCTCACGGCAACCCCATTCCAGGATCGGGCTATACCGCACCTAATGCCATTCCATTAGTAGAGCTGAAATCCGGTCAGACATTCACTGTCTCGCGCATTCCTGAAGAACTTGAGTTCGCCCCAGGAATGCTCGAATTCTTAGAAGAAACGAATTTGATGCCAGGGATGTCGGGAACTGTTGCCACGCGACGAAACGAAGGAAGCATGACCATTTCTATAAACGGCGCAGATATCGACGTGGTTTCATTTGCCACCGAACGCATTCTTGTCACTGTGTAATCACCCCCCTACAAACTCGGAGCCCCCGCGATGAATCGCATCAAAAACCTTGTAATCGCTGGCGTGTGCGCAGTGTCCTTATCTGCATGTTCCACACAAATCATCTCGACGGCAACAACGTTGCCTCCTAGTGAGACCACAACCACCACACTTGCTCCACCCGAGGGCGACATTGTGGAACTTCTCGATCAACTCGATGAACTCACACAAAATCTTGGACAAGAGATTGTTGATGGCGAACGTGCAGTGTTCACAGCGAAATACGAACGCGCTCAACAAATTCTGGTTGCAGTTGAACCACAAATTCGTGCCTCGGGTATCGACATGGTGGATGACGTGGAAAGAATTGTGGGTCTCATTGGTACCGCAACAATTCGTAAGCGTCCTGCTGATGCCGACAAAGCACAACGCTTTCTCACTCTTATTCGCGAATCACTTCCCGAACTGCTTGCTAATCAGTAGGTCACAACATTGCATCGGGCAGTGGGCGCTGATGCACCACTGCCAATGTGCGCGTGGAACGCGTCAGCGTCACATAGAGCAAGCGCAAACCTTGTGGATCTTCTTCCACAATTGCTGCAGGCTCCACCACAATCACATCATCTAGTTCTAAGCCCTTGGCCAATGTGGCCGGCACGATGGACAGTCCCTGATCAAGACCAGCAGTGCGAGCTAATCCGTAATGCACAGACAATGTGTCAAGTGACGCAGTGATGCCAGCAATCATGTCCTCTGGACAAATAATGGCCACACGGCCATCACCTTGCGCAACAACATCGCGTGCTTGTTGGGCCACAGCATGCGCCAACGATGCATCAGCTGAAACAGACACAATCATTGGATCATGATCTCCGTCGCGCACGCTGCGTGGTGCACGTAATCCAGGTGTTGCCGCCAACATCACTTTGTCGGCAAGTTTCATAATTTGTGATGGGATGCGATAGCCGACAGATAACCCCACCACGCGTGGTTCTTTGCGAGAAGGAAGATGATCCAATACATCATTCCAATCATTTGCCGCTAGTGGTCCTGTTGCTTGTGCAATATCGCCTACAACCGTCATCGAACCACTCAATGAACGCCGTGTCACCATACGCAATTGCATGGGTGTGAGATCTTGCACTTCGTCCACCACAATGTGGCCATAGGTACGAATTTCGTCTGCTTCGTCAATCTTTCCGGATCGACGTGGCCGCGGCCCGAGCAAGAAACGTGCTTCATCAAGAAGTGCAGCGTCGGCATTTGTCCAACGCACATCTTGTACAGATTCTGAACGTGTCCGATACAACGCACTGAATTCAGACTCTGGAATGATGCCTTGACCAGCCAACTTCAACAATGCCTGCGAGCCGAATAGGTCGTGCAGAAGTTGCGCTGGCGTGAGAACTGGCCACATGCGCTCAAATACTGCGCGCATCTCAAGTGTCTCGCGTAATGCATCACGCAATTCATCGGGCTCTACATCTCCACGCACAGTTGCAGCCATGGCTGACCACACTTCGTTCTCTACAAAACGACGCGCCTGGTTATGTCGGTGATAACGACGGCGCGCAGCCTTCACAATCTGAGTGGACTCTTCCACTGACAAACGCGCATAACTGGTGCCATAGGGCATCACTACGTCTTTGCGTATGGGGCGTTCACGATCAGAGATTGCTTTGTCGATAACTCGAGCAATTTTCTTTTGACCTTTAATACGTGCGACTTCCGAGGACTCTTTGCCGCCGAAAGTGACTTCAGGAACAAGATCTTGCAACACCACTTGACTCACGCCTGCCTCACCCAGCGAAGGCAATACGCGTTCGATATAGCGCAAGAACACACGGTTAGGACCAATAACCAATACGCCTTGGTCTTCCAGAGGGAAACGATGCGTGTACAAAAGATATGCAGCACGGTGCAATGCCACCACAGTCTTTCCCGTACCCGGACCACCTTGCACAACAAGAACTCCACCTTGTGGTGAACGAATGATCTCATCTTGTTCTGCCTGAATAGTGGCCACAATGTCGCCCAATTGACCTGTGCGACTGCGACCAAGTGCTGTGAGCAAAGTGGAGTAACCGCGCAAACCATGTGATGCGTTGTCGTCTGCAAGACCATCGTCTTGACCAATACCTAGATGTCCTTCGCCAAAAAGTTCATCTTCGAGTGCGAGAAGTTGTGCGCCTTCGACCACAAAGTGCCGACGTCGCACAAGACCCATCGGCTCGCGACCTGTCGCACGATAGAAGGGCTCGGCAACTGGTGCGCGCCAGTCCACCACAACGGGTTCACGTTCAGAATCGGCTACTGCAAGGCGTCCAATATGGAATGTTTCAATTCCCTCGTTGTTCTCATCGTCACTGTTGCGATCAATACGACCAAACACCAGTGCTGCATTTCCCAAATCAAGCTGCTCAAGACGATGCACCAAGTTCTCATCGAAGACATTGCGTTCAAGACGTGCTTGAAAAGTTCCGCCTGGTCCCGCAGAGGTCAGTTCGCGAATTTTCATTGCGCCAGTACGACTTGCTTCCAGGCACTCATAGGCAAACAGGATGTATTCCTGCTCTTGTGCCAGTTCAGGGTGCTGTGGGGCCATGGACACCAATCCGCTTTCGGCTAATGCCTCCCGAATTCGGGGTTAGTTAATGCTATCGGGGTACACATCTCTCCCACCGAGGGACATTTCCGTTTTTCGGGAGAGGCATTTCACCCAATAAAGAGTGCATGTTTCGACTATTTCAGAGAAAGAAGTTGCATTGTGGTTTTCACTCCACGACATACCGTGTCCTACCTCGTAGGTATTGCAGTACTTGCTGGTCTGGCCATCACCTCACCTCGCGCATATGCCACAGGCACCGGCTCAGGATCTGTGGACAATGACACCATTTCGGCTGAAGTGAGATACGACGTGCCTCCACGCGATAGTGCCTGTGTCTGGGAACGAGTCCGAGGTTCGGCCTCTCTCCCCATTGCGGGCACACAACCCACTCAATATGAAACTTTGTATTACCGCGCATGCGACGACCGCATCATGTCGTACCACTGGATACGTGACTCCACTCCAGAGCGCATTGCAGAATCTGCCCATAACAAAGTGTCGCGGTTAGTCAATGCACTCCTTCTTCGTACTGCACCTCCCAGCGACAAAATGGTGGTCACCGTCGGCACATGGTTTTGGATTCCTCGTGCTGCGTGGAAACCTGTCAGCGTCACCGCATGGATTCCCACACATGCAGGTCCCATCTCCGTCACTACAACCGCTACTCCACACACCATCACCTACACACCTGGTGATGGCCAACAACCTGTGACATGCAAAGGGCCTGGCACGCCGTGGACGCCACGCGTCGGAGATCGCACACGCAGTACCTGTATGTACACCTACTCACGTGCGTCTCATGGCCAACGTGGGCGACATTTTCGCGCCGCCATGCATGTGACGTGGCTCGTGACTTGGCGTTCAAGTCTCGGACTTGCAGGCCGATTGCCCAATATTCGCACTGGTTCCACAATGAATGCCCGAGTTTTAGAGCTGCAAGCATTGTCTCGTTGACATCTGTTCCCCATAGCCTTGCGGGGTACTTTTGGAAAGGCACAACATGAACGACGACAAGGACCGCTTCCTCCTCGACCGCCGCTACGCAGCAACTTTTGAGAACCTCGATGATTCCGTTCTCGCACAGTTGGCTTCCGCTCTTGAGGGTGACCTCAAAGATGGTTTCGCACGCATTGTTGGTCTTCCCGATGGCGCCTATGACGATGTTGCAACATTGGGTGCACATGTGCGTGACGGCATCGCCAAGCGCCGCGTGGCCCACGATGCGGGCGTGGTGTTGGCAGAACCTTGCACACAGTGGAGCATTGAACAACTCGGTGATTCTTCAGAGAATCCCACGTTGGAAGAATTGAACGCATTGCTTCCTCAAGCAATTGAAAAATTTGGCATTGAAGCTGTGCGATTGATGGTCATTCAGTATTCACGCTCACTCAAGGGCTTCCGTCAACTAGTCGCTAGCGATGATCGTTTCACCCCCGTGGGCGTTGCGCCTGTTGCGGTTGTGTTGGAAAAAGACGAAGCCGAACAAGCTGCAAAGCGTGAGGCACGCAAAGCTCGTAAGGCTGCAGAAAAAGCTGCACGTGCAAAGCAGCAAGGCACACGCCGCTAAAACTGCGAGCTATCCAAAAAACACAGTGGCAACGTTGTCGTATAACGACACGTCTACATGGCGAATCTTGCCCACCACATTTTCAAGCGGTACGCGCACCATGTCGTCGTTACGTAGTGCCACCATGCAGTGACTTGCTCCATCATGGAGTGCCGTGACTGCAGCAATGCCTAGACGCGTGGACAACACACGATCGAATGCATTAGGTGTGCCGCCGCGTTGAATATGCCCAATTTGCACTACTCGAGTTTCATATCCCGTCTGTTTCTCAATTGCACGGGCAACTTCAGAACTAATGCCACCTAGGCGCGGTCTACCAAAAGGATCGTTCTCATACACCGGCGCCTCCATCGTGCCGGGTTTGGGCATCGCGCCTTCGGCCACCACAACAATGGATGCATACCTGCCGCGATTGTGCTTGCGCCGAACTGCATCGGCGATATCGGCAATATCAAAGGGTCTCTCTGGAATGAGTATTGCTGTAGCACCACCTGCGATACCGGCGTGCGTTGCAATCCAACCTGTGTCGCGACCCATCACTTCCACCACCATCACGCGGTCATGGCTTTCTGCGGTGGTGTGCAAACGATCGATTGCATCGGTGGCTATTTGCACTGCGGTATTAAAACCAAAACACACATCGGTGCCTTCAATGTCGTTGTCAATTGTTTTGGGAACTCCCACCACAGGTATTCCTATGTCGGCATGCAATTTTGATGCCACCCATAAAGATCCATTGCCGCCAATCACAATCAAGGCATCAATGCCCATCTCGTGCAAATTTTTTTGCACACGTGCAGGTCCGTCGGGAGAGTCATAGGGGCTTCCTCGTCGCGTCCCCAAGATGGTGCCACCTCGTGGCAATGTGCCCGCAAGTGCAGCCACATTCAACTCCATGGAACGCTTCTCCAAGACACCATCCCATGCATCAAAAAAGCCAACAACAGTGTCACCCATGTCGTTAATTGCTTTGCGCACAACTGCGCGAATCACTGCGTTGAGGCCTGGGCAATCTCCTCCCCCAGTCAATACTCCAATACGCATACAGCGAGCCTAACTAGGTGAGCGGTGGTGGCGGGATAGGTCTTTCATCCCGATGATGTTGTTGTTCAATTGCGAGCTCTTGTTCAAAGCGATCGAGAGTGCCAAGTGCAAATGCAGCAGCAAATTCAAGACGAAACTGCACTTCAGAGGACACCGATACTCCATACCCAAGACCAGCTGGTTTGCCACGGCCAGAGGGAGCAAACACGGTGTAACCCTGAGCTGTATGTGACATACCGATGAGCTTTGCAAACTTCCATTCGTGAGAACGTTTTGCACCAGTGAACATGATGCGCTCGTTGGTCACTAATGCATTTCCTTGATCAGTAGGCGAAATGGATTCTTCACCGGGAATTACTTTTCCACCTGTGCGACCCGTGTTGATGCGTACTCGCCCAAAGATAGGAAATGACACACCGCCGTATCCACCGCTGTAGCGCGTAGGCGCACGCACAATTTCCAAATACACAGCACCTTCAATATGTGCAACAGGAAACTCATCTTTGGTCATCATGAATCCGTAGTCATTCATGTCGACAAAATGTTTCGAAGCGTCGCCCGCGATGGAATCACGCACAATGGTCAACATCTCGTTGAGTTGAACTTCTTCTTCATGCCACAAGGCCATCTCGGAACTGTGGTCAGCAAGTGCACGCTGATACTTTTTTTCCGCTCTGCGCTGCGTAAAGGAATCAAATAGGCCCATAACCCGACCATAGTTAGTGGCTCTGTCCCAGTAACTAAATGACATTGGTGTAATTAGGGCTAAAAGTCTGATTCTCCAAGGATTGAAACAAAATTTAGATATGGGTTTATAGCCTCATTACATGGATTTGGGGGCACCTATTACTAAAGGGTGTTTTGCGTTTCGCAAGATTCTTCACTTATCCACACGCGCCCTAGTCGTCTTTATTGGCGCACTCGCATTTGTTGTTGTGGGTGCTTCTGCCATTTATGCACTTGTCATCACAAATCAAACCAACACAAACGTCGTTCTTTCATACGGAATCTGGGGCGACACATCCTTTGATCTCACGGCCGACCTCGAAAGCGCTACCGGCCCAATTGTGTGGTCAACCACCGGAGTTCCCAACAACGTGTCTGCCATTTTTTCAAATGCCACCGATACCGGCGCAACACTGACGCTGAATCAACTCAATAACGGCCCTAATGCGGGCAACTATCAAATGTATGTAGTGGCAACAGCGCAAAGCGGAGAAACCACGAACACCATGATTGCAATTACTGTGCAACCACGCGCATTTTCTATCCGGGGCAGTTTCACGGTAAGCAACAAGACTTACGATCGCTCAACTTCGGCCACCATCGTGACCAACTCGCTCACCCCGGGCGTCATTGATGTGCTTGATGGTGATGATGTGGCACTGGTGGCGGTTGCAAGTTTTGCTAATGCGAATGCAGGCCCAGGAAAGACCGTCAGTATCTCCGCATCTTCTTCATTAACCGGTGCACAAGCTGGCAATTACTACATCTCCTTGTCTGGTGCACCAACGACAACCGCAACCATTAGCCCACAAAGTGTGAGCATCACCCCACCGACATTTAGCAAAACATACGACCGAACAACTTCTGCTTCTCCGATTGGAGTACCTACGCTCAATGGCGTTCTCAGCGGAGACACGATCACAATCTCGGGCACTCCCACCTTTACCTACACACAGTCCGCTGTAGGAACAGCAGTAACAGTGACGCCAAGCGTCAGCTATGGACTCTCTGGATCTGCGGCCAACAACTATTCACTCACACAACCAACTCTCACTGGTGAAATCACGCCGCGCTCTCTTAGCATCACATTTACTTCAGTCAACAAGACTTACGACGGAACTGCCAGCGCCAGCGTGACCGCATCAAGTGATACGCGAATTGCGGGAGATGACCTTGGCACGATTTCGGCAACATCGGCCACGTTTACTCAAACTGGAATTGGAACTGGTGTGACCATCAATATCTCTGGAATCGCGGGGAATGGTCCTGATGCGGCTAATTACAATTTTCCCATAAGTGCCACAACAGCCGCCAACATCACCGCGAGACCTGTCGCAATTGGCGGCACACTCCAAGTTCCCACAACACGTGTGTATAACGGAACCTCAAGCGCGACAATCACTAACTCCAGCACATTGACGATTACAAATGTGATTTCCTCAGATTTGCCGAATGTGTCTTTAACAAGTCTCGTTGCCCAATACGCCACGAAGACCGTGGGTTCATCAAAAGTAGTCTCCATAACGTCGGCGTCATTATCTGGTTCTGCCCAGGTCAACTACAGTCTTTCACTCACCGGTGCGCCCACCGCAACAGCGAACATCACCGCACAACCACTTACGGTCACAATCGCAGCATCGAACAAGTCCTATGACGGAACAAATGCAGCAAGTGTTAGCTACAACGACGATCGGGTATCTGGAGACACATTCACCATCAGTGGAACTGCAGCTTTCGATTCCAAATCAATTGGAAATTCGAAGACAGTCACCGCAACAGGAATCGCCCTGTCAGGACCAGACGCTGCAAACTACTCGCCCAATACATCAGCCACTACCAGTGCCAACATCACAAGCAAATCGCTCACTATTGGCATCTCAGGCGGAGCAAAGACATACGACGGCACAACCGCAGCGACCGTGACCTATACCGACAACCGTATCTCTGGTGACAACCTCACGATTTCTGGGACCGCAAACTATGCAACAAAGACAGCGGCTACAGGAAAAACCATTACAGCCACCAGCATTCTCCTCTCTGGACCCGACGCGGGCAATTACACCTACAACACAACGGCGACCACCACAGCAACTATCTCTACTCGTTCGCTGACTGTGGGTATCACTAGTTCCGGGAAAACTTATGATCGCACCCAAACAGCGATTGTGACATACACCGATAACCGCATCTCAGGCGACATCTTCACTGTTGCAGGGTCTGCCACGTACGCAGACAAGACTGCTGCCATTAATAAGACAATTACGGCCACAGGTTTCTCTATCTCAGGGACCGATGCAGCCAACTACACACATAACACCACGGCAACAACCACAGCCACGATTACAAAACGTTCATTAGTTGTATCCATCACCTCATCGGGGAAAACATATGACGCAACAGTGAATGCAACAGTGACCTACACAGATGACCGCATCTCAGGTGACACCCTTACTGTTTCTGGCACCGCCACATACGCAAACAAGAACGCTGCGACAAATAAAACAATTACAGCCACGGGTATCTCTATCTCGGGGACCGACGCGGCCAACTACACGCAAAATACCACGGCTACGACAACTGCAACAGTGACACAACGCGCCCTCACTATTAACGGCACTTTTTCACCGTCTAATAAGATCTACGACGCCACAGCAACTGCAACAGTGACGCCGCCAGCTTCTCCCACACTGAGCACCATTCAAGGCAGCGACCTTGTGTCTCTCACTGGAACTCCTTCATTTGTTTTTTCTCAAGCAAGCATCGGCACAGCATTGCCCATCACCACAAGTGGGTATTCGCTTAGTGGAACAGATGCAGGAAACTACACGCTGACATTGCCCACAATCTCGGCCAACATCACGACACGCACACTCACTGTGGGTGGCACATTGTCTGTCAACTCAACCAAGGTCTACGACGGGACACTTGGTGCAACATTTGTGAACTCTGCCCTGTTGACATTATCCAATGTCCCGGCAGGAGATTCTGGCAACGCAACAAGATTGGCTCTGTCGTCTCCTGTTGCGCAATATGCAACAAAAACTGTGGGAACTTCAAAGACAGTCTCTCTTACCTCTGCAACGCTTTCAGGTACATCATCTGGCAACTATTCCCTAAGTTTGACGGGCTCCCCTACAGCGTCGGCGAATATCACGACACGTGCTCTCACCATTACTGCTACAGGCATCAACAAGACCTACGACGGCACAACTAATGCAACAGTCACGCTCACGAGTGACAAATTGGGAGCAGACACTGTCACCTTGGCCTATACCACTGCGACTTACACCACAAAGATTGTTGAAATAGGAAAATCTGTCTCTGTTTCTGGAATTTCCATATCCGGAGCTGATGCCGCCAACTACACGGCAAACACGACGGCAACTACGACTGCCAACATTTCCCAACGAACACTAACGGTCACTATTTCTGCGACCAACAAGACATACGACGCAGGCACGTCAGCGACGGTGACATACGGGAGCAACAAAATTGGAAGTGACGTACTCAATATTTCGGGAACAGCAACATTTGCCAACAAAACAGTGGGGACATCAAAGACCGTTACAGCGACATCTATAACTGTTACAGGAACTGATGCATCCAATTACACCGCAAACACAACTGCCACAACAACAGCAAACATCACTGCAAAACCCCTTGTAGTAACAATCTCTGCATCCAACAAGGTGTACGACGGATCTACTACTGCGTCAGTGACCTATGCAGATGACCGAATATCTGGTGACATTTTCACGGTGAGCGGAACCCCCACATTCGCGACAAGTTCAGTGGGGGAAACAAAAACAGTTACTGCGTCTAGCATTTCGTTGAGTGGAACCGACGCCGCAAATTACACACCCAACTCATCCGCAACCACAACTGCAAACATCACGGTGAGGACTCTCGCTGTCACCATTAGCGGCGGTACCAAAACTTATGATGCATCCACCGCTGCAACTGTTACTTATGCAAGTAACAAAGTAGCTGCTGACACACTCACCATTACTGGTAACGCTTCATTTGCTGACAAAAGTGCTGAATCAAACAAGACCATCACGGCAACTGGCATTTCTATAAGTGGTACGAGTGCTTCCAATTATGTTCTTGGGAACACCACAGCCACTACAACGGCCACCATCAGCAAGCGAGTGTTGACAATCTCAGGCGCCTTCACCGCCTCACCTCGAGTGTACGACGGCACTACCGATGCCACTGGAAATGTTTCGGTTCCTGGAAGTGTGGGCGTCACGCCCATACAGGGGTCTGATGATGTCACATTGGTGGGCTCCCCCACATTCACCTATGCCAGCGCCAATGTTGGCTCTGCGATTGCAATTACTGGTTCTGGGTACTCCATTTCAGGTACTGATGCAGTCAACTACACCTTGACACAACTTTCTCTGTCTTCAAATATCACCACACGTACCGTGACTATCGGAGGATCTTTAATTGTTGCTGCCACAAAGACCTACGATTCAACTCCCACCACATCCATCACTGATACAACTGCCCTCACACTGGTCAATGTGGCCAGTACCGATGCCAGTAATCCCTCGCGATTGGCTCTCACGAATCTCGTCGCACAGTATGCAAACAAGAACGTAGGTGATGGAAAAATTGTCTCAATCACGTCAGCTGCAATCACGGGAACTTCAGCTTCCAATTACACCTTAAGTACATCTGGCGCCCCCTCCACAACTGCGTCTATTTCTCTCCGGTCACTCAATGTCGCCATCACGGCCACACATCGCGTCTACAACGCAACAACCACAGCAAGTGTCACCTACTCAGATAACCGCGTCTCCGGCGATGTGTTCACAGTGAGTGGAACAGCAAATTTTGACTCAAAGAATTTTGGAAACGGAAAGACAGTGACAGCCAACAGCATCACTCTCAGTGGCACTGATGCTGCCAACTATTCTCACAACACCACGGCAACTACAACCGCAAATATCACACGACGGGCGCTCACAGTGACTGGAACGTTTACGATAAGCAACCGACAGTACGATGCCACAACAGATGCAAATTCCCAAGTCACAGTGCCGTTAGTTGCTGGACTCTCAGATGTTCAATCCGGCGATGATGCTTCGCTCTCTGGAACCCCAACTTTTACTTTTGCACGAGCAACGATTGGAAATGGTATTGCAATCTCAACATCGGGCTACTCCGTTGTAGGTGTCGATGCAGACAACTATCTACTGACGCAACCTAGTTTCACTGCGAACATCACATCAAGGCCATTAACTATTGGGGGAACCTTGAGTGTGACCACCACCAAGGTCTACAACCGAAACACTGCTGCCGCAATTACTGATACATCTCTACTTACACTCCTTAATGTTCCAGCTGGTGATGCAAATGATGCATCGAAAGTCGCTCTCTCCTCCCTAACAGCGACATACAACGACAAAAATGTTGGGATTGGCAAAACAGTCAATGTGGCAACAGCTTCTCTCACGGGAACCACCGCTGCTAACTACACAATCACAACATCTGGTGCACCTTCAACGACTGCTGACATTACGCAACGACCAATCACGCTTGGTTTCACTCTAGGTAACAAGACCTACGACGGCACCACGACTGCTTCTGTGTCATTTACTGATAACCGTCTTTCTGGAGACTCAATTACGGTCTCTGGTACTCCAACATATGAAGACAAAAACGTTGGCACTGGAAAGACTGTGACGGCAACAAATATGTCCATTAGTGGAACAGATGCCCCCAACTACTCCTTTAACTCCACTGCATCGGGGACATCTTCGATACTTGTGAGATCTCTCAATGTCACCATTACGGCGAGCAACAAGACTTATGACGGTTCAGCCGTTGCATCTGTTGTTTATGCGGACAACCGAGTCTCTGGAGACACATTCACCGTGAGTGGAACTGCAACCTTTGCCAGCAAGACCGTTGGCACTAGCAAGACTGTCACTGCAAGTGGGATTACACTGACCGGTCTTGATGCGGGCAACTATTCGCGCAACACTTCTGCAACTACCACAGCCAGTATCAGTCGACGAGCACTCACAGTTACCATTTCGGCCGCAAATAAAATTTACGATCGAACTGCCACCGCTTCCGTTACATACAGTGACGATCGAGTCTCAGGAGATGTTCTCACGATTTCGAGTACGCCTACTTTCAGCGACAAAAATGTAGGTAGTGGAAAGACAGTGACAGCCAACAGCATTGCACTATCAAGCACCGATGCGGGCAACTACACCAGCAATACCACTGCGACCACAACAGCCGACATTACAAAGAAGAGCCTCAACATCGGGATTACCCCCTCGAACAAGGTGTACAACGCAAATGCAAGCGCCGCAGTCACCTACACAGACAACCGCATTTCGGGAGACTCACTTACTTTTTCATCCACCAATACTTTCAGCGATAAGAACGCTGGCACAGGCAAGACTGTCACCGCCTCAGGAATTACGGTAACCAACGCTGACGCCGGAAACTACGAGTACAACACCACTGCTACTGCTTTAGCAAATATTTCGAGGCGACCATTAACGGTGACCGGAACGTTCACGGTTGCTAACCGACCCTACGATGCCACCACTGATGCAACACCGCAGGTGACACTGCCCATAACGGCAGGATTGTCAGATGTTCAGTCCGGAGATGATGCCACTTTGACTGGATCTCCTACTTTCACCTTTGCCCAAGCAACAATAGGAAGCAACATCGCAATCAGTACATCGGGTTATTCGGTGGTGGGAATAGATGCCGAAAACTACACCCTTACCCAACCGAGTTTTACGGCAAACATCACAACTCGGCCACTCACTATTGGTGGCGCTCTTGTAGTTGCATCAACTAAGACTTATGACCGAGCAGTGTCCTCATCCATCACAGACGCATCACAGCTCCTGTTGCAAAATGTCCCTGCGGGAGATGCAAACAATTCTTCAAAAGTAGCCCTATCTGGATTAGTTGCGAATTATGTTGACAAAAATGTGGGTACTGGAAAAGCCGTATCACTCACTTCGGCATCTCTCACTGGAGCAACTTCGTCCAATTACACCCTCACAATCTCTGGTGCCCCTACAACAACTGCAGATATCACCCCCCGATCGGTGACAATCAGCATTTCTCCTTCTGCAAAAACGTATGACGGGACTGATTCAGCTTCAGTGACGTACCAAGACACACGAATCTCGAGTGATGTTTTCACTGTAAGCGGCACTGCCACGTTCTCAGACAAGAACGTGGGTACTAGTAAGACAGTTACGGCAAGTGGTATCGCCCTGTCGGGTGCTGACTCAGGTAACTACACACCCAATACCACTGCGACCAATACCGCCAACATCACACGGCGCACTTTGACCGTCACTACCACTGGCGTAAACAAAGTGTATGACCGCACAACTACCGCAACCGTGACATTCAGTGACAACAGAATCAGTGGTGACATCTTCTCTTACTCTGCAACCTCCACATTTAGTTCCAAAACCGTGGGGATAGCAAAAAGTATTTCCACAACTGGAATTACTCTTTCTGGAACAGATTCAGGAAACTACACACCGAATACCACAGCAAGTAGTAGCGCCAACATCACTATTCGACCGCTAGTTGTGAGCATCACTGCAAACAACCGGACATACAACGCCACCACAGCGGCTTCAGTCACATACCTTGATGATCGCGTTGGTGGTGATCTATTCACCGTTAGCGGAACAGCGTCTTTTGACAATAAGAACATCGGGACAGCCAAGACCGTTACCGCCACGTCTATCACTTTGAGCGGTACAGACGCCGCAAACTATTCACCAAACACCATCGCTACAACTACAGCAGACGTAACTGTCCGCACACTGAATGTAACCGCGGTTGCCGACACGAAAATGTACGACGCAAACACCAACGCCACTGCCGTCTACAGCGACGATCGTGTATCTGGAGATGTGCTAACCGTAACAGGAACCGCATCGTTTACTTCGAAAACTGCAGCGGTTTCCAAAACTGTGAATATCACCGACATCACGATCGCGGGAACCGATGCAGCTAACTACCAGCAAAATCTCACAACTACATCAGTCGCAGATATCACCCAACGCCCCCTTGAAGTAACTGGAACACTACAAGCGCAGAACAAGGTGTATGACGGGACGCGCACCGCAACGTACGACATAGCCGATCTCACTCTGGTCGGTGTACAAGGCAGCGACTTAGTAGGAGTTACTAACCCTCGAGGGCGTTTCCGTACAGATGCGAATGTAGGTATCAACAAGATTGTTGAACTCACGTCTTTTCAGTTCACCGGTGCAGATCTTGGAAACTATGCCGTATCAGTGAATAACTCACCTATTACCTATGCATCAATAACTCCGCGAACACTTAATGTCACCATGACTGCGAGCAGTAAGACCTATGACGGCAATACGAATGCGACCGTTATCTATACAGACAACCGCGTGAGTGGTGACGTAATGACCGTTAGTGGAAGTGCAACTTTCGATGACAAGAACATCGGGACTTCCAAATTGGTGACCGCAAATAACATCACCATAAGTGGAACTGCTGCAGGTAACTACACCCAAAACACCACTACCACAGCTTCCGCCAATATCACGGCGCGTACTCTCACCGTCACTATCGCTGCAACGAGTAAGACGTACGACGGAAATACAAATGCTGAGGTGACCTACGCCGACAACAGGGTGAGCGGGGATGTATTCACTGTCAGTGGAACATCTACATTTAGCAACAAAATAGTTGGCAATGGAAAAACAGTCACGGCAACAGGAATTTCAATCAGTGGAACCGATGCATCCAATTACACCCATAACTCCAGTGCCACCACAACTGCCAACATCACCTCACGATCTCTCACTGTCTCAATAACTGCAAGCGACAAGGTGTACGACCGCACCACTTCAGCAAGTGTTGTGTATGCCGACAACAGGGTGACTGGGGACTCCTTCACTGTGACGGGAACTCCAACATTCGGTGACAAAAATGTGGGGTCAGACAAGACAGTAACTGCCTCCGGTATTTCAATCTCAGGTACTGATGCAGCGAACTACACCCGGAACACCAGTGCCACCACCACAGCAAATATCACTCCTCGGCCACTTGTCGTCACCATCTCGGCGAGCAATAAGATCTATAACGCCTCTACTAACGCATCAGTCACGTATGGGGATAACAGAATTTCCAATGACGTATTCACTATTTCGGGATTAGCCACCTTCAGTGACAAAAATGCTGCTGCAGGAAAAACCGTCACGGCGACAGACATACTCCTTTCAGGAACCGATGCCGCCAACTACTCTCCCAACACAACGGCATCAACTACCGCAACCATCACAAAACGTTCTCTGTCTATAACGGGAACATTCAGTGTTGCCCACCGTCAATACGATGCCACCGCCGACGCTACAAGCCAAGTCACATTGCCTAATTCACCAGGCCTATCAGATGTACAAGGTGGTGACGATACAACATTGGCAGGTACACCTACTTTTACTTTCGCACAAGCAACAGTAGGAACAGGCATATCGATATCTACTTCCGGATATTCACTCACTGGCATTGACGCGGATAACTATTCACTGTCGGCGCCCACATTAAGCGGCGACATCACCCAACGTCCTCTTACCATCGGTGGAACTCTGATAATTGCGCCATCAAAGATATACGACAGAACAGTTGCGATGTCTATAGCCGACACTGGTGCTCTCACTCTTTTGAATGTTCCCTCTGGAGATGCAAATAATCCAGCCAAAATTGCACTCGCTAGTCTGGTGGCTCAATTCAGCGACAAGACCGTTGATGTTGGCAAGACAGTTTCACTGACTTCAGCGTCCCTTGCAGGTTCTGCTGCGAGCAATTACACGTTGTCTTTGTCGAACTCTCCAGTTGCCACCGCAGACATCACCCCACGCAGTCTCAATGTCACTATCTCAGCGTCTCACAAAACTTATGACGGAACAGCGTCCGCATCAGTCTCGTATTCAGATAACCGAGTCGCTGGCGATCAATTAACAATTACCGGATCACCTTCATTCGATAACAAAAATGTGGGCTCGGGGAAAACAGTCACGGCATCAAGTATTTCGTTGAGTGGCGCCGACGCTGGCAACTACACCCAAAATGCGACGGCGATCACAACGGCCAACATCACAATGCGCAGTCTGGCCGTGACTGTCGCAGCTTCATCGAAGGTCTATGACGGCACAACTTCTGCTTCTGTGGTGTATTCAGACAATCGAATAACTGGTGATGTCTTTACGGCAAGCGGAACAGCAACCTTTCCAACTAAGACAGTCGCTTCAAGCAAAACAGTGACTGTCTCTGGTATTTCATTGAGTGGCACCGATGCTGGAAACTACAGCCCAAATACCACCACTACTGCTACCGCCAACATCACAGCCCGAACTTTAGTAATCACAGCGAATGCCGTCGACAAAACTTACGACCGAACCACGGGGGCCACTGTCAGTATTAGTGACGATCGAATTTCTGGCAATCTTTTGACTATCACATACAGTTCTTCAACATTTGATACGAGAAGTGCCGGAATAGGCAAGGCAGTGTTGGTGTCTGGCATCTCAGTAACTGGCCTGGATGCAATCAACTACACATATGCAACATCCACTACCACTACCGCCACAATCCATCCACGCACCTTAAATGTCACCGTGACACCGACAAACAAGTTGTATGACGGGACAAACATCGCGTCAGTGACGTATACGGATAATCGAATTTCGGGAGATGCACTGACTGTCTCTGGAGATGCAACTTTTGACTCTAAAACTGCGGTGAACGGAAAGACTGTGACATCGTCCAATCTCTTGATCTCTGGACCTGATTCATCTAACTATGTGCTTCCCTCATTGTCAACGAGTGCTGTCACTACTGCAAATATCTCACCGCGTCCACTAACAATTACCGGAACATTTTCAGTTGCACATCGCCCATATGACGCCACCACTGATGCAACCACACAAGTAACTCCACCTGCCTCACCTGGATTAAGTGATGTTCAACTCTCCGATGATGTGACGTTAAGTGGAACTCCAGTTTTTACGTTTGCCCAAGCCACAGTGGGAACAAACATTGGAATTACTACCTCTGGCTACTCTTTGACAGGGGCCGATAGCAGCAACTACACCCTGTCTCTTCCGAGTTTTTCTGCCAACATCACACAGCGACCTCTCACAATTAGCGGTTCGCTCATCACGCCTTCTTCACGTGTGTATGACCAAACCACTGCAGCAGAAATTACGACGCCAAGTGCGTTGACACTGCTCAATGTTCCTACCGGAGATGCCAATGATGCGACAAAGATTTCTCTTTCTGCACCAGTGGCCGCATTTGGCGATGAGAACGTTGCAAGCGACAAGACAGTGTCTCTCATATCGGCCGGACTATCTGGATCTCGATTGTCAAACTACACACTGTCATTAACTGGTGCCCCCACCACAACAGCCAACATCACCACAAAACCCCTCACCGTCACCATCACCGCAAGCAACAAAACCTACGACGCGAACGACTCCGCAACCGTCATCTACATCGACAATCGCATCACCGGCGATGTTCTGACAGTGAGTGGCACGGCAACGTTTGCCAACAAAAATGTCGGCACAACAAAAACAGTGACCGCATCAACAATCACCCTCACGGGAACCGACGCCAACAATTACACACCCAACACCACCGCCACCACAACAGCCAACATCACCACAAAACCCCTCGCAGTGACCATCACCGCAAGTGACAAAACCTACGACGCGAACGACTCCGCAACCGTGACATATACAGACGATCGCATCACAGGGGACAGCTTCTCAGTATCGGGCGCTGCAACTTTCAGTAACAAAAACGTCGGCACAACAAAGGCAGTGACCGCATCAACAATCACCCTCACGGGAACCGACGCCAACAACTACACACCCAACACCACCGCCACCACAACAGCCAACATCACCACAAAATCACTCACAGTGACCATCACCGCAAGTGACAAAACCTACGA
>WLGS01000100.1 GCA_009703125.1 Actinomycetota bacterium
AGTGCTGCGACGGCGACATCACTAGCGGGTTTTGGCAACATGACCGCACTGTCAAGTTCAGGAAAGTCCATGCCTTTTGATATTGCCCGAGACGGATTCGTCATGGGAGAAGGCTCAGCAGTTTTCATTCTCGAACGCTATGACCTTGCAGTTGCGCGAGGCGCTCGCATTCTCGGTGAAATCTTGGGAGCAGGAAGTAACGCCGACGCTCACCACATCACAGCCCCCTCACCTGGCGGAACAGGTGCCATCGCCTGCATGAGGCTTGCATTGAATGACGCTGGACTCACACCAGCTGACATTGCACTTGTAAACGCTCACGGAACCTCAACACCACTCAACGATGCTGCAGAAGCTCAAGCAGTGACCGAAGTCTTCGGAGCGGGAGCTGTGCCCATAACTAGCGGCAAAGGCGTTACCGGGCATGCACTGGGTGCAGCAGGCGCATTAGAAGCAGCTCAAGTTCTTCTGTCGATAGAGCACAGTTTGATTCCTCCGACTGCGGGGACACAGACACTCGATCCAACACTGAATATCGATCTCGTGATGGGTGCACCGCGTCCTTGGACACCAGGACCCACAATCTCCAACAACTTTGGTTTCGGCGGACACAACGGCTCAGTCGTCATCGCGCCAGCACCCCAGTAGCTCTACTGGTCTGCAAAGACAAACATTAAGTCAAGTTCGCACGCCACTTCTCCATTAAGTAACGCTTTGCCCGAGCCCTTTCCGGCCCGCGCACTCATTCGCCCAAGCTCCACCGTGAGTTCCAATTCATCACCTGGAACTACTTGTCGGCGAAAACGTGCGCCATCGATACCTCCAAATAACGGCAACTTGTGTGCATGATCTGGAGAGGTGAGAACGCAATACGCGCCTACCTGTGCGATCGCTTCACACATGAGAACTCCCGGCAAAGTGGGTCGTCCAGGAAAATGGCCAGAGAAAAACCATTCATCACCATTTAATTTCCAATGACCTGTTGCACTCACGCCAGTCACCAATGCACTGACTCGGTCCACGAAAAGGAAGGGTGCACGATGTGGCAATACATCTATGGGAGAAGGAAATGAACTCATTTACCCAAAGCCTTTAGAAGATTCTTTGGAGTGTCTGCTGGAGAAATCTTGTACCACGCTTCAAGAACAACACCTTCTTGAATCAGGAAAGCAGATCTCTCAATGCCCATATATTTGCGGCCGTACATTGATTTTTCTTTCCACACTTTGTATGCCTCAGCCATCTTGTGTTCAGTGTCGGCCAGAAGTGGAAAACCAAGTTCATACTTGTCATCAAACTTCTTTTGCTTCGCAGGGGTGTCAGGGCTAATTCCCACAACAACGGTGCGTCCTATATCTCCCAAGATGTCTCTGAGCCCACAGGATTGAGTTGTGCATCCCGGTGTGTCGGCCTTTGGATAGAAATACACAAGAACTTTCTTCTTACCCAACGCCGTCAATGAAAACGGCTTCCCGTTCTGATCGAGCAGTTCTATTTTCGGTGCCTTGGAACCTTGTTTCAACATGACATCAGATTAGTTCTTACGACGAAGCCCATAGCCATAGAAGCCGTTCTTGGGACGTGCATGTGCATGGTAGTGATTCGGAATGGTTCTCATGTTGTCGTCAATGCGCAACTCAAAATCGAAGAATTCATCGACTACAGCTCGCAGACGACCAAGCAAACGTTCCTTTACATCATCTGGTGGAGCCGGATTATGTTCGCGCCATACCACCATCGGTACGGCACAACTCTCACATTCGGCAATCCAACATTCGTCATCTTCGTAGAACCATTCAGACATCCGCGCCGCATCGCATAGCTCGCAGGTCTCTCCACCGAAGATGCTCATCTCACCGAGATGACTCGTCCAAAGCAGCGCGCACCTCACCTACAAAGGAGCCGACAGCATCAGCACCACCTTCGATGAGTCGACGCACGACAGCTGCACCCATGATCACTCCGTCAGCCACTTTGCTTGCTTCGACGGCTTGTGCAGCATTAGACACACCCACACCCACTAACACGGGCATTTCGGTGACGCGTTTGACGCGAGCAGCTAATGCAGTTGCCGTATCAGCAAGAGAGTCTCGTTCGCCGGTAACACCAAGAAGGCCTACCGAGTACACGAATCCACGAGCACGAGCTGCAACTCGTGGCAATCGTTCATCTGGCGCGGTGGGGGCAGCCAGCATGACGGTTTCTACACCCGCAGAATCTGCCGCAACAGCCCAATCACCTGCCTCTTCCAAGGGAAGATCAGGAATGATCGCCCCAGAAACACCGGCAGCTGCAAGATCTGCAGCGAATCGCTCATGTCCCGCGTGAAACACAGTGTTGTAGTAACACATCACCACAAGCGGCACACCTACATCCAAGGTGCGCACCTCTTGCAATATCGATACTGGCGTTGCACCCGCATCGAGAGCAGCTTGCGATGCTTGCTGAATGACGGGGCCATCCATCACCGGGTCAGAAAATGGAATTCCAATTTCAATCGCGTCAGCACCATGTGCGGCACACGCACGTACTGCATCGACCCAACCTGGGAAACCACCAGTGATATAGGGAACCAAGCATTTGCCACCGGCGTCGATGCGGCTCTCTAGTGCGCTCTGGAGCACACCACTCACTTCAAACCACCCAGGATTCCCATCATCTGGCCCACGTCTTTATCGCCGCGACCTGACAGATTCATCAGCACTGTCTTGCCTTGCATCTTGGGCGATTCACGAATAATCCATGCCATCGCATGTGCGCACTCCAACGCAGGAATAATTCCCTCAGTACGAGACATCACCTGAAACGCTTCAATAACTTCATCATCAGTCACGGTCGGATATTCAGCACGACCGATTGAGGCCAAATAGGAATGCTCAGGCCCCACACCGGGATAATCCAATCCAGCAGAAATACTGTGTGCCTCCTGCACTTGACCGTATTCGTCTTGCATGAGATAGCTCTTCATGCCATGGACAACACCTGGCTGACCCCGACCTACGGCTGCGCCACCTGCAGGCTCAACGCCGATCAAGCGAGCTGGTGTATCGACAAAGCCAGAGAAAATTCCCATTGCATTAGAACCGCCGCCCACACAGGCGACAACAAAATCAGGATGAGAACCCAACAGATCATCGCATTGCTGTGACGCTTCTTCTCCAATGACACGATGGAATTGACGCACCATATAGGGATAGGGATGAGGCCCCATTACTGAACCAAGGCAATAGTGAGTGCTCTCCACTGTTGCTACCCAGTCGCGCATCGCTTCGTTCACGGCATCTTTTAATGTTTGACTCCCAGAAGTCACCGCTTCAACGTCGGAGCCCAGAAGGCGCATACGAAAAACATTCAATTCCTGGCGCGATACATCCACTGCACCCATATACACCTTGCACTCAAGACCCATAAGGGCTGCAGCAGTTGCTGAGGCAACACCGTGTTGGCCTGCGCCAGTCTCGGCAACGATTCGCTTCTTTCCCATTCGCTTGGCGAGCAACGTTTGACCGATGACATTGTTGATCTTGTGGGATCCTGTGTGATTGAGGTCTTCACGCTTCAATACAAGACGAATTCCAAGTTGTTCACTGAGGTTGTAACACTCCGTCAACATGCTTGGTCGTCCGGCATATTCACGAAGCACTTGGTGTAACTCTTCGCGGAAAGATGAGTCACTCCACGCATCGTGAAAGGCTGCCTCTAGTTCTTGACAAGCAGGAACAAGCGTTTCAGGAACAAAACGCCCACCGAATTCGCCAAAGCGACCATCCGATGAGGGGGTGACAAGAATGCTCATGAATAGATTCCACCACGAATCGGACCCAAAACCATCACTGGTTAAGGTGACACCTCACTCATCCATCCAGTCGTAGGGTGCCGAGGCGGCGTTGAGCTCTGCATCCTCTCCCTGTGCTTCCGACGCAGACCTGACTGCCTCCATAAAGCGCCGCATCAAGATGGGATCCTTGCGACCTGGAGAAGACTCGACACCACTAGAGATATCAACCCCAAAGGGGCGAACCTGAGCGATTCCACTTGCCACGTTCTCAGGAGTCAATCCACCAGCCAGAACCAACTTGATGCCATCTGGAATCTCCCCTGCCAGTTTCCAATCAAATACTTTTCCAGAACCCGGCGCAGGAGCATCCAGCAGAATCATCGAGGCGGCGAAGTCACGGGCGCGACTCACATCCACCGAACCTGCCGAAACAGCTTTGATCACGGTTCTTATATGACGCGATACCTCTGCAACGTCAGAGGGAGTTTCGTGACCATGAAGTTGGGCAGCACGTAAACCAGCCGCATGCGTCAACTCAATCACGCGTTGAGGATGTTCATCGCGGAAAACCCCGACAGTCAAAATCTCCGGCGGAAGACGACGCGTGATGTCGTACACCTTCTTAGCCACAACTTGTCGTGGTGAGGGTGCAAACACAAAGCCCAACGCATCGGCCCCTAAGGCCACTGCTAGAAGAGCATCATCTTCATTCGTGATGCCACATATTTTCACGAACATAGAAGCAAGTTAGTGCGTGTTGTCTAACGGTGTGGGGAACTTAAGGAATCAACAACTCTGCAATTGCCTCTTGAGGGCTTGAAGATGTCACGAGTAACTCGCCCACCAACACAGCGTCGTAGCCTGCGGCACGCAGGGCCAATGCGTCATCTCTACCTCTGACCCCAGATTCCGCTACTGCCACCACATCATCGGGAAAGAGACTCCCCATACGCACGGCTCGCTCCTGATCCACCTGAAACGTCACCAAGTCTCTCTGATTTACACCAACCAGATTTACTCCCAGATTCAAAGCGCGGTCCAATTCGACCTCATCATGAATTTCCACCAATGCATCAATTCCCACAACGTGTGCAATTGCAAGGCAGTCACGCAAAAGTGAGTCATCGAGTGCTGCAGCAATGAGCAGGACACAGTCAGCTCCCACTAGACGAGCATCACAGACGTCACGCACAGACACGGTGAAATCCTTACGCAACACAGGAAGCTCACATGCGCGACGAGCAGTCTGCAAGTCATCAACGGATCCACCAAAATGCTCCGTGTCTGTAAGGACCGAAAGACAAGAGGCCCCACCGCGTTCATACTCGCGCGCAAACAACGCCGCATCTAAATCTGGGCGCAACTCACCTTTTGAAGGCGACCGTCTCTTGATCTCTGCAATAACAGCGAGATGCCTTGCGTTCTCAAGATGTGCTCTAAAGCCACGAGTTGCCCCCACAGCGAGAGCCTGAGCGACAAGGTCATCTATCGGACGAACATCAAGAGCTGCGCGCTCCCGATGCCATCGTAAAATTTTGTCGAGGTATGTCGCAGTCATGAAACAGCGACTTACAGACCTTTACCCTGAATAGGGGTCAGAAAGAACATTTCAGGACGTCCACCCATCAATGGCGCAAGACTTTGACCAAAAGGTCCAAACCAATCAGCTGTCATGTGTGCAGTGGCGGCTTCTTGGTTCTCGTACAACTCATACACCCAAAGCAAATCAGCATTTGTTGCATCGGCGTGCAAGATGTAATAGCGCGTGCCCGATTCCTTGTTCACATGATCAAAGGCAACCTTAAAGGCTTCCGCCAATTCGGCACCCTTTCCTTCGGCTGCGGGCAATTTCGCAATCAGTCCAACGGTGCTCATGATTTACCTTCTATTTCTTGTCTCAAGTTTGCTGGTGGCATCAATCTAACCCACCTTGGCATGTGTCTTAGAAGCCAAGCATTTCGGTGACTGAAGCTAACAGGTCCGCGACGGGTACCCGCACTTGTTCCGTCGAATCACGATGGCGAATTGTGACGCTGTGATCCTCAAGTGAGTCAAAATCCACAGTGACACACAGTGGCGTACCAATTTCATCTTGACGCCGATAGCGACGACCAATTGCTTGTGTCTCGTCGTAATCGCACATGTAACGGACAGACAGCGATTGATAAATCTCTTTGGCTAGAGGCGTCAATGTGTCTTTCTTGGACAATGGCAATACTGCAACCTTGTAGGGGGCCAAGCGTGGATGCAGCCTCAACACAGTTCGAGCCTCATCATTCACAACATCTTCGTCGTATGCGGCAAGTAAGAAAGCAGCCATTGTGCGGTTAGCACCGGCTGCGGGTTCCACCACATAGGGAATGTAACGCTCATTTGTGGCCTGGTCGAAGAAATCAAGTCTTTGACCTGAGGCATTGCTGTGTTGAGTGAGATCGAAATCTGTACGTTGTGCCACACCCTCTAACTCGCCCCAACCCCATGGGAAAAGAAACTCCACGTCGCTGGTTCCCGTCGAGTAGTGCGACAATTCATCGTCATCGTGAGCGCGAATGCGCAGCATCTCTTTGGGGATACCTAACTCGACATACCAATCAAGGCGCGCCTTACACCAGTACTCGTACCACTGCGGCCCCTCAGAGGGAGGTACAAAGAACTCCAGTTCCATCTGTTCAAACTCACGCGTACGGAAGATGAAGTTTCCAGGGGTGATCTCATTACGGAAACTCTTGCCCACTTGAGCGATTCCAAATGGAGGTTTTTTCCTACTCGTCTGCA
>WLGS01000101.1 GCA_009703125.1 Actinomycetota bacterium
ATACGACCACTCATACGCCTCCTACAACAGTACAGAAGCACAGATACATCGCCCAAAAGACGAAAAGACCTTCAAAATGGTGGGCGTTGAGGGACTCGAACCCCCGACCCTCTCCTTGTAAGGGAGATGCTCTAGCCAACTGAGCTAAACGCCCGAGGGCTCATACGCTACAGGGTTTTTCTACCGATTTTCCTCTGAAATTCGAGATTACGACTGACTCCCAGTAGGTTCGCGATATGTCGGTTTCATCAACAACCCCATCTCCTCGGCTTTGGTTGATAGCGCTTGGGTTGTCCTTGATATGCACGGCTATCCCCCTGTCAACAGCACAGGCAACAGTAGAGCCAGAACCAACACAGGCCCCATTGGAAACCACCACCACGACAGCACCACCAGTCTTGACATCAAAAGATGTGCAGGTCACCTACAAGGTGAACACGAAAGACAAAGTGGTCTTCATCACCATTGATGACGGTTTTCATGTCTCACCAGAATTGGCACGAATTATTCGTCGACACAAAGTGCCCATCACCACATTTGCAATGCCTCGGCTAGTTGCCCGTGAGAAAAAGTGGTACCTCGCGAATAAGAACATGACCTTTGAGAACCATACGGTGAATCATCGCAGTTTGACCCAACTGTCATATCGACAACAACGCAAAGAGATCTGTCGAGCGAACACTCAACTGAGAAGAATCACCAAACAGGAGCCCACGCTTTTTAGACCACCGGGCGGAAACTGGAACAAAACCACCAAGAAAGCCGTCGCTGCGTGTGGCATGAAGCATCTTGTGATGTGGAATGTGATCGCAGAAAAAGGTGTACTTCGGATGCCCAGAGGTGGACTCACACGCGGTGACATCATCTTGATGCACTACATCCCCTCAGTTGACGAAACACTAGAACTGTTGCTGCGTCAGATTAAGCACGACGGACTCAAGCCCGCGCTATTGCGTGACTACCTGAAGTAGCGTCACCTGCGAGGTAGTGCCTGCGCGCGCAACAACGACTGAAGAATCTCTTCGGACACAGCCACCACGGGACGGCGTCGCTGATCAGCGTCGAAGACCAAGAGGGAACGCCCCTCTGCCTCGGTCACGATGACGCCCGCTTCCTGACAAATGAGAACTGCAGCGAGATAGTCCCACACACCAAGACCATCGAAATCGATGTACCCATCGAGCCCACCGCGTGCGACAACTGAGATATCTAATGAAGCAGCTCCCATTGTGCGTACTTGCCACCAACCATGACCAGCATCAGGAAGAGCATTAACGCCTATAACAGCACTTGAGACATCAATGTTGGGACGCACGATCAAACGTATTCCATCTACGTTGGCTCCCGCACCTCGAATCGCTGCATAACGGGTTTCGCTCCCCGATTGCTCTGCAACAAGAGCCACACGTGGACCGTCTTTGTCCACCACACACAACGACGTCGCAAACCACGGCAAACCTTTGCTCGCATTTGTGGACCCATCAACTGGATCGACAACAATCAGCAAACGATCATCACGTAGGGGCCATTCAAAATCCCCTGCACCAGATTCTTCACTGAGAACATAAAAACCGGCTGCTTCACACATATCGACGACGATCTCATCAACGGCAACGTCTCCGTCGTATTGGCCATCACGGTGACCCGTAAAGGACCAGTTGCCAAGTTCATCAATAGTGTCGGCTGCAGCATCTGCGACATCGTGGAGAAAACCCAAAATGTCGCGGTCATCGGAAGTGCAGTCGAAACGAGCCATACATAGACGGTAGTGTCCCCACGTGGCCGTAATTGATATAGCTGGATTTGTAAGTGACCTCAAGAGTCACGCCTTGGATCACGGCTTTCATGTGCATGATGAACGTCACTTTGTCGAGACGTATTCGTTGAGACAACTTTGGGAGGTAGACCTTCACCCCGAAGAGGCCTGTTCTGGCCCCATTGATCTACATGTGAGCCTAGAAATTGACCCTCGCACACTTCTGAACTTTGAAGATGTGGTCTTGGCCATGGATGACCCCGATGATGACCCTGCGGGCAGTTTTTCATTTCCACTGGTATTCACATGGAGCTTCCCCCCGCTGGGGCATCCACCAGATCTCTTGGTATTTGCAACCGAAGTGTCTGCGTTAGGGGGAATGGCACTCCCCCTCGAGGTATCTGCCATTGATTCATTCCATCACGTCACCGATGCACCAGAGCGCAGCATCACAGTGGTGGGACGTATTCAGATATCACTGGGCGATGTGTACAAGGGCGATACGCACATGGTGTGTGAAGTGCTTGAGACCTCACGCACTGTGAGTCTTCACCTCTTGGAGCGCGTTCCGAATTGGCTCGAATAGCTATACGGCCCCACACTCCACGCGAGCGATAAGTCCACGTCGAGAGTCCTCGCGATCCATTAATCGAACTTCTGCGCCACTTGCTGCCGCAATTTGTCTCACGATGGCCAGCCCCAAACCTGTTCCAGGCTTGTTCTGATTACTCACAGATCTCCAGAAGCGATCAAAAGCGTCAATCTTTTCTGCATCATTGAGTCCAGGCCCTAGGTCTTGCACTTCAAGCACGATGCGTCGTGCTCTCTCGTATCCACGAATGGTGATGATCTGACCGGCTTCACTCACACCGAGCGCATTGTCGATGTAATTGTCCAAGATTTGATCTAAGCCGCCTTCAATCATCTTGCAGGACAGACCTGGTTCAACATCAGAAACAATGTGCACATCTCGTTCTTCTGCTAGAGGTGCCCACATTTCCAGCCGCTGCGAGACGACCTCGTACACATCAACCTCTACTTGTGGAATTACCCCTGATTCCATTCGCGCAAGGTTCAAGAGTTGCTCAATGATCTCTTGCAGACGGTCTACCTCATCTTGTGAAGCCTCAACTGCATCTATGACTTTGTCGTTCTCAGAAGAAATGTTTCTTTGCAGATACTCAAGTCGAAGACGAAGGGCGGTAAGTGGTGTCCTCAATTGATGCGAAACAGCCCCATTGAATTCACGTTGCCCCTTAATCATGAGACCTAGCCTCGATGCCATCGTGTTGAAAGACATCGCAAGTTCCCTAATTTCTTTCGGGCCCTGCTCGGCATTTGCACGATTATCAAATTCTCCTCGTGCCAATGCATCGGCATTCTTGCGCAATCGAATAATTGGTTGAGCAATACGTAGAGCCACAGCTATAGCCAAGGCAACCCCCGCCAAAACTGTGAACATTCCCGCAAGTGCGATTCCCAAAAGAGACTCATTGACCTTGGCATCCACAACTGATTTGGGATTAGAAAAACGCACCACTCCTAAGACGTCATCACCGCTGAGAACTGGAACGGCCACAAAGACGAGTTCTTCCCCAAGTGTTGAGGAGGTGCGTTCACCCACCGCAGGCTCGCCCGTTAGGGCACGCTGGATCTCAGGACGATTAATGAAACTTGTGCCTACTGACAGCGTGTTGTCATTGCTTGCAATAACGATTCCTGATCGGTTGGTGACCACAACTTTGGCATCAGTTCGTTGTGCGTGATCGAGAATAAATGGTTCAAGTGACGGCAATTCAGAACCACTTGACGTATTGAGGGTTTCTTCTGCATGCCCCGCCAAGATGAAAGCATCACGCTCCAATGATGTAATCAGGCGCTCTCTCTCCACGTTTTCCACGAAGCTTCTCAAAGGGATTCCAAAGACGACAAGAATTACCACGGTGAGTGCGACAAAAGAGCCAACTAGACGAGATCTCATTCTGGTATCTCCACGAACTTGAATCCCACACCGCGTACTGCCTCAATCCAGCCTTGATGCCCCAACTTTTTCCGTATGGCTGCAACATGAGCATCAAGTGTCTTGGTTGTTCCATACCATTCTGTATCCCAGACCCCATCAAGAATTTCTGTTCGTCGAAAAACAACCCCAGGTTCCTGGGCCAGGAAGTTCAATACGTCAAATTCTTTAGCAGTAAGGGACAACTCAACGCCATCCAATGTTGCGCGACGACTTTTTTCATCTATGCGCAATCGTGATGGCAAAGTCAAGACCTCAATATCCCTTGGCACATTGCGACGCACAACTGCACGAATGCGCGCAAGTAACTCACGTTGACTAAATGGCTTGACGACATAATCATCGGCGCCAATTTCTAGACCCACAATTCGATCAACCTCATCGCCCCGAGCACTCACAATGATTATGGGCGTTTGAGCGGTTTCGCGAATTTTTCTCGCCACATCTAGACCGTCACCATCGGGAAGTCCTAGATCTAAAAGGATCACGTCAAAGTTCTCAGATATCGCTTTTGCTTGCCCTTCATGAGCGGTCTTTTCTCGTTGCGCATCAATACCGGTGCCAGTGAGAGCCGCCAGAAGAGATGATGCGATCGCATCGTCATCTTCAATCAAGAGTACTTTCACAGAAACATTGTGCCCGAAGACAGGAGAACTCAGGCCCATTAGAGCCTTCGGTTACAAATCTTGGACAAATCTTGGATTTTCATTGGCCGAATCTAGGAAAACACTTCTTTACAGTGATGAACACACCCCAAAGACCAATTGGAGAAACCATGAAAACCACAGTTGCCGCCGCTGTATCAATCGCAGGAGTACTTGCTGCAGGAGCTGGAGCTTTTGCAGTGAATTCAGCTGTCCTCAGCGCATCTCCTCAGACCGAATCAGCAATGGTGTCATCCATGCCTGCCAACACATCAGTCGTTGTGGAGAGCCAAGGGGCTGCCACACTCAGTCCAGACACCAGCAACAGCTCAATTACCGTGCCGGCCAATAACTCATCAAACGCCACCACCTACAAAGTAGGAGATGCGGGCCGTGTCATCTTGGCCATAAATAATGGCGAGATCGAAGTAGTCAACGTGCTCCCATCCAGCGGATGGACGGCAAAGAGCCCCGAGTATGACGATGGAGAAGTTGAAGTGAAGTTCCGTAGTTCGACAACGGAATTGGAATTCACTGCACGACTAAAGAACGGAGAAATTGAGGTCTACGTCGAATCCGAATACGAAGACGCCGACGAATCCTATGAGCGCGAAGATCACGAGGAAGACCATGACGAAAAAGAAGACGATGACTAATGATTAACGATCCACTTCTCCCCTCACGCACACCACAGAGACAAGAAAACATGACTTCCCCCACACCACAGAAGAAATCAAAAACATCACGTCGATCCCCGGCGCGTTCGGCCAAGATCCTCACGCTCGGGCTTTCCACCACAGCAATGCTTGGAATGAGTAGTGGCTATGCATTCGCCGACATGGCACACAAGGAAGACAACACCACACCCACTCCAACGCAGATCGCGCCCGTCGCTGCACCTGCAGCAACCCAACAATCCCAAACGACTGTCGCCCCGGTGGCGGCCAGTTCGCCAGCAGCTTCACCAGCCGTCGTCGCACCCCAACAATCGGCCGTCATTGAGGTTGCAGTTCCTTCTGGTGGCGCCACTCCAGGTAGCGGAAACACCGCCTGGAAAAAACAAAAGAGCAGTGGTTCAAAGTAAGTGATGACACCACAGATGATTCTGGGTTATCAAGAGACCACACAGGTCATGGGCGTGACAGCAACGCTCACAGTACATGCCCTAGATGCTCCTCGACTTGTGCGTGTGGGGCAGGATTTGCTCTCCCGCTACGAACAACTATGGTCACGTTTTCTCCCCCACTCAGACATCACTCGACTCAATAATGCCTGCGGCAAAACCATTGACGTAGATACAGAAACCACAGATCTGATCGCCACGATGATTGCGGCCCACAATGAAACTGGCGGTCTGTTTAACCCCACTCTGCTTCCTCTACAACACCAACATGGAGATAGCCGTTCCTTAACAAGTGTTGCTGTGTGCTCAATTCCAGGTACTGCCCACTCCTGGGAGAGCCTCGACGGAATTATGTTTAATTCCCCCACGTCCGTTTCCCTACCTAGAGACATGACTCTCGATGCAGGAGGAATCGCAAAAGGCTTTGCTGCGGACCGAGTTGCACAGTCACTAATGCAACTCGGCGCTACTTCGGTCTCTGTCAATGTTGGTGGGGATGTTCGAATAATGAACAGCGATGAATCTACACACGATTGGAACTTTGATGTCTGCGATACACAAGGAATCACAAGTTGGTCCACTGTGTCGCTTCGACAAGGAGCAATAGCAACATCGTCGATGAATGCACGACATCGTGACAACATTGGGCCAACTCAACATCTTTTTTCACGCCATGACACCGTTTCAGAAGTTGCCACGTGCTCTGTGATTACCGTCAATGCAACATGGGCAGAGATATGGACCAAACTGTTGTTCTTTTCCAATGATCTGCATAATGACATTCAGAAACGAGACTTAGCCGCACTCATCGTCGACACCGACGGAAATGTGTATTTCTCTGACAAATGGAAGGAATACACACTGTGATTGCCTCTTTATATTGGGATGCAACTCGTGCATCAGCAAACGTTGCATGGGTAGTGCTTCTATTCACCATACTTTGGGGTGTCTTGCTCACCACTCGCATACTGCGCGGCAT
>WLGS01000102.1 GCA_009703125.1 Actinomycetota bacterium
AAACTCAAATTTGGTGGCGGACTTGCAGGGCACAACGGTTTGAAATCCATCTCCCAGCACTTGCGCACTGACGACTACATACGAGTGCGCATTGGCGTAGGCAAACCACAATCCAAAGAACAAGGTGCAAACTTTGTCTTGAGTTCCATTCCGGCAGCAGAACGCAAGATTCTCGATGTTGCCGCCGAGATCGCTGCCGATGCCGTGGAAAAAATTCTGACCACAGATGTCGCCGCGGCAATGCAGGAATACAACACACGGTGACCTCCACAACTTCTTCCGTTGCTCCGCTTCACTCGTTGGCATCTGTGATTGCCACAGAGCCAGGACTTGACCTCATTGCTGGTCAACGCAATGCAGTGTTGGCAGTTCCAGAACTTGCCCGCGCTGCCACTCTTGCAGCACTCACCCATGCCAACACCCGACGTCCCATCATTGTTGCCACCCCCACCGACACCATCGCACGCGAAATTGTCGAAGATCTCACAGCATTCTTGGGCGCAGATGCAGTGGCGCATTTCCCTGCATGGGAAACACTCCCTTTTGAACGCGTCAGTCCCGCCGTTTTTACGATGGGCACACGCATGCGCACGATGTGGCAATTGCGCAGCTCCACTCCTCCCACAGTTGTAGTTGCAGGTACTCGAGCATTGCTACAAAAACTTGCCCCAGGTACAACCAGTACTGAACCCATTCGCATCTCGGTAGGAACCACTGTTGATATCGATGAACTGTGCAACATGTTGGTGCATTTTGGATACCGTCGCGAAAACGTAGTGGAACATCGTGGAGAGTTTGCTCGACGTGGCGCGATTGTGGACATCTTCCCCAGCACCGACAGCGCACCTATTCGCGTCGACATGTGGGGCGATGAAGTGGAGCGTCTCACCACATTCGCCGTGGCTGATCAACGAAGCATTGATGATCTTGCCACCACCTTGGTGTTTCCCGCGCGCGAACTTCTCTATGTAGATGGCGTACGTGAACGTGCACAGGCACTGATCTCCACTAACCCTTGGGGTCGTGAGCAATGGGAACGATTAAGCGAAGGCCAAGTATTTGACGGCATGGAAAGTTGGCTTCCGTGGCTGACCGAGTCAGATGACATCTTGACCGACCATGTGGATGATGACGCTCTGATTGTGTTGATTGAACCACGTCGTATGCATGATCGTGCCCGTGATTTGTTAGCCGAAGAAGATGACCTTGCCCGCGCACTTGCTACCTCATGGGCACGTGATGCAACGGTTGCTTTCCCTCGCCTACATGTTGACCCCGATCGCCTGCTTCCTAAAGATCAACGCATACCGACGATCTCTTTCGTCCCTACTGCGGAAAATGTTGACGGTCCCTCCATTCCTGCATCGGGCTGGGGAACCATCGTGCACGACCCCACATCAGTGGTGCGTCGCATGCAAGAGATGCTCACGGAAAAGTGGCGCATCGTCATCGCATCAGAAACACCTGAATCGCTTCCTCGTCTCATTGAGACAATGCGTTCGCACGGAATCGATTTCACGGTGCCCACCGATCCCACACAGATCACACAATCGGGCACTTGGGCAATATGTGCACCACAATCCCACGGTGTCTCACTGCCCAATAGTCGAGTTGCGATTATCTGTGAATCAGATCTCAGTGGACGTCGGCGCACGCGGCGTCCCTCTTCTCCTCGTGGAAGAAACAGCACCACCACATTTGAAGACCTGCAGCCCGGTGGCTATGTAGTGCACGCACATCATGGAGTAGGCAAATACGAAGGCATGGTGAAGCGCAGCATTGGAGGCGTGGAACGTGATTATTTGCTCATTGCGTATAAGGGCGGCGACAAGTTGTATGTCCCCACCGAACAAATTGGCATCATCCGCCAATACGTCGGTGGTGAAGCACCCACCTTGCATCGCATGGGCGGATCAGATTTTGCGCGTGCAAAGTCACGCGTGCGTTCTGCCGTGCGCGAAGTGGCCCAAGAACTTGTCGTTCTCTATCAGCGTCGCGTCAATGCAAAAGGTCATGCATTTGCACAAGACACTCCCTGGCAAGACGAAATGGAATCTGCATTCCCTTTTGTGGAGACACCAGACCAACTCACTGCCATCTCAGATATCAAAGCCGACATGGAACGTGAAGTGCCCATGGATCGACTGTTGTGTGGCGATGTGGGATTTGGAAAAACAGAGGTTGCAGTTCGTGCAGCATTCAAAGCAATTCAAGACGGAATGCAAGTGGCAGTACTTGTTCCCACCACATTGCTCGCGACCCAACACGGCAACACTTTCGCCGAACGATTCGAGGGCTACCCCATCAAAGTGGAGGTGCTCTCACGGTTTCTTACAGCAGGCGAAGCCAAGAAGGTCATTGCGGGTTTGAAATCAGGCGAGATTGATTGTGTCATTGGCACACATCGACTCCTTCAAGAATCAGTGCAGTTCAAAAACCTTGGCCTGTTGGTGGTGGACGAAGAACAACGATTTGGCGTACAACACAAAGAAGCAATGAAGCGTTTACGCAACGACGTAGATGTGTTGTCGATGTCTGCAACCCCCATTCCTCGCACACTCGAAATGAGCCTTGTAGGAATTCGAGATCTGTCATTGCTGCAAACACCACCAGCAGAACGTCAACCGATTCTCACCTACGTGGGTGAACAGAGCGAACAAGTAGCCATTGAGGCCATCCGTCGTGAGTTACTTCGTGAGGGCCAAGTGTTTTGGGTACACAACCGCGTGCAATCCATTGAAGAGCGTGCCGCCGAACTGCGTGAATGGGTACCCGAGGCACGTATTGCAGTAGCGCACGGTCAGATGGATGAATCTGCACTTGAACAAGTGGTGTTGGATTTTTGGGAAGGTAACTACGACGTGCTCGTGTGTACCACCATTATTGAAAGCGGCATTGACATGCCCACTGTGAACACGCTGGTCGTAGAGCGCGCCGATTTGCTTGGTCTCGGACAAATGCATCAACTTCGCGGACGCGTGGGACGTAGCGGACAACGTGCATACGCATATTTGTTTCACCCCAGAGACAAAGCACTGTCCGAGGATGCCTATGAGCGTCTTCGCACAATTGGTGAAACAACCGAACTGGGAAGTGGCTTCAAGATTGCAATGCGCGACCTTGAAATTCGCGGTGCAGGAAATCTTCTGGGCGAAGCACAAAGCGGCCACATTGCAGCAGTGGGATATGACTTGTATTGCCAGTTGGTGACTGAAGCCGTTGCAGAGATGAAAGGTGAAGTCACCGAAGAAGAACTTGCAGACATCAAAGTTGATATTGCTGTGAACGCATTTCTTCCCGATGATTATGTGCCTAGCGAGGAACTACGCCTCGAGGCATACCGACGCCTTGCAACAGTGCGCACCGATACAGAAATTGATGACATCACTGCCGAATGGCGCGACCGGTTTGGGCCATTGCCAAAGCCCGCACAAGCTCTCATCGACGTGGCATCCCTGCGTATCCGCTGCATTCGGCTGGGCATCACCGAGGTGGTCATGCAGCGCACCGACATCAGGGTCTCCCCAGTGGTCCTTCGGGCAAGCCAGACAAAGGCTCTACGACGACTCAGCCCACAAGCCACATTCAAAGAGACTGGCGGTGTCCTCACCGTGCCGATTCGGCGCGGGGCTGACCCCACCGAGACAATCAGCACACTTCTGCAAGAGCTATTCGACCCCGCTGAGGACTAAGGTCTCCACGTGACAAAAACCTCCTATGCCCGTCGTTTTCTCCCTTTCGTTGCAGTTGCATCCTTGGCACTCACCGCATGTGGATCCAGCAATCCAGTGGCCTCGGCCAGCGAAGCCTTTCGCCTCAACGGGACTTCCTACAGCATTGAGGATTTTGACGCCCTGAATGAAGCCCTCATCGCAGTGGGACAGTACAAGACAGAAAACGGCACGATCAGCCGTCAAGACCTTGTCGTCACGCTCGGCGTTCTCATTCGCTATCAGGCATACATGGACTTCATCAAGGCAAACGGTCTTGAAGAAACTGAAGAAGATCGCAACGCCGTGCAGGCCGATGCGGATGCTGATCCCAACTTTGCGACCTACCCCGAAGCACTCCGCGAGACATTGCTCAAGCTGAACGTGTCAGATCGAGTGATGGAACGTGTCGGCGCACCTTCTGCCGAAGAACTAGAAAAGCTCTATAACAAGATGCCCGCATCGGCGGGAGTCTTGTGTCTCAGCCACATATTGGTAGAGACCGAAGCCGAAGCACGTGAAGTGCTCAAGACAGTGAATAGCGGAACACCATTTGCTGAAGTTGCAGCCGCTAAGTCCACCGAGCCAGGCGCTGATCAATCAGGTGGCGCACTCAAAGACGGTGAAGAAGATTGCAATCCTTTGCCTTCGTTGCAGCAATCATTCGATGCCGACTTCATGGTGGGCGCTATTGCAGCAAAGCCCGGAGTTCCTACCGGCCCGATCAAGACTCAATTCGGATGGCACATCATCTTGAGTCACAAGTTTGACGATGTGAAGGAATCTGCAGCACGAGTGCTTGGACAAAGCACCGGTGCACTTCTTCTCGCTGGCCACCTAGCCGCTGCCGATGTCTCTGTGAATTCAAAGTACGGCGTCTGGAATGGCGCAACGGGACAAATTAGCTAATGCCCACCATCGTCGTTGTTGGCCTTGGCCCAGGCAACGACGCACTGGTTACTTCTGGAACTCTTGAAGTAATTCGCAACATAGAGGTGCGTTTCCTACGCACTGCACAGCACCCCTCTGCACACCTTGTACAAGGTGCAACAAGTTTTGATCATCTCTATGACAATGCTGATTCTTTTGATGAGGTGTACTTGTCTATTGCGCAATCACTCATTGAGGCAGCACACACACATGGAACAGTTCTCTATGCAGTCCCTGGCTCGCCACTCATTCTTGAACGCACAGTGGCTCACTTGCGTCAACAGTCAGAAGTTGATGTGGAGATTCATCCCGCTGTGTCATTTCTTGATGACACCTGGCGCGCATTACAGATCGATCCCGTAGAACACAATGTGCGACTTATTGATGGACATGAATTTGCTCGAGCAGCAGCTGGATACAGCGGGCCAATGTTGGTGGCACATACACATGCCAATTGGGTTCTCTCCAACATCAAGCTCTCTATCGATGATCCAGATCCTGATACATCTGTGATTCTTGTGCACCATGTGGGACTTGATGACGAAAAGATTGTGCACACCACCTGGGCAAATATGGACAAAGAAATAGATGCAGATCATCTGACATCGTTGTACATCCCGCAGCTCGACACTCCAGTGGCAGAAGAGATGGTGAAGTTTCATGAACTTGCCCGCACACTTCGCGAACAATGCCCATGGGATAAAGAACAAACCCATCATTCGTTGGTGCGCTACCTGCTTGAAGAGACCTACGAGGTGGTGGATGCAATTAGTCATCTTGACCCCAACGATGCATCCACTGACACCGATCTCATCGAAGAACTTGGTGACTTGTTGTATCAGGTGGAATTTCATGCAGCAATCGCCGAAGAAGAAGGTCGTTTCACCATGGCCGATGTCGCTCGCACTGTCCACGACAAATTGGTGGCGCGCCATCCACATATTTTTGCCGACGTAGAAGTCTCGTCGTCTTCTGATGTCGAAAAGAATTGGGAAGCCATCAAGAGCGCCGAAAAGCCAGAACGCAAAGGAATCTTTGATGGAGTTGTGGGCGCATCACCATCTTTGTTGTTAGCAACCAAAGTGCAACAACGTGCAGCCCGCGTGGGATTTGATTGGCCCGACATCAACGGACCACTTTCAAAAATTGGTGAAGAAGCCACGGAGGTTGCACATGCAGCTGCCGCTGGTGACCCCGAATCCACAATGGTCGAAATTGGCGATCTGTTGTTTGCCGTGGTCAATGTCGCGCGTCACCTCGATATTGACCCTGAAAGCGCCCTGCGCACAGCGGTTGCCAAATTCCGCCATCGCGTGGAATCTGTTGAAGGATTGGCCACTCAGCAAGGGAAAAAGATGAAAGAAATGACTCTTTCTGAGCTTGATGAGTTATGGGAAGTGGTTAAGCAGTACCCAACTCACTAGCGTTTACTCCATGAGTGAAATCGTTGAAGTGGTTGGCCGTGAAGTTCTTGATTCACGAGGCAACCCCACAGTGGAAGTGGAAGTTGTTCTCGATAGCGGTGCGACAGGTCGCGCCATCGTTCCTTCGGGCGCATCAACGGGTGAACACGAAGCAGTCGAGCTTCGCGATGGTGGCTCCCGCTATCTCGGCAAGGGCGTGACCCAAGCCGTCGCCAACGTGAACAGCACAATTGCGCCCGCAGTCATTGGACTCGATGCCACAGATCAACGCGCTCTCGATGCAACCTTGATTGATCTTGACGGCACCGAAAACAAATCACGTCTTGGTGCCAACGCAATGTTGGGAACTTCACTTGCAGTTGCACATGCAGCAGCTAACGAATTGGAGCTGCCTCTGT
>WLGS01000103.1 GCA_009703125.1 Actinomycetota bacterium
CAGCAACTGTTCTCTGCTGCACTTACTGCGTTTGAACTCAACGATGCGGCCATGGCAGCTGCGATTGATGACATGGACTCGTTCTTGGATGGATTGCAGCGTGAGTTTGTACGCACCATCTTTGAATCACATGAAGGCGAAAAGATTGACCTGCAAGTAGCCATCCAAATGGCCATGATTGCTCGCTTTTATGAGCGCATTGGCGACCATGCGGTCAATATCGGCGAACGAGTGCAGTATCTCGTCACCGGTTGGATGCCCGAGCACAAAGGCGCCGCTCGTTTTCGTTCGGGTCAAGATGACACAGGTGAATTTCCCGTCATCTAGTTGATGGCTGGCGTCGAGAATGTGTTGTCTCGGCGAACGTAAATGGAGAATGTGACTATGTCGTCATGGTTTTGGATCATCTGTGCCATAAGTGGTTGGGCGGGATGTATCTCTCTGTTTGTCACTCGTCGTAGGAGTGTCATGTCAGAGTCCAGTTCGCTGGCGGAGAGCTCTTTACCTGAGGCAATCGAAGAGTCCCGCAACGAGTCACAACTGGTTCTTGATGCACTAGGCCTGGGAATTGTTGTGGTGGACGACCAAGGCCGCGAGATGTATCGCAACCGGGCCGCCGAAGACATCACAGGCGCACGCCATGCCGATGTTTTGGTGGATGCAGTTGTGGAACGTTTGTTGGTCACCGCAAGCCGCGGTCTCGCAGTCACGGAACAAATGCAACTGGCTGGCCCACCACCACGTGTTCTTGTTGTTGCGGCCCAGCCACTCGATGGTGGTGGTGCCATGGCGACAATTAACGACATCACACAGCAGTGGAAACTTGACCAAGTGCGCACTGACTTCGTGGCCAATGTGAGTCATGAATTGAAAACACCAGTGGGGGCGTTATCAGTATTGGCTGAAACTATTGAAGGCGAAACCGAAGACGAACTCATTCTTCGTCTTGTGCAACGCATGGTCTTAGAAACTCAACGTATGGCAGTCACCATTGATGATCTTTTGGAGTTGTCGCGCATTGAGATGGGCGAACAAATGCTTGTGGTTGATGTGGACATGAATGACGTGGTGGCCGAAGTGATTGAACGCACCACACCCGTGGCTACACACAAAGGAGTGGCACTGCACTTAGTGGGCACGTCTGAAAAAGTGTTGATCTCAGGGAACTTCTCCCAACTTGTCTCTGCTGTGGGCAACCTCGTGGGTAATGCCATCAAGTACAGCGATGAAGGCCAAATGGTTACGGTCTCATTACGTGCCACGGATGACTCGGTGGAGTTATCTGTGGAAGATAAAGGCATTGGCATTCCAATGGCGAGCCTTGATCGCATTTTTGAACGCTTCTATCGAGTGGATCGCGCTCGAAGCCGAGGAACGGGTGGCACCGGACTTGGGCTCTCAATTGTGCGCCATGTGGCCACCAATCATGGCGGGGAGGTGAACGTGAGGTCACGAGAGGGTGAAGGTTCCACGTTTTGCCTAGTTTTGCCTCGCCAAGTGCCCGGGAAACACGGCACGATGAATACCAATGGTGAACGAGAAGATAATGACGAGTAATCCCACAGTGCTGGTGGTGGAAGACGAGGAGTCTTTCATTGAGGCTCTTCAAATTGGTCTGAAGCGCGAGGGTTTCAAAGTTGAAGTCGCACGCGATGGCATGCAGGCACTCGAGATGTTTGACCGGGTGAATCCAGATTTGATTCTTCTTGATGTGATGTTGCCGAAGATGTCGGGCATTGATGTGTGTCGCCAACTACGCAAGAAGACACTCACGCCAATCATTATGGTGACGGCCAAGGGCGCCGAGATCGACACTGTGGTGGGTTTAGAGGTGGGTGCGGACGACTATGTCACCAAGCCCTACCGATTGCGAGAGTTAACCGCACGCATGCGTGCAGTCATGCGACGTGTGCCAAGTAGCCGCGGTGGAGAGATTGAAGGCTCGTCTCTTACTGTGGGAGATATCTCGATTGATCCCGAGGTGTATGAGGTTGTGATTCGCGGTGAATCAGTAAAGCTGCCTCTTAAGGAATTTGAGTTGTTGCACATCTTGATGACTAACGCTGGTCGTGTGTTGCCTCGTGAAACACTGATTGATCGGGTGTGGGGTACCGATTACGTCGGAGATACCAAAACCTTGGATGTCCATATCAAGCGTTTACGGTCAAAAATTGAAGATGATTCTGCACAACCCACTCGAATTGTGACGATTCGCGGCCTTGGATACAAGTACGACAAACCACGCAACGCATAACATCTCTGTGTGACACAACGCAGACGTGAGAAGCCGTTGGTGAATGGCGGCCTCCCCGCAATTGCGCCCACAGTACGTTTGCGCCGAGTGCACTCGCTGATGGTGGCCGGCGAAGCTTCCATGGCAATTGCGTTGGCTGACTCATTGTTCTTATCCATCAGCCCGGATGCAGCACGCACGAAAGTGTTGATGTTTCTTGCAATCTCTATTGCACCGTTTGCAATAGTTGCACCATTTGTGGGCCCCTTCATCGATCGCATTCGTGGCGGCCAACGCATGGTGGTCATCATCGTGGGTATCTTGCGTGCTGTCGTTCTTGTGGGAATGTCGCAATCACTTGATTCACTCACTCTTTTCCCCCTGGCATTTGCGGCTCTTATTCTGGGCAAGACCTACGCCATTGCGAAATCTGCCATCGTGCCCACACTCATTAGTGACCATGATCGGCTTGTGCAAGAAAACGGCAAACTCGGACAAATTGCAGGCATCGCAGGTTTTGCTGTTGCGGGACCTGCAGCATTACTGCAACTCATCAGTACACAGGCCACGTTAGGGCTGGGCGTGTTGGCATACATTTTTGCTGCTGTAAATGCCTATCGTTTGCCCAAGGTGGTCATTGCAGCTAAACCCGCTGATCGTTTGGAAATCGAAGAACTGCATCTTCCCTCAGTGATTAATGCTGCAAATGCAATGCGTATCTTGCGGTTGTGTGTGGGCTTTATGTTTTTCCATCTTGCGTTCTGGTTGCGCGAAGAGATCGCAGGTACTGCATGGTTTGGTCTTGCTGTCGGCATCTCTGGTTTGGCAGTGTTGGGTGCAAACTTTGTGGGTCCTGTGATTAGGCAAAAAGTTCCCGAGAACCAAATGTTGATGGGTGCGCTCTGTGCTCTCGCACTTGCGGGAATTGTGACTGCCTGGTACGACCGCGTATTGGGCGGTATTGCCTTGGCCGCAGTGGTGAATGCGGCTTCGGCTATCGGAAAACTTGCTTTTGAATCCACAGTGCAACGAGATGCGCCCGATGCCAACCGTGGTCGTATGTTCTCAAAATTTGAAACTCACAACCAGATGGCGTGGGTTGCCGGCGGGCTTATCCCGGTGATATTTAGTCCCTCGGGCGGGCTGGGCTTTGCAGTGGTGGGTGCAATTGGTGTGGTGGGCGCATTTATGTTTGTGCGCGCAGGTGGGTTATCTAGGAAATCTCAAGACGAGCAAGCCACAGACCAGGAGCCTCCAACTCATTGGGCGTAGGCAAGTGAGTGGGGCTTTCCGTTAATCGCGCCAATGTCTCGGTGTCTGCACGTTCCAACACGCCTTGAACAAATGCTCGACCACGTGCTTGTTGTGTTCGAGTAGAAGAAACTCCAAGTAAGCGTTCGATAAGAACAGCATCGGTTCCATATTCCACACGACGACGACGTACGGCTTCTGCGATGGAGGCTTGTGCGCCAAGAAGACGAGTGCCCACAGAATCCACAATGAAGTCGATGTAGGCAGAAATTGCTGCAACATGCGCATCAAGAAGTGGTGCGAGGTTTTCTTGTTCAGGTGTGCGCACAGCCCCCATCAAGATCATGGGGTCAGAGAAAATCTTTTGAATGTTCTCCATT
Organism: Actinomycetota bacterium; assembly: GCA_009703125.1. GTDB lineage: Bacteria > Actinomycetota > Acidimicrobiia > Acidimicrobiales > Ilumatobacteraceae > UBA2093. The sequence goes on from WLGS01000103.1 coordinate 3,865, forward strand.
GCTTCTGCATTGTTGAGATCAAGTTCTCCAATGCTGTCCATCACAGCTTTGGGGTCTGGGCGAAATGCGGATACGTGCTGGCGAATGAGAACCATGAGGCCATCGGTAACTGCAGGGGATGCAAGAACGAGATGTGATGCCAATTCATGAATAAGCACCCACATGCGCATGTCGTCTTGGGCGATATCCCACTCTTTGGCAAACGTGTCAACTGATGAGGACACAATCAAAATTTCACGTGCATCAGGACGCGCCAGAGGGAGTTCGTATTGGCCCAATGCATGAGAGGCGAGTGCACCCACCATTGACCCAATAGACATCCCCATCATTGCGGGGGCCATCATGGTGGACAAGTTGCTTAGCATCGAAGCAAAAGGATCATCGGATGGTTCTTCTACAGATGTGCGTGTACTGAGCGCAGTTGCCAAGTCGGTAAACAATGGGCGTAGATCTGTCAATGTGCGGTGTGCCCACCGTGCACGAGTGGTGGTGAGAATCTCTGGACGAACCGACGAAGTGGTTGTCACGGAACCTGCGACTTGACGCACATGCATGTCGGCAATGTCAGCCAAGGTGTTGTACTCAATGCGAGTGGATGCCTGTGGTTCTGGGTCGGCTTCATCGCCCACTGCACCGAGTTGTGCGAACTGTTGTGCGAGATCCCAATTCAGTGGGCCTTGCTGGGACATGGCGCGCATCATGTCATTAAAAAAGGGCATGCCACCAAAAGGTAATGGTGGGAAATCATCTCCGTCTGCCATGTGCATAGGTTAGGTGCCCGAATCTATGAACGGGCAAAAACTTACTTTCCAGTTGTCATATCCATGATGGAGGCAAGTGTCTCTTTGCCCAGCATCCATGTGGAGTATCCGCGGCGCACCACCACACCCACAATGCGTTCCACATCATCAACCACCACCGCCAGATTGCGAATAGGGGCTGGTGTCATGATGGGGATATCAGGTGTAGCGGTCGTCATCGAAAGTGACGGTGCCAGAGCGAATAATGCATTCGTTGTGGTATCCATTACGCGGTAGTTCTTGTAGTTGTCTATCAGTGTGTCGCTGTTGAGTTCGCTAAAGGCAACTTGCGTATTGATGTCCTGCGCGGTGGATGATTTCACGACAACAAGGCCGGAATCGTCAACTTCACCCACTGTGTCTACTTTGATGCGTTGTCCATCAGATGTGGTGATCCACTTAGGGGATTGTTCATCGAGGTCTGCGGTGGATACAAGCCAACATCCATTTCCCAATGGAATTGCCGGAGTAGCTCTGTCACTTGCATCCACAACGGTGGCAAATGCCCGCGCTGTTCCTTTCACCAGGGGCACAGATGTTGCAGGTGCTTCCTCTGTGGCTTCTGCTGTGGTGGAGATTCCTCGCGGTATGGCCACAATCAGCACAGCTACCGAGGACACCACACTGACTGCTGCAGTGAGTGCAGTGAGTCGTCGGCCAAGTGGGGGTGTGGTTGCGAGGTGTTGTTGTCGCTCGCTCAGTGAATGTTCGGCAGGGTGGCGCCAGGTGCGATCGTGTGGCGATACTGGCGCGGGGTGTGGAACATCAAATTCGTCGTCAGTCACAGAAGACTCACAGTAATCCTCCCAAAATCCAAAGTGGAGTCAGCATCGCAGGTATTGGTCTGGGCAAGAGAGATACGATGAAGATATGGAGGCACCTGGACACACAGAACATTGGTGTGCGGTGACCCCTAACGAATTGCCCATAGGCGCCATTTATGAATGGTGCGTCCGTCCCGATTGTGGGGCTGTGGTGTTGTTCTCTGGCACAGTGCGTGACCATGCCGATGGGCGTACCGATGTCACCTCCCTGGAATATGAGGCCTACGCCGAAGCAGTCGTGCCAGCCTTTGAGGCCATCGTTGCCGAAGCCCGCCACCGTTTCCCCGAAGCGCGACGCATCGCGATGTTGCATCGCACAGGTGAACTTCAACTCGGTGAATCCTCAGTGGTAGTTGCAGTGTCCTCTGCGCATCGACCTGTTGCTTTTGAGGCAGCACGTTTTGCAATTGATGCACTCAAAGAAAGTGCGCCCATTTGGAAAAAAGAAAATTGGGCGGGCGGATCTGACTGGGGAACTGGCGCACATGAGATTGTGTCGCCACAATCAGTAGGGAACGCGCAATGATTGCTCTGTCCACCATCACGTGGTTGTTTACAATCTTGGCGTGCATATCTGGCGGGGCGTTATTGGTGTTGGTCTATCTCGATAATCGCAAAAGCCGCATCGATGATGGAATTGCACAATTTCGCCGACATATCGATGCACTGTCTCCGGAATCTCGACGCAGTTCAGTGCAACACCACAACAATGATGACAGGCGGTTTCGCTAATGGCTCGCGACCTTGCAATTGACTTAGGCACAGCCAACACGCTTGTGTACATGAAGGGCAAAGGAATTGTTCTCAATGAACCTTCAGTGATTGCAGTGAATCGTCAATCTGGAGAAGTGTTGGCAACAGGGCACGATGCATGGGACATGATTGGCCGCACACCTTCCTACATTGTGGCTGTGCGCCCATTGCGCGGTGGGGCCATCACAGACTTCGATATCACCGAACG
>WLGS01000104.1 GCA_009703125.1 Actinomycetota bacterium
GAAGTGGACGTCACCGTCAGTGGAGATTGAGCCGCGCGAGCGAACGTCACCACCGTGTTCACAGAGGTTTGCGCAAAATAACTGTCATCGTCTGACTTTGTGGCTCGCACACTACAACTATTGCCTGCGGCAGTCGGCGTCAACGTTGCACCAGAGACCGTGCACGCACCCGACACCACACTCCACGACACGGCACCAGTACCCGTACCACCCGAGGACGTCAATGCGAGATCGGTACCAAAAGTGCCCGACGTTGAAGTAACAACAAGAGGAGTGGACTGCGCAGCTCGGGCGATGGCAACCGTGGTGTGAGCGCTCGTCGCTTCATTAAAGGCAGCATCGCCCGCTTTTGTTGCTGCCACCACACAACTTGACCCAGCATCACCCGGCGTTAACTGATTCCCCGCCACTGAACACGTACCGGACACCCGCACGAAAGTCACCGCACCACTTCCCGATCCACCTGTTGTTGTCAATGTGAGCACTTGTCCGAATGTTGCCGACACCGATGAGACGGAAAGCGTGACCTGATTACCCTTTGCGACAATTCCAGATTCAGATGAAAAGACCGAAGTCGATCCCACACCATTTGTTTTAGTTACCTGAACTCGAACTCGTCGGCCTATGTCACTAGAGCCCAGGACGATGCTTGCATCATTTGCACCAATGATGTTTGACCAAGTGCATGACGAGGCCAAACACGACTGCCATTGATAACTGGTGCCCGTTATGGCGCTTCCCCCATCAGCCCATGATCCATCAACTGCAGTCACGGTCTGCCCCACGGCCGCAGTTCCAGTAACCGAGGTTCCGCCTGAATTAGTCGGTGCGGTTGGTGCTGACAGCAAGGTGAAAGAACGTGTCACGGTTGCTGCGGTGGCGAACTCGCCTGTTGATGCACTGTTTGCCGAAATAGTGCAAAGCCCTGTTTGCCCGCTCACCAATGACACTGTTGCTTGGGAGACGCCATTTGACAGCGTGGATGCACCCACCGTGCAACGCGCCTCTGTTGATGAGGTGAAGTTCACGAGAGCATTAGATGATGTGGTCGCCGAAACAGTAAACGTCCGGTTGCCTGCATTGTTCACTCGGTCAGACAAAGGCGCAAATGAAATATTGTTCGCTTCACCCACTAAAACACGGGGGTCAATATACATTCTTGCGCCAAGCGCATATCCGCCTGATCGGTCATAAGAACCGTTAACAAACCGAAAGCGATACCACCCATCTGAAGGAATCAAACCCGTCGAGGTGGTCCATCCTTGATTTTTCCCTCGCCCGTAGGCCAATACTGTGGACGTTGATGCGCTTCCATAATCAGTAGAGTTCGCTACTTTCACCAGAAATGCATAGACCTCATAGTCATCCCCGCCCCCTACTGCTGCCCAATCGAAGGACAGAGCCTGACCCGAAGTTGCCTGAAATGCCTGGGTGTATACCTGCGGGCCAAAGATAGATCCATACACGGTCACGTTGGAGCCGTTGTAGGTACAAGCGTTTCCAAAGGTGATAACTCCGTTGGAACTTAACTCTAAGACTCCCGACCGATTTAACACCGTCTGATTTTGCAAGCTGTTATACGACATGCTGCTAGGTGCTGCTTCGTCACTTTCTCGCGACTGCGCACCTGCCGTGTATGCACTGTCAGTACTGTATGAATACGGCACACCAGTAGACGCATCGACGCCAGACATTACGAATGGACCAACTCCTTGACGAGTGAGTGGGCCACATTGACTGCGACTAGCAAGTGTTCCGAGAATCACCCGAGTGTTAGAGACCGTTTCAAAGACCAAGGAGAGTGGAGCGGCATTTGCGACCCGCTGTGAGGAGCTCACAAATGAAAATGCCATTACTGCCGTCGCTACAATGGAAAACGCCGCAACTGCAGAAACCACAGAGTTCAGCCGTCGGAAGTAAAGGTGTGTCTCCGCCACCCCAACACCATACCAAAACTGGAGTAATTCTCTAACCTCGAAGTTAGGTCAAAACCGCCCTTAGGGGAACATTCGTAGCGTCAAATGGTTGGGGAACAAGGACTCGAACCCTGAATAACAGTACCAGAAACTGCTGTGTTGCCAATTACACCATTCCCCAGTGCATTCGAAATTGTAGCGTTGCTTCGTATCCCACACCACATGTCTTGGAGATGGGAAAGCCGGTCTTTACAGACCCAGAAGATGATGAACTGACTGCGTTGTCATCTCAATCCATCCATCAATGATGTCCTCATCATTCAAGATGTCGGGAATCACACGAGAAAATGTGAGCCCCATTGCCCATGCAGAAAAACTCATCACGTCCAAATCACTTCGAGTCATCCCCTGGGATCTCGCATGTTCGATAGCCGCAGACAAGACCTCCATATTTTGTCTTTCAAGGGCCACGATACGTTCGTCGTATTGAGGTGTGGTAAAGATACTTCCAAATGCATTCATGATTGTTGCTCGATTTTCTCGACGACTGCGAGAGAACAAATCCTTTACGGTGGCATCAATCAGTTCGCGAAATTCATCTTTGTTGCGCACGCGCAAAACCGCATCATGAAATGTCTTGATGTTGTGTCCCGTAAATGAGTCAAAGCGGGCAAGCTGTGCCTCATCAAGTAAGCCACGCATATTTCCATAATGGTGATACAGCGAACTCACAGAGGCATCGGCATCTCGCAAGACATCGTCAAGACGCACATGGGACTCGCCCACTTCTTCAATTGCAGCAATAGCGACGCGCAACAGAGCGTCCTTGGTCTTTTCACGCTCACCCGATGAAGTATCAGTTACTTGTTTTTTCACCGAATTACCCACGAGAAGATTATAAGTTCACTGATGCGCTACTCCGTTACCCAGTGATGGAAAAAAGATTCCGAAACCCAATGATGCGCCCTGTGGCCACACCGACAGTTTCTCTTAGCCACCTGCGCACGGAGGCGCCGCGACTGTCTATCGCTGATGAAGACACAGAGAAGCCCAACTCCTCAAGTGTCAGTGCCGACCGCGCGACATGCCAATCGCTCGTCACCATAATCACATTCTTGACTGATTTTCCATTCAGTATTGGCATCAGCTCATTGAGCGACTCCCATGTTGACCGGCCAATATCTTCCTGAAGAATCACATCAGCATCAACGCCATTTTCGATTAACCACTGGGCACTGGCCTCGGACTCGGTGAAACGATCTCCCGCTTGTTTACCGCCCGTGACCGCAATCAGTGGCGCTCGGTTTTTATTCTTAAATAGTTCAAGTGCGTGCGAAAGCCGAGATTCAAGCAGTTCCGATGGACGACCGTCATATTGTGCAGCACCCATCACCACAATTGCATCGGCTTCACGTCCGTTATCCATGGTGCCTGCCCCCACCACAGTGACGCCCACAACGCACACATAGAGCACAACAGCAATAGCCGCTGCACTAACAAGCCGCAGCGTGCAAGAAAGCACACAACGCATGCACTATCCCATTCGCGACAACGCAGTTGTCAATCTCTTGATGGTCTCATCGCGACCCAAAATCTCGATGCTCTCAAACAACGGCGGACCAACCGTGCGACCTGTAATGGCGACACGAATAGGCGCTTGAGTTTTGCCTAATTTGAGCTCGCGCTCAGTTGACCACTTCTCCAGATGTTCTTTGAGGGCATCATGGCTCCAATCCACATCTCGCACCGCTTCACAGAAATCAGCCACGACATCACGGGCGAAATCAACGGTCATTGTCTTGTTCCATGCTGCTTCATCCATCGCAGGCTCATCTAGGAAAAAGAAATCAATCATTGCAGGCACCTCAGACAATGTGGCAACGCGGGTTTGCACAAGTGGAGCAACTTGATCAAACACCTCTGCATCAAATCGATCAGTGGGCCAGGGGCCTTGCTGGAGAAACGGCGCACAAGCAAGAACAAATAATTCTGGCGACAGTGCACGAATGTATTCCCCGTTGAATGCAGTCAACTTCTTGACATCAAAGAACGCCGGCGAATGATTCACATTTTCTAAGCGGAACTCCTCCACCATCTGAGACCAAGGCACTATCTCGGTATCACCTGCAGGTGCCCAGCCCAATGTCATGAGATAGTTGACCATTGCATCGGCCAGGATTCCCTCTTCGCGATATTGCTCAAGAGCAACTTTGTCGCGTCTTTTGGAAAGCTTCTTGCGTTGCTCATTGACCAACACCGGCACATGAGCCCAGATTGGCGCGCTCTTACCCAATGCACTCCAAATCAGTTGCTGTTTCGGAGTGTTCGGCAGATGTTCCTCGGCGCGCACCACATGAGTGATGCGCATCTCAATATCGTCCACCACATTTGCCAAAAGAAACATCGGCGTTCCATTACCACGAAGCAATACAAAGTCTTCAATGGTCTCGTTAGAAAATTCCACATCACCGCGCACGAGATCCTGCACAACTGTGGCACCCTCGGGAACGCGAAAACGCAGTACTCGACCTGGAGCAGGCTCAAGACCTCGGTCACGCGAAAAACCGTCATAACCTTGCTTGCCCGTTTCCTTGGCACGTTCTTGTATTTGCTCCGATGTCATATCGCACCAGTAGGCAGCGCCTTGTTCATACAGTTGATGAGCTGCCGCTACATGTTTGTCTGCATTGGCTGACTGGAAATACGGTCCTTCAAATTGAGGATGAGATGCATCAATGCCCAACCACGACATTGCGTCAATGATTCCTTGTGTCCACTGGGGACTGTTACGCGATTCATCCGTATCTTCGATACGCAATACAAAAGTGCCACCAGTGCGCAAGGTGAGAGCCCAGTTATATAGAGCTGTGCGAGCACCACCCACATGAAAAAAACCTGTGGGTGAAGGGGCGAAACGGTAACGGGGCAACTCAGACATGCCGTCTCAGGCTACTTGTCACACAAGCACCTCTTGGGGCACAGATAGCGTTGCCCTATGGACGGCTTCACCTCAACTGATCAAGTCAATGTTCTTGGAGAACCGCTACAAACATGTTGCACCTCTCCCATGACGGGCTATTACCGCACAGGATGCTGCGAAGTGGGCGGCGATGACGTGGGAGTGCACGCAGTATGTGCAGTGATGACAGATGACTTCTTGCAATTCTCAAAATCTGCAGGAAACGATCTGTCGACCCCGATGCCCCAGTACGGCTTTCCCGGACTAGTGGCGGGCGATCAATGGTGTTTATGTGCACCTCGTTGGCAAGAAGCATTCGAAGCCGGCCACGCACCGAAGGTGAAGTTATCTAGCACCCATATTGCTGCCGCAGAATTCTGCGACATGGATGCACTGCGCGCGCACGCCATCGACCTATAGGGCAAAACCCCTATAGCGACAAACGATGTTGATCAAACGACATCAGCAACGCATCGTCTCCCATCACCGCACCACTTAAGCCATGCACAGACGGAAGAATTTGTTCGCAGAAAAACCGAGCTGAATCCACTTTGGCTGAGACGTGATCAGCCGGCAGATCTGAATGCAACGCATCATCAGCTGATTCAGCCATGACAAAGCCACCCACCAACACAGATAACTGGCGAAGATAGGGCGTTGCAGCCGATAGCACTGCAGTTTGCTGTGCGGCGTTTTCCATCAACCACTTTGTTGTAGTGCGTACTGCCACAAGTGCTGCGCGTAGTTCTCGTGCCACGTTGTCAAACTCTGGATGTTTTTTCAGCCTTGCATCTAAGGCTTCGATCTCATCAAACAAGCCCATCACCACAGCTCCACCCTTCATGGGCAACTTGCGTCCGACAAGGTCCATCGCTTGAATACCGTTTGTACCTTCATAGATGGTCGTGATGCGCGCATCGCGATAGTGCTGTGCCACACCGGTCTCTTCAATAAAACCCATACCGCCATGTATCTGCACTGCAGTACCGGTTAACTCGACCGCCATGTCGGTTCCCCATCCTTTAGAGATAGGTGTTAACAGTGCAGCCATGTCATTGGCTTTTTCACGCTCGGCAGCATCGGGATGATGGGCTGCAATGTCCAAACATGCAGCGTTCCAATAGATAATGCGTCGCAGAGCCTCAATAGTGCTCTTCATTGTCAACAACATGCGTTTGACATCGGGATGATCCACGATGGGCGAGGCTTCACCTGCGGGTGCACCTGGTGCACGCCCTTGTTTACGTAATCCGGCATACTCCAAAGACTGTTGATACGCGCGCTCGATGAGTGCGAGACCTTCGAGTCCCACTCCTAGGCGAGCCTGGTTCATCATGGTGAACATGTAGGCCATGCCGCGATTTTCTTCTCCGATGAGATACCCGACAGCGCCACCATTATCACCAA
>WLGS01000105.1 GCA_009703125.1 Actinomycetota bacterium
CAGACACCGTTGTTGATTGGTGCAGGAATTCTTGCGTGGAAAATGTTGCCGCAAACCTCTCGCGCAGATGACGTGAAGTTTGATGTGCTCGGCTCTGTGTCGCTGGGCTTGGGCGCGACATTGTTGCTACTTGGTGTCAACCGAGGTCATTCATGGGGGTGGACATCGCCACTGATTATCTCGTGCTTTATCGCCTCAATCTTGTCGTTGTGGTGGTTCGTGCGTGTGGAGCGTGCAGCGGAAGCTCCGTTGATGCCCTTGTCGTGGTTGCGTACACCCAACATCATTTTTCCCATAGCTATTCAGTCACTGTTGAACTTTGCCTATATGGGTGGATTTATCGTGGTGCCGCAATTGCTAGAGATTGGTCTTGGGTTTTCTCCCGCACACATTGGTTGGTTAGTGATTGCACGGCCGTTGGCATTCTCGATCACCGCACCGTTGGCGAGTTTTTTCACAATGAGATTTGGTGAGCGAATCTCGGGCATCGTGGGTGCATTAGGAATTGTTGCCTCGATGATTGTGTTGGGCACACTCGACAATGGAGCATCAGATTTTGTGATTGCACTTGGTCTTGCACTTTCAGGAGTGGGTTTCGGTATCGCAGGTCCAGCGCTTGGTGCGTTAGTTGCTAACTCTGTTGATGACGACACCGTGGGAGTGGCAGGCGCGATGCAACAGCTGTTAAGCCAGATGGGTGCCGTACTCGGCTCTACCGTGATGATTTCTATTCATGAAATGACTGCGAGCAGTGGAGTAGTGCAGAGTTATGCCTATGCGCTGCTCAGTGGTGCTGCAGCCGCTGTTGTGGGAACAATCCTTGCAACACGGTTGCGTTCATCGGATAGATCCGTTGAGCGAATCGCCTAGAGAGTAATTGCTTTGATTTCGGCTGCGACTTGCAGACTGATGTCGGTTTGAGGAATTGCTGTTTGCATCATCATCAGACGTGTGATGTCGCCATCCACTTTGATGCGTCCCGACATGAAAGCTTGCATGCTGGCGGTGGGGTCTTGGTCGACGAATAATGAACGCGCGGTGTCAAAGTCGGTGGTGATGGTGAGATCGGGTGAATCAAGTTCGCCGAGTTCCATATCCAAAGCGCCCGATGAGGTATCGATGAAAGCTTTGATAGTTCCGTCGCCAAATGGCACTTTGGTGGTCACCACATTGATTCGGATGGATGCCTCAATTGCTGGCACCGACTCGGCGTGCCTGTGACGGATGTCGCGGGCAGCAGTAATCCACTCATCGGACAAAAAAAGATGACTCATTGGGGTACCTCGGCTTTACCGCTAGGGGTTTGAGTGTATTGATTGATATCCAATGTCGGATTCTGGTGGCGAACAAGCGAGAATTGAACAATGGCTCGAATATTGGTCTCAGAAGAACTTGCCGAGGGCGGTCTGAATAAGTTGCGTGCAGCCGGCCACGAAGTGGACGTGCAAACCGGGTTGTCACCCGAGCAGCTCAAGGGGGCCATCGTGGGCGCACATGCCCTCATTGTTCGTTCTGCAACACAAGTCGATGCAGATCTGCTTGCAGCAGGAAACGATCTCATGGTCGTGGGTCGCGCAGGTGTGGGTCTCGACAATGTTGACGTTGAGGCCGCCACTCGTCGAGGTGTGATGGTGGCTAACGCACCAGAGTCCAACATCGTGTCCGCTGCCGAACACACCATGGCGATGTTGCTTGCAGTTGCGCGCAACGTCCCTCAGGCACATTCTGCTCTTGTGCAGGGCCGCTGGGAACGCAGCAAATGGGAGGGTGTGGAACTCTTCGACAAGACCTTGGGTGTTGTGGGTCTGGGCCGTATTGGCAAATTAGTTGCTCAGCGCGCGGCCGCTTTTGGTATGCGCATTGTTGCATTCGACCCTTTCGTGTCCGATGAACGTGCGCGTGCGATGAATATTGAATTGCTAGATCTCGACACTTTGGTGAAGCGGTCTGACTTCATCACGGTGCATTTGCCAAAGAACAAAGAAACCATCGGCCTGTTCAACACCGAGATGTTCAAAAAGGCAAAGCCCAGCTTGCGCATCATCAACGTTGCACGCGGCGGGATTATTTCTGAAGCAGATCTTGCCGATGCTGTGAAGAACGGTGTGATTGCGGGTGCTGCGCTCGACGTATTTGACAAAGAGCCCACCACTGAGTCTGTGCTCTTTGGCGTTGATGGCATTGTTGTGACACCGCACCTTGGTGCAAGCACCACAGAGGCACAAGATCGCGCCGGTCTCGATATTGCCGATCAAATTCTTCTTGCACTTTCAGGTGATTTTGTCCCCTACGCAGTCAATATTTCAGCTGCAGATGCAAATGAAACACTCAAGCCATACTTGCCATTGGCAGAACGACTTGGTCGTTTGTTCTCTTCGGCGGCAGGTGACACTAAAGATTTAGAAATCATCGCCACCGGAGAGATTGCAGGGTATGACACTCGTATTTTGACGTTGTCGGCATTGAAGGGCTTTTTCTCGATGCGTACCGATGATGCGGTCACGTATGTGAATGCACCACAAGTCGCACAGGACCAAGGTGTGGAAGTCAAGGAATCAAAAGTTTCTGCCGCAGCTGCTAATAGCGATTATGTGAACCTTGTGACATTGCGTGCAGGCTCACATGCCATTGCTGGCACATTGGTCGGACCTCGCCGTCAAGCACGCATTGTCATGGTTGACGAGCATGGAACGGACGTACCGCCATCGAATCACATGCTCGTTGTGCGCAATGATGACCGCCCAGGCGTGATTGGACTCGTGGGAACCCTTCTGGGTCGCCACAATGTCAACATCGCAGATATGGATGTGGGCCGTGCAGATCGTCCCGGCACAGCACTTATGGTGATTGCGCCTACCGCAGATGTTCCTGATGAAGTTCTTGATGAACTTCGTACACAGCCAGGAATTATCGAAGTGACATCACTGCGCGCCTAGCGCGCAGCATTGAGTGCATCGCGTGTGCGTTGGGCCTCTTGGGCCGCGCCTGCAATGCCGCCTTCGGCATACAAGATTGCTCGCGACGAGTTCACGATGACACCGGTTCCGCGTGCATTGCATCCATTTCGCACGACTACTTCGGGGTCTCCGCCCTGTGCGCCAACACCTGGAACAAGCAATGCCATGTCGCCCACGATGGAGCGCACAGTGGCAAGTTCTTCTGGATAGGTAGCACCTACCACCAGTGAGACATCGCCCATTTGTGCCCATTGGGTAGTGGCACGTTGAGCCACATGGACATACAACGGCTCGCCGTCAATGACTTGTGATTGAAAATCACCACTTCCCGCATTGGATGTACGACATAACACAACCGCTGCACCTTGTGGATGGGTGAGATACGGCTCGATGGTGTCGGTACCCATATAAGGGTTGACAGTGACAGCATGTGCGCCATAGCGATCGAAAGCTTCGCGTGCATACATTCGTGCAGTGTCGCCAATATCTCCGCGCTTGGCGTCCAAGATGATGGGGATATCGGGATAGTTATCGCGAATATAGGCGCACACTTTTTCTAGTTGTTGTTCCGCACCTACCGCTGCGAAATACGCAATCTGGGGTTTGAAGGCACAGGCATATTCGGCTGTGGCATCCACAATGTCGGTGAGAAACCACTCGATACCTTCGGCATCGGTGGAATAACTCTTCGGGAATCGTGACGTGTCGGGATCAAGACCCACGCACAACAAAGACTGAGATGTTTCCCAGCGGCGCTCGAGAAGGGAAGAAAATCCCAACGTCAGCCTTCAATGGTGATGGCAGCAGTGGGGCACAGGTCGGCTGCTTGAGTGACTTTGTCACGCAGTTCTTCGCCTGGTTCTTCAATCAAAATGTAGAGATAACCATCGCTACGCACTTCAAACACTTCAGGCGCAACCTGGGTACAAGCACCAGTGGATGCACACACATCGAAATCAACTGTCACCTTCATGGGGACCCCCTTTGTCTCTGACTCCAAACTACTTGATGCCAAGCTCTCGACCATTTCTTCGCTCGCCACTAGCGTGCAGATATGGCTCAAATGACCAAGGAAGAACTATTCAAGCAGTTGGCCTCGCTTCGCAAGGCAAATTTTGCAGGCGGAGGAAGGTCCCCCTACAAGCCACTGCTGGTCTTGTGGGTTCTTGGGCAATTGAAGAATACTGCAACTAATACTTTTGTATACGCAGATGTAGAGCAGGAGATCTCCCAACTAATTGATGAATTCAGTCCTGTGTCAAACAATCGATACCGAGCGGAGATGCCTTTCTTTCATTTGGAGAGAGAGTTGTGGGAATTGTCTGGAAACGGTGAGATTGGGCCGAAGCGAAGCATTCTGCGTCGGAACAATGCAACAGCAACTCTGAAATCTGAAATTGTGAGTCTGCTCACATCTGAACCTGGACTAATAGAAGAGACTGCGCGATTCTTGGTTGAGACGCACTTCACTGAGTCGTATGTCGAACCAATTTTTTCAGCTGTTGGACTTGATGCTGGGGTAATTCAATTTTCAAGTTTCGCGGTTTCGGTTGACCAAAAAAAGAGAGATCCGAAATTCAGAAGTGCCGTATTAATTGCATGGCGAAAGCAGTGTGCAATGTGTGGCTATGACGGAGAACTTGCTAACTCAACGGTTGGTATTGAAGCAGCACACGTCAAATGGTTCTCACAAGGTGGGCCTGATGAATTAGAAAATGGAATGGCATTGTGTGGACTACACCATTCGCTCTTTGACTTGGGAGTGTTGGGAATTTCCCAAACGCATCGAATTCTTGTGACTGATGGTTTTATTGGGAAATCTGAGGCATCTAAAAGACTGGTGTACGACCTCCATGACACTGAACTACGCGAGCCTGCACCAAACAAACCAATGCCGTCGCTTGATTTCATTGGATGGCATCGGACTGAAGTCTTCCGTCACGATGTTGCAAGTTAGCCTATGAATTGAGCCGTCGGGCAGGCGTTAAGAGTTATGTAATGGCTTGCAATGAGGTCGGCTTCCATTTCGAGTAATTGGCGTGAATGGATGATTTGCACACTGGTCCACGAAGTTAAGAAGCCAGGTGAAAAATCATGACTCTGCGCATGGCCATCATCTCCGTACTTTAACGAGTGGGCTTTAAGCCGCGCGAGAATTTTTCCTTGACCGATATATGAAAGCATCTGTGCCTCTGGACGACGTATTCGGTAGAGGCCAATCACTGAGTGGGGTGGAAGAGAAATGGGGAACTCCTCCCAGTTGCTCCATTGAAGGTTGCCCCAGTTGCATTCCAATGACGAATTCGATAGATCAAGAATGCTCGGCATACTTGGAGTTCGAATTGCGTCATTATTACGGTATCCCTTGAATCGTTTTCCCATTTGAACAAGCTTTGATGAATTGCCGGAAGACTTAATCCAACCATTTGGCATCTGTCCAAAATTCGCTAGCGGGGATTCGCCTACTTCATGTCGGAGGATTGCAATGTATGAAGTTTCAACTGTCATTCTTTTGGCTCTTGATCCCTGAACGATTATGAATGAGATGTCAAGTGATGTGTCGTTCTCTTGCAAATAAGCCCAAAGTGCAGGTGCTGCTGTGTGCGGATCCGCGTACGGGATCTCGGCTGAAAATGAATTTTGTAAATGAGAAAACCGTCTACGTAGGTTGTTGGTCTCACCGACGTAGAGGATTCTGCCTGAGTTCCTATCCCGAATTCGGTAAACGCCTTCATCTTTGGGACTCTGTGGATTGATCTGTGCTCCGCGCAGATCAATCCATTTCGACCACACGAATTCAGGAACATCAAACATTATTTAGACCAGGTGTCGTTCGTATGCATTCAGTACTGCACGAAACGATGCCGAAATGATGTTGGGGTCTGTTCCTACACCCCAGCGCACATTTCCGTCACCATCGGTTGTTTCTACATAGGCCACGGCTGTGGCTTGTGAACCTTGACCCATTGCGTGCTCTGCGTAATCCACAACATCGATCTGGGCACCCAGTCCTTGGTTCACTGCACGAACAAATGCGTCAATGGGTCCGTTTCCTTCACCTGCAATTGTGCGGTGATCATCACCGATAAGAATCTGAGCCGAAATGGTGGTGCGCCCCGATGCCGAATCACTTGCTAATTCGTGACTCAGAAGTTTTACCGATGGCGCAGGTGGTAGATATTCCTGAACAAAAGAATCCCAAATCACTGTGGAGCTGACTTCGGTTCCCGAGTCCTCAGTCATGTGCTGAATTGTTTTTGAGAATTCAATCTGCAGTCGTCGTGGAAGA
>WLGS01000106.1 GCA_009703125.1 Actinomycetota bacterium
CAATCAGCCGATGGCCTTCGTTCTCTCGTTCTGGACCACACCGGCGATGACCCCACCGCGGGTTGGCGCGTCTATTTGGGATTCCCTGCCGACAAGGAAGTGGGCTGTCTTGTGACGCAGATTCCGGGCACACGCCAATTCACGGACTGCGATGGGCGCACCATTTCGGTGGAAGATTTGCAACCACCCAACAACGTGCGTCCCATCGTGGAGAATCGCACGACCTTGTTTATTGACCTGCGTGGTATTACCGACTCAGTCGAAACAACACTGCCTTCTAACTAAACACTCTTCGCGTGAGTTTCTAGAGCGAAGAAGTTGCATCAACAAGACGAAGAGCAAATTCTTCGGAGTGTTCTGCGAGTTTGCCGCGATGCAATGCAAGACCACCAATAACTTGCGCGCCGCGACCTTCAAGTTCGCGTGTCATCACATCGAGTGAACGTCCTGGGTTTAATGCAAAAGTGCAAAAACCCACAGCTTTCTTTCCTGCCATTGCAGGAAGCGCACGAAGTCGATCAATACCCCAAGGTGATTGACCCACAACAAAAAGACCATGTACCCACGTGCCCACAATGACAACATCGGCGTCTTGAATTGATTTGTGATCAGGCGTCTTTGCCGCCGACACTCCGGTGATGGACCAATTCTCCTGTTGAAGATTGGCCGCAATCATCTCGCCAGCCTTCCATGTGTTGCCGGTGAGACTTTCGATAATGACCGCTGCCTTCATGTCTTTATTTCTACTACTTCAGAGCAGAACTTGGCTATTCCCTAGCCCTTTTTGATGGCTCTTACAGTTTTTTTAGTGGCGCCCACGCCAAAGCAAGGTGTTTTGTCCCTCGTTCTGCGAAGCGAACAGCAACTTCGGCCTTCTCACCACTGCCACGAATTTCAATGACAACACCTTCACCAAAGATTGCATGTACGACATCATCGCCCACTTTGAGATCGGCGAGATGATCGGTGTTGCGCGGCTGGGCCGGCGCCGCCACTGCACGCTCTTGGCGACGAGCGCCAAACGTACGACCCATAGGTTCTTCATCGCGACGTTTGTATGAAGGAATGTCGGCATCGTGCCAATCGCCTGGGGTGCGGCCATAAGTGCGGCCGTGATCTGCGCCTGAATCCACATTTCCTTGGCGATCAAATAGTTCGGCAGGAATCTCTGCAAGAAATCTTGATGGTGGGTTGTATTGAGACTGCCCAAAGAGCATGCGATGCCACGCATGCGACACGATGAGTTTTTCACGTGCACGCGTCAGACCTACATAGGCCAAACGGCGTTCTTCTTCAAGTTCGCTCGGGTCCGTAAGTGCACGGTTATGCGGAAAGATTCCCTCTTCGCATCCCACAAGAAACACCACGGGATACTCGAGGCCTTTAGCGGAGTGCAGTGTCATCAACACGATGTGATTGTCTGCATCGAGATCATCAGTGTCTGCAACGAGAGCAACCTGTTCTAAGAATTCATCTACTTGGGTGAACTCTGCAGCAGAACCAATGAGTTCTGAAATGTTTTCTAATCGACCTGCCGCCTCAACAGAATCTTCGTTTTCAAGATCTGTGATGTAACCACTGTTGTTCATTGCCAGCTCTAGCAAGGCAGACGGACCATCACTTAATGCTGCGTGCAACTCATCCACAAGTGCAACAAATGATGTAATTCCCTTAGCGGCAGCGCCACCCACGCCTGCTTCAGATGCGCGACGCATAGCGTCGATAAATGGAATTGATTGGGCCGCGGCAAAAGCATCGAGCTTGCCGATGCTGGTGTCGCCTATGCCTCGCTTAGGAACATTGAGCACTCTCTTTATGCTGATTTCATCCAGCGGGTTAGCTCCCGATTTGAGATATGCAATTGCATCTTTTACTTCGCGACGGTCATAAAACTTGGTTCCGCCCACAACCTTGTAAGGGATGCTCGCACGCATCAGCGCTTCTTCTATTGAGCGGCTTTGCGCATTGGTGCGATACATGACGGCCAATTCACCCCAGGTGCGGTGATCCGAATCGTGAATTTCACGCGCCGTGCGCGCGACCCACGATGCTTCGTCGTATTCGTCTTCTGCGAAATAACGCACAATGCGATCCCCATCGCCAGCCGATGTCCAAAGTTCTTTCGGACGTCGTCCGACATTCTGAGAAATGACTGCGTTAGCGGCCGACAAGATTGTTTGCGTACTGCGATAGTTCTGTGCGAGCACCACAACTGTGGCCTCACCAAAGGCACTTTCAAATTCGTCGATATTGCGCATGTCGGCACCGCGGAATTTGTAAATGCTCTGGTCACTATCGCCCACAACACACACGTTCTTATGCTGTTCACCCAACATGAGCACAATTCTGTTTTGTGCTTGGTTCGTGTCTTGATATTCGTCAATCAGGATGTGTTGAAAACGTTCTTGGTAATAGCGAAGTACATCTGGATGTGCTTCAAACAAACGCACCACATTGACCAAAAGATCATCGAAGTCCATGGCACCCGCACGACGCATACGTGCTTGATACTCGCGATAGATCTCGGCGTGCCGACGCGCCACGATATGTTCGGCTGTGTCATGGGCACGAGCAGAACCTACGAGTTCGTTCTTCCACAAACTGATGCGAGATTGTGCTCCACCGGCAGGAAACTTCTTAGGGTCAAGACCCATATCGCGAATGACATATCCAATGAGTCGCTTCGAATCTTGCGAGTCGTAAATGGTGAATTGCTTGGGATACTCCAAAGCTTCAGCGTGTTGGCGAAGAATGCGCACGCACGTTTTGTGAAACGTGGTGACCCACATGCTCTTTGCAACAGGCCCCACCAAATCGGCAACACGATGACGCATTTCTTCGGCGGCTTTATTGGTGAACGTAATTGCCAAAATGGACGAGGGATGCACCCCTTGCGATATCAACCATGCAATGCGCTGCGTGAGAACACGTGTCTTGCCAGAGCCAGCACCGGCCACAACCAAGAGAGGACCGCCGGGATGGTAGACAGCTTCTTCTTGATCTGGATTTAGGGGCACTGCTCCGCCAGGCGAAGCATTTTCAGGCATATTCATGACCCCGCCATTGTAAGTGCGGGCTGTGTCGTGATCGGGTCAACGACGATTGCGTTATTTGCGTGCTTTGATGCGAATAGGCAATTGACGTGGGCCGCGAACTTGACCTGTACTCCACACCATTTCTTCTGATGTGTTCAGTTCAAAGTCAGGGAAACGCTCGAGGAATACTTCCACTGCGACGTTCATTTCCAAACGTGCAAGGTTTGATCCCAAACAACGGTGAATTCCCAAGCCGAATGCAGCGTGACGATTCTCTTCGCGATCAATGATGACTTGATCGGGATTTTCGAACTTCGCTTCATCGCGGTTAGCTGCAGGGAAAGGAAGAAGAACCCAATCTTCTTCCTTCATCTGCACACCATGGAACTCATAGTCCTGCTTGACCAAACGTGCCATGGTCACCGGTGCGTATGCACGCAAGAACTCTTCAATTGCCATGGGCAACATTTCGGGGTTCTCTACCAATCGGCGACGATCGACAGGATTGGTTGCGAGGTGCCAGATGGAGTTGCCAATGCCACTCCATGTGGTGTCGATTCCAGCAACCATCAACAAAATGATTGTTCCAGCAACGTGCTCACGGGAAAGCTTGTTGCCCATGATTTCTGCTTCCAACAAAAAGCTAATCAAGTCATCACGAGGATTCTCAATGTGATCTTCGATTGCCTTTTCAAGGTACTCATTGAGTGCCAAGAACACAGGCTCACGCTCTTCGCGTGATTCACCGATGCCAGCCAAGATGACGTGTACCCATGAACGGAAAATGTCACCATCTTCTTTTGGAAGACCGGCCATCGACGCAATGATCATTACGGGAATGTGCTGTGCATATTGCTCAGCAGCATCAATCAACTCAGCATCACCCATGTTGTCGATGAGGTCGTGACACATCTGACGAATCTCGTCGCGCAAAGGATCAATTTTCTTTGGCGCAAATGCGGGCAAAAGAATGCGGCGTGCTTCCTGGTGGAAGGGGGGATCAGAGGTGATGGGGGGCGCGCCACCAATTGGTGCGGGCAATGCATCGGGTACTTCGCTGGGCTTCAATTGGCCCACAACAACACTGCGACTGGTGAAGTGCTCGGTGTCGTATGCAATCTCATGCACCATCTCGTTTGTCAGTGGCAACCAAGTACCGCCATAACGCTCGGTGTGTGCGATGGGGCAACCTGCTGCTTTGAGGTCTTCCCAAATCTTGTAAATGTTGGCGTTGTATTCAGGCGCGCCATGATCAAAATCGGTTGCCCAGTCAGTTACTGGTCCGTAAACGGTGTCAGTCATTTCTCACTCCTCAATTGAAATTGCGAATTCGGGACAATTAGCAACAGCAAGACGTGCTTTGTCTTCAAGACCAGCAGGCACATTGCCATCGTGTAATTCAAAAGCGTTGCCGAGATCATCGACATCGAATAGTTCGGGAGCCAACGCGTAACAGCGGTTATGGCCTTGGCATTTGGAAGAGTCAACGTGTACTCGCATAGTTGTATCCTAAGTCACAGGAGAAGAAAATTCACCATGGAAACTTCCACTTTTGTCATTCTGCTCCCCCCCTCTGAAGGCAAGGCCGACGGTGGTGAAGATGGCACCGCGTGGTCCCCACACAGTGGGGCCTTCGGGAAGGATTTCGGCGAGTTTCGCAGCGAAATCGCACACGCTCTGACCAAGTTAAAAGGCGGTCCGGCCACTCTTTTGGGTGTGTCGGGTAAGCATCTGGCCCGAGCCCAAACGGCGAACAAGTCCCTGATTGGGGCGCCCACCTTGCCCGCGTGGCAGCGCTACACCGGGGTGGTGTGGGACCACCTCGATCTTGCATCGCTGACGCCGGCCAAAAGAAAACCCATGCTCGGACGCATTCTGATTCCCTCTGGCATGGCAGGACTTATACGCGCCGATGACCCACTGCCCGACTATCGACTCAAGATGGGTGCACGATGTGCACCCTTTGGATTGATGTCGACATGGTGGCGCGACGATCTCACCGCATCACTCGTGAAGTTTTTACGCGGACGTGTGGTTGTCGATCTTCTCCCACAAGAACATCGCGCTGCAATCGATTGGTCGGCAGTGGACAATGTTGTGCGAGTTGATCTCGTGTCACGCACAGGTGGAGTTGTCGGTGGACACAACGCTAAAGCTGCAAAGGGCCTTCTTGCGCGTCACCTGTTGTTGTCAAAGGGCATAAAAATTGGACCTATGGTGTCGTCATTCCCACACGATGACTACATAGCCAAGGTTTCCACATGACATCTCAGAATCTTTTTGATCTCACCGGTCGCACCGCAATCATTACGGGTGGCAGTCGAGGACTTGGTAGAGAAATGGCACTTGCCTTTGCCGATCACGGTGCAGATGTTGTGATTGCTAGTCGCAAAAAAGAAAACTGCGAAGAAGTTGCCGGCCTCGTCCGTGCAAAAGGAAGACGTGCGCTTGCCGTGGGATATCACGCGGGTTCTTGGGATGATGCACAACGATTAGCCGATGCTGCAATTGCTGAATTCGACAGAGTGGACATTCTTGTCAACAACGCAGGTATGTCGCCGTTGTATTCATCGCTTGTAGAAGTCACTGAAGATCTGTACGACAAAGTTCTCGATGTCAATCTCAAAGGCCCATTTCGTCTATCGGCACTTATCGGCACACACATGACAACTCCTGATGTGACAGGGCACATTCACGGTGGAGCAATCATCAATGTCTCATCGACTTCTAGCCAACGCCCCTCACCACACGAGGTTGTATATGGCGCAGCAAAAGCAGCAATCAACACTTTGACCGTGGGCCTCTCGCGTACTTACGGACCACATGTTCGCGTCAACTGCATAGTTCCCGGCCCTTTTCTTACCGACATCTCTAAAGCGTGGGATCTGGAGCAATTCAGTCAGCGCGCAAAGACTGCCTACTCGCTACAAAGAGGCGGACAACCTCATGAAATTGTGGGAGCAGCGCTGTATCTGGCAAGTGACGCCAGTAGCTACACCACAGGAATGCTGCTGAATGTGGACGGTGGGCCCCGATAAGGCTCAGTGCAATTTCTGTTTCAGAAAATCCAAAACCTTTTGCACGCTTTGTTCATCACGTTGTTCGGTCAACACACTGTGATCGCGTTTTGTTGCGGACGGCAGTTCAATTGCAATAAAGGCATCACC
>WLGS01000107.1 GCA_009703125.1 Actinomycetota bacterium
AACAAGGCAACTCCGCGCATCACACCAAGTGGCAGATCCAGATCCGCCAAGACCGCACCACAAACCCCTGCCCCATTCAGCGGCAGTGTCTTACCCAGGATCTCTGAATGCACCCGACCAATTGCTTCAAACAACGCAAGATGCGGACCGAATGTTCCGTTCTCGCGCGCCAACGCCATCAGCACTGGTGTGCGGGGGTCGCCCTGTTTGTGCACAGGGTGTCCAAGACCAGGAACAAACTTGCCCTTCTCGCGTTGCAACGCAACTGACTCTCGAGCAACATCATCCCACTGCTCGCTCGTGCGGGACTCGGCACCCACTCGTTGCAGTTCTGCATTGAGGAATATTGCGCAATCTTCCGTCACTCCCAAAAAGCGCGACCCGCCTCCTAGTAATCCGGCGGCAAGGGCACCCTGCAGCGAATCAGGTGCGCTTGCATATGTGAGGCGCGCAGCAATTGCAGTGGGAGTAAAACCGTGATCAGCCAATGCAGCAAGCACCGCTTCAAACATCACTAACTGACCCTTTGATGGGCGCTTCTTTGCGATCAGATAAAACGCAAGTTCACCGAAGGCAATCTTTCCGAGCAACTCAGAGGCCAGATCATGTCCCAGCAATGTGATGCTGTCGGCATCAGAAGTGCCTAAGCCTGTGCGGTATGTGGGTTGTGTAGTCATTAGGAATCAAGCCCTTTCAGCCATTGACGAATTTCATCGGAGTGCTCCCCCAACGTGGGTGGCGGTAAGTGATATTCCAACTCACCAGAACTAAATGTGATGGGGTTGCGCACTAGATCAACTTCGCGTGCACCCTCGCCCACGGTCACGCGCGGACGTAATCCAAGTTTTTCTGCAAGTTCCACGCCATCACCAATGCTGTTAATCGGGCCACATGGAACTCCGACTTTGTTCAGTTCGATGAACAAATCATCAGAAGCCCATTCGGCAAGTTTTTCCAAAAGGAATGGACGCAACTCTTCGCGGTTCTTTGTGCGGTCTGCGTTGATGGCAAAACGTGGATCATCAGCAACGTGCTCTAAGCCCAACACACCACACAGCGCACGGAACTGCTTGTCATTGCCCGCAGCAATGATCAAATCTCGATCTTTCGTGGGCAAAGCCTCATAGGGGAACAAACTTGGATGAGCATTACCCATACGGAATGGCACAACCCCAGCTGCGGTATAGGCCGCGGTCTGATTCACTAATCCCGACATCGCAGATGACAACAAATTCACTTCAATGTGTTGCCCTTCGCCGGTGTTGTTTCGGTGATTCAAGGCAGCGAGAACGCCGATTGTTCCATGCAAGCCCGCCATTACATCGAACACAGAGATGCCCGCACGAAACGGTGGACCATCTGGCTCACCTGTAAGACTCATCAAGCCAGACACTGCCTGCACAATGAGGTCGTACCCAGGAAGCCAAGCTCCTTCTTTCGTGCCAAAACCACTAATGGAGAGATAGATGAGGCCCGGGTTGTCCATACGCACTGATTCATAGTCCAAGCCAAACTTCTTCAGCCCACCCACCTTGAAGTTCTCAAGACAGATATCCGCATGACGTACCAAGTCTTTAGCTACTTCCAAGTCATCTGCATTGCCAAAATCGAGAACTATGGATTTCTTGTTGCGATTGATCGACATGTAATAGGTAGCAACATCGTCTTTGGTGGGCGGAACCCACGTACGAGTGTCATCTCCGCCAGAGCTCTCTACTTTTATTACCGTGGCGCCCATGTCGGCGAGCAACATGGAGCAATACGGCCCCGCGAGTACGCGAGAAAGATCGGCGACAATGAGCCCGTCGAGCGGCTTGGCCGTATTCTGTGTAGATGTCATGTTCGAACCCTTTCAGAGTTGGATGTGAAAATCGAGCGAGCGTGCAAGGGGCCTAACGTGGTGGAGAAAAGAGAGGACGGCGACTTTGTGGAGTCACTTGCACGAGGACTCAAAGTCATTCGCGCATTTTCTACTTCGCAGTTGGCCTTTACTGTGAGCGACATGGCTGCAGCAACTGAGTTAGCTCGCCCTACTGCTCGGCGCTTGTTGCTCACACTTGAACAATTGGGATACGTACGTTCACACGATGGGATGTACATGTTGACGCCACAAATTCTTGATTTGGGTATGTCATACATCACCGCACAAGGAGTGTGGGATATCGCACGTCCACATCTTGAATCGCTTGTCTCTCGCACAAAAGAATCCAGTTCTATGTCCCAGTTAGATGGATCCGACATTGTGTACACCGCACGTGTCTCTGTTCCAAAGATCATCGGCTTTTCGGTACAAATCGGTACGCGCTTCCCCGCCATTGCTACATCTATGGGCCATGTGCTTCTCTCAGAACTATCTGCCAAACAACTCGATGAAATCTTGTCAACACCATCGCAGTCACGAGTAATTCCTCGCGTGAAACCTACGCGCAAAGAACTTAACGTCACACTTGCTGAAGTGCGTTCACGTGGTTGGGCCTTATCAGACGAACGGCTCTCGCTGGGCATTCGCTCTATCGCTGCCCCAGTGCGCGATGCATCCGGTGTCATCATTGCAGCGGTCAATGTCACAGTGAATGCAGCAGAGACTCCGCTGACCAAATTGCGATCCTCGTATTTACCTCTACTGCTAGAGACCGCACAACGCATCACTGATGACTTTGTGCGCATGTCGCATGTACCTGCCATTGAAGTAGAACCCTCGTAAACAACTCGCATCACTTCCCCACTTCTGTGAGATGAGTTTCTGCGATGAACTGAGCCAAAGCGTCTGGGTCAGAAAAAAATGGTGAGTGATCGCAATCAAGCTCAATGGAGTGCTTAGCCCAACCTGCACGCATACGTTGCTGGTCCAGCATCACTGCCCGATCATCGGTGCACACCACATAGCTACTCGGCACCGAGAGCCATGCCGGATTATCTAATGGTTCGGCAGGAATTTCGCTGCGCATTGAGCGACGACCCGACATCGCAAGACGTGCCAGTGATGCGGGACTTCGATGAAATAAAAACTCATCGGCGTTATCACCCAACGACAATTCCCCGTTTTGGCCAAACAATAAACACGATCGAAAATCAGGATTGCCCCACTGTGGCGAGATTTCAGCTTGTGATTCACCTAATGCCGGCATACGGGCTGCGACATACACAAGATGTGATGCGTTGTGACCGGCAAGAGATGCTGTGATGCCGGTGTAGCTATGACTCACCACGGTTACACCACCGCGCGAGGACAACTCTGCGATTTCTTCTTTCACACATTGCACATCGTCTGCCAATGAAGTGAACGGCAGATCAGGTGCGTACGACTCAATACCCATACGGGCGAGTCGTTCAATAATCGGCAGCCATGTCCAACCCGCAAAGAATGACCCATGCACAAAGAGAACGCTTGAGTCAGCCATGGGGGTGGTGCGGCTAATGATTAGCGGTAGGTGTTATTGCTGGTGTGGTCTCCGGCGAGCCATCGCTTCAACACTTCGTGCGCATCTTTGCGACGCTCTTCGTTGATCTTTTCTGCACCAGGTGCGTCACATGTGAATTCCAACAACATGCCGTTGGGGTCTTCGGTGTACATCGAGCGGCAGTAACCGTGTTCGAGCACATAAGTACCTTCGGGCTTCCATGCAGCCTTTGTGAGACGCTCAAAGATTTCGTCTTGTGCATCTTTGGTGACGTTCAACGCGATGTGACGGAAGGGAGATGGTGTCAACTCTGGATCAAAAAGGTCTTGGTCCACTTTGTTGGCGAATTGAAAGAACGCAAGTGCACTGCCGTCAGGCAAACCAAAGAATGTGTGGCAATACACACGCTCGGCACCGAAAAGCTCGTCGGTCTCTGACCATGTGGCAACAAGAGGCAAACCAATCAGGTCCTCATAAAACGCACGAGTTGCCTCGAGGTCTTTGGTGACATAGGCGGTGTGATGCAAACGCATGGGTGCTTTCATCTTGCTCATGATGGATTCAGTCTCCTTGTATTCAGTGGGCAATTGTCCGCTAGTCGGACACAGCCCTCTAGAGCGAACTTTATGCGAGAAAAACGACCCCTCGCAACTCCCCGACCACTCAAAGTTCCTCGGAACAGAGACTGAAAAACTAATGACACTTCTTGGGCATACAATGATGGACAACACCAACAAACAATGGGGCTGACAGGTTTCGACAGCAGTTTCGTTGTTCGCACGTGCGACCAGAGTTGCTCAGACTCTTTAAACAGGGCAACAACAGAATTGCCAACGAGCAGTTCGCTCTCGCCGCCTAATTAGGCGTTAGAGAGACATCGTGACCAGCAATGGCGCACGGGGCCAATCCATCGCAGCCCGGCAACAGAAGCGGAGGATGACGGCAGGAAAGAACGCTGACGGTGAGAAAGAGCACTGGCATGTGGGAAAGACCACACGTAGTTCACCTCGGTGAACAGCCGACTCGTCGGTGATGTTGCGTTAGCGTCAGAACGGGAATGGTCGTATCACTGGCGCGCGACGCCTGATGGACGGGGGTTCGATTCCCCCCAGCTCCACCACGGGGTGTTCCAGATCTCACGAGCTGGAACCCCGAAACACATGGGGCCCTCACCGAGTCGATCGGTGACGTTGCCCGATCAACCTTCGCCAGCGAGCAGATACTTGATCGTCGACGTCACGATGGCCGTCCATTCATCCTCATTGAGACGATCAGCATCAACGTCGATGACGTAGCGGCCAGCCACGACGGACAACCACCAAGCTGCCACGTCGCGAGGGTCTCGTCGCGGAGAGATGAGACCAGCCTTGCGAGCCCGCATCAAGAAGTCACCGAACGAGGCGACGAATTGCCGATTGGCTTCGGTGATGGCTTCGTGCAGTCGTGGCCGCCCGACTGCAGCACCGAGAATCTCGGCTCGCAGACGACGACGACGACGGCCTTCCGTGGACGTGAAGTCTCCCAACGCAGTCGCCACTCGGTCGAGAAATACCTCCTGGCTCTCGGCCCCTTGGAACACACCGAGAGCGACGAGTGCATCATCGAACGACCGCCGATAACGCTCGGCCTGGGCAGCAATGACGAGATCCTCTCGGTCGGAAAAGTGGTGATAGAGCACCGGTTTGGTGAAGCCAGCCGCTTCCACAACTTGGTCGACGCGAACGCCGACCTCGCCCTCGGCCTCGATGATGACAATCGCAGCTTCCAGGATCTTCTCCCGATTACCCCCGAATTCAGCCATCACGCCACATTCTATGTTTCGCCACGGTTCACCATCGTATAACTTTACTAGCGGTATTGCCTTAGTTGTTCCTCAGTATACATTTTGATAACTTGCAGAAACACGTTCCGAAGTTCAGTCATAAATAAGGGTTCCCAATGTCACAAAGCAGTTCGCCCTCGGGTCGTCGCCGAATCTGGGCGGTCATGGTTGTTATCGGCACCTTCGCTGGTCTTCATTCAATGAGCACCGTGTCAGCCACATCCGTGGGCACCATCATTGATTACGAGCAGACCGTCAGTGCGGTCGTACCTCAAGGTTCCTTCGGCGGTGCGACCGGTGGCGACGGCTGGGCGCTCGCGTTCACGGACACCAACGTCTACAACATCTTCCACCATGACGTCTTGCGGATCGCGTGTCGCTCGAAGACAACAGGAGTTGCCTGCAGCGGTAACGGCTACTCAAATGCTGGAACCAAACTGGTCTCGGACGGAACCAGCGATCTCCTTGTCGCCATGAGCCCGCCAGTTCACATCGACAAGATCGCGAATCGTCTGTACTCGATGGCTGTGAGGACATCAAGCGGCACGCGTGGAACGACAGGCGTGGTCGAGATCGATCTCGCCAGCACCTCTGCCAATCCGTTTCTCGCCTTCTATCCACTCTCACGTGATGGCGAAGGTGGGTGCAACCTCGATTGCAGTACCCCTTGGAGGGTGTCCACAGTCAGCAACACCACGAAAATCGGCACCAAGTGGTATGTGTACAACTACGTGGCGGGCGTGGCCAACACCGCACTCCCCGACTCGCGCAACAAGTTGCTCTGTTTCGACTTCGCCACGAAGAGCGCGTGTG
>WLGS01000108.1 GCA_009703125.1 Actinomycetota bacterium
CCGATGGCTACACGCAAGATGGAAGAGAGAAGGCGAACTCGATTTTGGTCATCCTCTGAAAGCATTCTGAATGGTTCATGACTAAGTTTTGGCTCACCTTTGCGGTGGTAGCGGGCAATCTGGGCAATGATTTCAATTTCATCATCGGTAAGCCCGAGCAAATCTGCATGCCGGATGATGTAGTAGGAGTGGAGATGATGTTTGGCATGAGACACGGTGATGCCCACATTGGCCAAGAGGGATGCGGTCTCCAAATAAAGACGATCGTTGAGATCTAACTCGAAGTGGTGTGACAATTGATCAAACAATGTGCATGCAAGCCGAGCAACCGATTGGGCATGTGAGAAATCATCATCGCATCGCATGGCAAGTTTTGTGGCACTAGCGAGAGCGACGTGGCGAATATCGTCAGATCCACCTGGGGAGAGACGTTGCATCTCATTGAAGAGAAGTCCTTCACGCAATGCAAAGTCACAGTAAGTGAATTCTGTGATGTCGAGAGAGATAGCAAATTCTTCCAAGATGATGGCTCCCGCCAAGATGATGTCGGCTCTCGTTGAATCGATTCCAGGAATCTCACTACGTGATGCAACGTCGGGTGTCTCGGCGATGGCACGGACAACTGTCTGGAGTTGTTGACGAGTAAAGGTCGCGCCGTTCATGGAACGAGGCGCATCTCCAGAGCCCAGGAATGAACACATGCGCGCCAGTGTTTCCCCGGTTCCCGATGTCACGATGGCCTTTCGGGGATTACGCCGGCGAAGACCTTTGCGTGCCGGCTCAATGGACGATGCGGTGAATTGGCGTGCTTCAAGAAGTTGAGACTTAGAAGCCTGAGCGTTGGGAAAGAAGCGATGGGTGAGTCGAACTGATCCCAGTTTGAAACTACGTGCGAAATGTTCTGTTGTGGAAGTGAACACCACTACTTCGGTGGAGCCACCACCAATGTCGATAAGTAATGATTCAACATCGGCGAGAGGAAGAGCACGCAGAACTGCGGAGTGAATGAGACGTGCCTCTTCTAATCCTGAGATCACTTCAATGTCAACGCCTGCTTCTTCTTTGGCCCTGTGCACAAATGCGTCTGCGTTGTTGGCCTCACGTACTGCACTGGTTGCTACAGCAACAACGTGGGCGCCATGGACATCGGCAATCTTTTTCATGTTCCGTAGTGCAGTGATGCCGCGATCCATGGCAGCAGCACTGAGCTCTTTCATGTCGCCACCACCTTCACCGAGGCGTGTTTGACTTTTCTCGCGCGTAATCACTTCAAAGCCCGATGGCGTGATGCGCGCCACCACCATGTGAGTGCTGTTGGTGCCGATGTCGATGGCGGCAATCACTAATTGTGGGGTCATCGTGCTTGCAGTCTGGTGAGCTCTCCGACTTCAGAGGTCTGTGATTCCACAATAAGTTCAGCGAAAGCGATGACTTCTTTGTTCTTGCCGTTCTCCACGGTGTATTCGGCCATATGCACTCCACCTTTATGGTGGGCAATCATCAATGTGATGAATAATTCATCTGCTTGCGCATCGCGAGATTGATACAACTTTTCTAACTCTGCATCGGTTGCATAGCCAGGCATGCGCGACAAGGGGATGGGTGTGCCCATCCATCCCATCACTTGGTCAGACTCGTTGGTCTCTGCAGCCTTAAACATGCGCAACAGTTGCACCATGCGGCCGGTTTCCATCTGTTGTTCAAGAAGTATTCCTCGTGCAATTGTGCGCAATGTGGAGTTTCCATTGGGTGCTGCGCCTAGGTAGATGGTGGCCATCACCACGGCCTGTTCATGATGAATGCGCATGTCTTGCAAGAACCCGGTGTCCACGTTGTTATGTGCGGTCTCAGACGAGGAATTTCCCGCAAAATAGCCCGCCAAGGCACCCAGGCCAACGGCCAAGATTAGAGCCAAAAGGACATTGAGGGCACTGTGACGCCACGGAAGAGTGGGGGAATCGTCAGCGTGCACTTCGTTCATATCTCTCTACGGTAGTAGCCTCACATCCATGACAACTACTGCACCTATCGTTCTTTCGGATCTTGTGACATTTCCCCGGTTCTTGGAAAAAACTCGTGTTCGTGACGCTGTGCTAGTGCTTGGCGCCGCCTTGTTTACTGCATTGAGTGCGCAAGTAGTTGTGTACTTAGGCTTCACGCCAGTTCCCTTGACCGGCCAGACATTTGCTGTTCTTACTGTCGGTGGAGTACTGGGTCTTCGTCGCGCAATGTCAAGCCAAGTGTTGTACTGGCTTCTCGGAGCAGTCGGCTTGCCGTTTTACCAATCAGGTAACGGCGGATGGGATTACGCAACGGGTACCACGTTTGGTTATTTCGTAGGTTTCGTTCTCGCTGCCGGAATAGTGGGATGGTTTGCTGATCAACGCAATGACCGGAACTACCTCACTTCATTGTCGAGTCTTTTCCTTGCCTCTGGTGTGATTTACATCTGTGGTTCTTTGTGGTTGGCCTATCGTCTCAACATTCCAGTTGCCACAGGCGAAAAGAATGCAATTGGACTTGGTGTTGCCCCATTCCTCGTTGGCGATGTCATCAAGGCCCTATTGGCAGCAGCAGTAGCTCCCCTCGGGTGGGCTTTGTACTACGCAAAGCCTCGATAGTCATTCCTTTTTTTCGCAAGCGACGTCTGAATGTAGATCTACTGCAATGAACGGACGTCGACTTGGCAGGCCTGCGGATACTGATTCCACAGATACGCGCGATCGTATTGTCGTGTGCGCGCGCGACTGTTTTGCTGCTGAGGGGTTTGAAGGTACAACCAACAAGCACATTGCAAACAGTGCGGGCATCTCGACAACTGCTTTGTATCACTACTTCCCTTCGAAGGCGGAGATGTATGTGGCGGTCTGTGAATCAATTTCTTCTGAACTAGCAGAAGTGTTTACGAGAGCAAAAAAAGTTGATGTTGTTCTGGAACGCCGACTGACTGCTCTATTCGCCGAGATTGGCGCATTAGGTGTCAACGCACCGTCGATTGTGGGATTCATCGCCGGCATCTCAGCAGTGGTGCAGAAGCATCCTGAAGTTTCGCGAGGCACAGATGCCATCGGAGTTGACTTTCGACGCAAGTTGATTGATCTAATTGAAACTTCCGAAGAGAGCGAGAAAGTCTTGCAAGGAGCAACTGTGCACGGGTTCGCTGACTTGGTGGGATCAGTGCTTACGGGGCTCGGTCGCATGAGTGCACGCGGGGAGCAGCAACGCCACCTCGATGCAGGTGATGCGTTTCTGCGTCTCATTCGCGCATCACTGCATGTATAGGTTGCATCAGCAATCCATGGTGCCGGCACTAGGTTGTATCTGGTGAACACCGATTCGCTCACACACATGCGCTCCCAAGCGACGCAGATGGCAACCATCGCAGAGATGTTTGCCAAAGATGCATCCAGGGCGGACTGGCTCACTGTGGATTCGTGCGGGATTCATGCAGATTTCAGTCGTCAGCGAATTAACAGACCTCTCTTTGATGCATTGCTCAAGGAGCTAGCTCTCCTTGATGTTGCCGGCAAGTTTGCACGCATGTATGCGGGCGATGTCATGAATGTCACCGAAGAACGGGCTGTGTTGCATGTGGCGTTTCGCGGAACTGGTACTGCAGAAAAAGAATGTGAGTTAGCACAAGCACAACTTCACTCTGCATTTTCACTTGCTCAAGATATTCGCAGCGATGATTCTGTTGATGCCGTCATCAACATTGGCATTGGTGGCAGTGACTTAGGACCCCACATGCTGGTGAAGGCTTTGCGACGATTTTGCAACGGCCCCATCGTGCGGTTTGTCTCCAATATTGACCCAGCTGATTTCGACGAAGCTATTGAAGGACTTGACCCACAACGAACTGTGGTTGTGGTTTCCTCCAAGACGTTCACCACATTGGAAACCATGCACAACGCAGAGCGAGCTCGTGCGTGGATGCAAGATGCAGGAGTGAACTGGCAAGATCGTTTTGTCGCTACAACTGCACATCGCGACACTGCATTGGCCTGGGGTATTGCGCCACATCGTTGTCTTGAGTTCTATGACTGGGTCGGGGGTCGCTTTTCTGTGTCCTCCGTTATTGGTTTTCCTGTGATGGTGGCAGTGGGCGAAGAAGCATTCCAAGAATTTCTGCACGGAATGGCAGAGATGGATGCACATGCTGTGCAGGCACCCCTTGAGAAGAATTTGCCGGCGCTACATGGGGCGCTGTGGTTTATGAATTCAGTAATTCATCAGTTACCCACGGTGGCAGTTGTTCCCTACAGTCACGATCTCGGTCAACTTCCTGCCTTTTTGCAACAACTGGTGATGGAGAGCAACGGCAAAGGTGTGGAGAGCAGCGGAACAGCGGTAGCCCACGCAACTAGTCCAGTGGTGTGGGGCGAGGCGGGCACAAATGGCCAACACGCATTTTTTCAGATGCTGCATCAAGGCACTCAAGTAGTACCCGTTGAGTTTGTGTCCACAGTGGTGCCTATGGGCCACGATGCACTAGCCCATGATTTGCTCATTGCCAATATGTTTGCCCAATCAGAGGCCTTGGCGGCGGGGCGCAAGGGTGTGTCATCACATCGTGATTTTCCGGGAAATCGTCCAAGTTCGGTGCTGATGCTCGATGAATTAACTCCGCGACGAGTGGGATCTCTCCTAGCAATGTATGAGCATTCTGTTGCCGTACAAGGGTGGTTAATGGGAGTAAATAGTTTTGATCAATTTGGTGTTGAATTGGGAAAGGAATTGGCTATCGATGCAGCTCATTCCATCTCGCAGGGAGCCGCGCTCACTTCACAAACTTTGACACACCCTTTGATGAATTGGTTTCTCGAAAAAAAGCGTCGCTAGTCAACTGAAAGGTGTCAGTGCCGTCTATCGTGTCGGGCATGGCGGGCAAGAAACTAACGGTGACAGCGACCGAGAGAATATTGAATTTAGTTGCGTTGTTGAGTGAGTCAAATGCGCCACTCACTTTTGAAGACATTGTTGTGAAGATGCGTGGTCAGTATTCAGAGAACTCTGAAGCGCGACGTACCACTTTTGAACGCGACAAAAAGTCTTTACGCAAATTAGGCGTACCGCTTACAACGCGCACATTGGCAGGTGCAGATGCAGGTAAAACTGCCTACTCCATTGATCGTTCGGGTTATGCACTCATTGACTTTGGTCTCACTCATGAAGAGATGGCAGCACTGCAACAAGCAGCTGCCATGGTTCAGATTGGAACATCATGGGGCAAGCAAGCAGTGCAGTGGTTAGGCGGAGAAATCACCAGTGCTGAAGCACCCACCGCAGTCAACGTGTCAGTGGGTTCTCACATGCTTCCTACTGTGTGGGAGGCAGTGTCGTTATCGCGGCCTCTCACTTTTCAGTATCGAGGCAAGAGTCGTCTCGTGCATCCGTATGGGCTGTTGGCGCGCAACGGGTTCTGGTATCTCATTGGACACGACACAACCCGAGATGCTCAAGTGACATTCCGTATTGATCGCATTGAAGGTGATGTGAAAGCCGGGGAAAGTAACTCTTTTGCACGTCCAGAGGATTTTGATTTAGCTACCGCCTACATGAGAGATGCCAAAGAGTTTTCGGACGGCGGAAACGAAATGGCCATTGTGCGAGTAGATCATCGGGTGGCACCTGCAGTGTTGCGTGAGTTAGGTGATGAAGCCATTGTTGCTCGCCGCAGTGATGGCTCTGTTGATGTTGAAGTTGCTTGTGGCAATACCACAGCTTTTGAGTCGTGGCTTTTTGCCATGGTCGATCGGGCAGAGGTCATCTCTCCCGCCGGCGTACGCGCACGAGTTGTTGGACGACTTCAAGAAATGGCAGGGAGTAACTCATGAGCGGCACGAGAGGACCACGTAGCGCAGAAGCCCGCGTCAAGGGGCTCTTGGTGATGTTGCCGTGGTTAATGAAGCGTGAGAAAGTAAAGATCTCCGA
>WLGS01000109.1 GCA_009703125.1 Actinomycetota bacterium
CAAGATGTGGGATGACGATTGGACTGCGGTGACTGCTGATGGCAGCCGCACAGCGCAATATGAACACACCATGGTGGTCACCAAAGATGGTGTTGAGGTTCTTACAGGCGGTGCAGGAGCAGTATCTCCGAGCGCACCTTGGAATCGGTAGCAATTAGCACCTAGCGTTTAGCCCGTGATTGACCCCAACAATTCAGATCGTTACCTCACCTTTGACCGTGAGGAATGGGCCGATCTTCGTGCAGCAACCCCCCTCACTATTCGCGAGCGTGACCTTGAAGCTCTTCGAGGCATCAACGAGAAAATCGATCTTGACGAAGTGGCTGCGGTGTATTTGCCTCTGACCCGTTTGTTGAACTTGTATGTGAGCGCCACACAGAATTTGCACAAGGTGTCTGCAACCTTCTTGGGTGCAATGGCACCAAAGGTGCCCTATGTGATTGGTATTGCCGGAAGCGTTGCTGTGGGTAAGAGCACATTCGCACGTATTCTTCAGGCTCTCCTTGCGCGGTGGCCAGACCACCCACGAGTGGACCTCATCACCACTGATGGCTTTCTTTTCCCCAACCATGTCTTGCAAGACCGCGGAATCATGAACCGTAAAGGCTTCCCGGAGAGCTACGACACCAAAGCACTGTTGCAGTTCTTGCGTGATTTAAAGAGCGGAGCGAGCGAAGTGCGTGCACCGGTGTATAGCCACGTGGTGTACGACATAGTGGAGGGCGACGCCATCACTATTCGCCAACCCGACATTTTGATCTTGGAAGGCTTGAATGTTTTGCAGGTGGGATCAGAATCAAATGAATTCGTCTCTGACTATTTTGACTTCTCGATCTACATCGATGCGGAAGAACTCGACATTGAACAGTGGTATGTAGAACGGTTTCAAGCACTGCGTGAAACCGTATTCCGGGACCCCAATAGCTTCTTTCAGAACTATGCACATCTCACAGATGAAGAAGCTGTGGAAACAGCACGCGCAATCTGGCGAGAGATTAACGGCAAGAACTTGGTGGAAAATATTGAGCCCACCAAGTCACGTGCATCACTGCTGGTGCAAAAAGGTCATGATCACCGCGTGACCGACGTGCATTTACGCCGTTTGTAACGCGCTATTCAATCTCGGCTATTGGTGTCGATACCTCTGGCAGACGGAGAACTCTTGGAACTTGTCCGATAGTTTTCAGATTTTTCTCTGGTGCATTCTCTTGCACTACACCCAAATCCTTCAAGCGTCGCAGCGTGACCATGAGACGACCCTCGATAGAACCAATCATCGCGTCATAGGTACTTGTGGCAGTGCCCAACGCATTACCCATCTTGACGACATCATCAAGCACTTTGCTCACCCGTTCGTAGAGGTCTTTGCCTTCCTTGGCGACCATCTCGGCATGTTCATTGAGTTTGTGAGATTGCCAACCCTTAGCAATAGTGAGCAAAAGAGCCAAGAGATTCACCGGTGATGCGATGAGGACTCGGGACTTCATTGCATCGTCGAGAAGCAGAGTGTCTGCTTTCATTGCATCTGCCACAAAGCCTTCACCGGGAATAAACATCACCACAAAGTCTGGTGTGTCATGTCCGAACTGATCCCAATACTTCTTTTCTGCCAGCGTCTTCACGTGGCTACGTAGATCTTTCGCGTGATTCTTGAGTTCAACTTCTTTTACGGAAGTCTCCATCGCATCTTGCATGCGCAAGTAGGAGTTCAATGGCGCTTTGGAGTCAACTGCAATTCGACCACCGGTTGGCAAATTGATCACCACGTCTGGACGCTGGAGCCGATCATTTTCAGAACCTGTGAACTGTTCGGTGAAGTCACAGTAATTCTCCATGCCTGCGAGCCGAACCACGTTGCGCAATTGGTTCTCGCCCCATGACCCACGCGCGGTGGGTGACTTCAGTGCTTCACGCAGAGAAGTAGTTGAAGTTTGTAAGTCGGTGAGTTGTAAACGCAAGGCTTCTACAGCAGATTTTTCTTCCGTGTAATTTGTGTGCAGACTTCCAACTGCTTGATTCAGTTGTGCAAGACGCGCCTCTAAAGGTTGGAGCAAAAGTTTTGTCTGCTGGTCTAGTGATGCTTGTTGTGCTTCAAGTGTTTGATTGGCTTGCTGCTTGGCTTGCTCGTTGTTTTGTGCAAGAGCTTGCTGTGCTGTAGCCAACATCTGGGTTTCAACTGCGCCACGCACGCCAGTGCTAATTGCATTCACATCTATGGCTGCCTTTACAGCCTCCACAATGGGGGCCATATCTACGGCCGGAGCCAAGACAGTGGGGGCAGCGCTTGGTGTTGCAGCTTTAGCAAGAAGACGGACGCCGATGAATAGAACAGCCAGAATCAAAACAATGAGCAGGGCAACGATAAGAATTTCCACCCTGACATCTTGCCAGAGGGGTGTGGCTGGGGCTGCGTAACCGGTTTAGCGGTGCAGAGCGTTTAAGTAGTTGTAGACGGTGATGCGTGAGACACCCATTGCGTCTGCCACATCCTCCACGGCCCGCCGCAAGATAAAGGCACCGCGTTGGTCCAACAACTTCACCGCTAATTGCTTATCCGAGCGAGAAAGAGCTTGAAGTGGTGCACCCAAGTCGATCTCCACTTGACGAATAAGACGATCGAGAGCCCCATATAACTGCGGGAGACGCACCGCAGCAATGAGATTGCCTTCCCATTCCAGTGCGATATCGCTAATGCGTGCATCATCTACAGACACAAGTTGTGCACCCACTGCATCAAGGATGGGCTTCAACGAAATCACCAGAGGATGTTCGTGAAGGTTCACGATTGCATCTCCTCTAGATCAATAGTCACGTGCGTTGCGCCATGTGCATATGCGGTACTGGTAAGTACCGACATTGCCTCTCCCACTTGCGTTGAATCCACCTCGAAAGACGACCCGAAGACACCAATATCGACAGAAATGCCCAAGGTCTCAAGCGCCGCGGCCGCCAAGGTCACGCGTGCAGGAATCTCGCCTTCAACGAACGGCTCAATTGTGTATTCGACCTTGATCACGCATGAAAGCCTAAAGGCTTCCACTGCCCCTCAGGACAGCCGAAGCCGAGGCAGGACAAGCGCAACACTGTCGGGCAAGAAGTGTTTTGCCCCTAGCCACACAGGAATCTCTTCTGGTGGAGCCCAATGAGCCTCGGTGATCTCACCATCTGCGAAATGAAATGGTCCATCTGTGCGACACACAAAACATGCCGCCACTATGCGTACATCGTCATCGGCGTACACACCTGTTCCGAGGCTCTCTACGCTCACGCCCTCTAATCCCAACTCCTCTCGTAACTCGCGCAGCGCACCGTCTTCCCACTCTTCGCCTGGGGACATCACGCCTCCCACACACACATCCCAACTACCTGGCCACACATCCTTAGTTTCGGCGCGTTTATGCACCAGCAATTGACCCGCGTGAGACACCACAGCAATAAATACGGAACGATGCCACAACGACTCGGCCCGCATCTGCTGACGAGTCACCAGACCCAGAACATTTCCTGCGGGATCTACAAGTTCCACCATCTCAGAAGGTGAGTTATCGGGGTGCGCAGCCGTCGAAGTGGTCATCACCATGTGCCTACCATGGGGTATGGCAAAAAACACTCTCACCACCGATGATGCTCGCGAACAACACGGCGCACCCGATGGTTTATTGGAACAAGCCAATGATGTCTTTGATGACATGGTGTCACTGCGTCGCGATCTTCATGAATGGCCAGAGATCAGCAATCATCTCCCCCGCACTCGTGATCGCGTTCTCGAATCACTCCAAGGACTCCCTCTCGATATCACTTTGCATGAAACAACAAGTGGAATCGCGGCCATGCTCACGGGTGGAAAGCCCGGACCCACAGTGTTGTTGCGCGCCGATATGGATGCGCTTCCCATGCCAGAAGACACCGATGTCACCTTTAAATCGCGTGTAGACAATGTGATGCATGCATGTGGTCACGACACACACACTGCGATGTTGATGGGTGCGGCAAAAATTCTCTCTGCGCGTCAATCAGAAATTCCTGGTCGAGTTCTGTTTATGTTTCAACCTGGCGAAGAGGGATACAACGGCGCATCAGAGATGATTAATGAAGGTTTGCTGGATGTGGGGACCGAGTCTCCTATCACTGGTGCTTTTGCAATTCACGCAGCATCAAACATTCCAGGTGGATTCCTTGGTCTCAAGGGCGGCACCATGATGGCCTCTAGTGATTCATTCGTCATCACAGTGAAAGGCAAAGGTGGCCACGGTAGTGCACCGCACTTCACACTTGATCCTGTACCTATTGCGTGTGAAATCGTTCAAGCGTTACAAACCCTTGTCACGCGTCGCATTGACGTCTTTGACCCAGGTGTGATCACCGTGACACAAATTCATACGGGCACAACAAGCAATGTGATTCCTGAAACAGCAATGATCAACGGCACTATGCGTGCAGTTAGTGAACGCACACGCACATTGATTCACGATGGACTTCGCCGAGTAGCAGAAGGAGTTGCACTTGCACATGGCATGGAAGCCGAAGTGGAGTTACTCATCGGCTATGACGTCACCGTAAATGATCACAAGTACGCATCATTTGCAGCAGACGTAGCCACTGCAATCTCAGGAGATCGCAATGTGCGCATTATGGATAACCCGGTAATGGGTGCCGAAGATTTCAGTTACGTGCTCAATCGTGTACAAGGCGCCATGATGTTTTTGGGCCTCATGCCAGAAGGTATGGACATCATGAAAGCAGCACCCAATCACAGCAATCGCGCGTTGTATGAAGAGAACTACATGCGCCGTGGCACAGCGGTGTATTCAGCAATTGCATTGCGTCATCTTGGCGTCACGTTGAACTAGGAGAAATCATGGCATCAAAAGAAGTAACCCTTGGATACAGCACTGGCTATTGGGGAAGCGGCCCACCCGCAGGTGCGCTCGAAGCAATACTTGAAGCCGACCGCTTAGGTTTCTCGAGTGTGTGGACCGCCGAGGCCTACGGCAGCGATTCACTCACACCTCTTGCTTGGTGGGGTTCACAAACAAAGAACGTGCGCTTGGGTACATCCATTGTGCAAATGAGTGCTCGCACGCCTGCTGCAACAGCGATGGCCGCAATGACAATGGACCATCTCAGCAATGGTCGATTCATTTTGGGACTCGGTGCCTCTGGTCCACAAGTTGTTGAAGGATGGTATGGGCAGCCCTATCCAAAGCCTTTGGCACGCACACGTGAATACGTCGACATTGTGCGACAAATTGTTGCGCGACGCGCGCCGGTTGATTTTCATGGCGAGTTTTACGACATGCCATATAAAGATGGCACTGGTTTAGGAAAGCCGTTGAAAAGCACCATTCATCCACGTCGCGACAGCATTCCTATTTATCTTGGTGCAGAAGGCCCAAAAAATGTTGCTCTTTCTGCAGAGATTTGTGATGGATGGTTGCCGTTGTTCTTCAGCCCCAAAGAAGATGCGTACTACCGCAATTGCCTAAACGAAGGTTTTGCAAAAAGCGGTGAAGCCAACAAAGCAGATCGTTTTGAAGTGGCTGCAGTTCTCACGGTGATTCCCGGTGACGACATTGAAAAATGTGCTGACATGGTGCGCCCATTTCTTGCCTTGTACGCAGGTGGCATGGGAGCTCGAGGTGCAAACTTCCACTTCGAAGTATTTGCACGCATGGGATATGAAGATGTGGCACTTAAGGTGCAAGATCTCTATCTCGCCGGCAAGAAAGATGAAGCCGCAGCTGCTATTCCATTAGCAATGGTGGAAGATGTTGCACTTATTGGGCCACCAGACAAGATTCGCGATGAAGCCGCCAAATGGAGAGAAACCTGCATCACCAGTTTCTTGGTAGGCGGGCCAGCATCTGTGTTGGAGTCATACGCCGACA
>WLGS01000011.1 GCA_009703125.1 Actinomycetota bacterium
ACATAGGCCACGGCTGTGGCTTGTGAACCTTGACCCATTGCGTGCTCTGCGTAGTCCACAACATCGATCTGGGCACTTAATCCTTGGTTTACTGCACGAACAAATGCGTCAATGGGTCCGTTTCCTTGACCTGCAATTGTGCGGTGATCATCGCCGATAAGAATTTGGGCCGAAATAGTGGTGCGTCCCGATGCCGAGTCACTTGCTAGTTCGTGACTCAGAAGTTTTACCGATGGCGCAGGTGGCAGATATTCCTGAACAAAAGAATCCCAAATCACTGTGGAGCTGACTTCGGTTCCCGAGTCCTCAGTCATGTGCTGAATTGTTTTTGAGAATTCAATCTGCAGTCGTCGTGGAAGATCGAAACCATGCTCGGCCTTCATGATGTAGGCAACGCCGCCTTTGCCAGACTGGCTGTTCACACGGATCACAGCCTCGTAATTGCGACCTACATGCTTGGGGTCAATGGGTAGATAGGGGACGCCCCACTTGTCGTAATTCTTGGGAAGAGCCTCGAAGCCTTTCTTAATGGCGTCTTGATGGCTTCCTGAAAATGAGGTGTACACAAGGTCGCCTACGTAGGGGTGGCGCTCGGGTACGGGCAAACGGTTGCAATACTCGGCGACACGGCGAAGCGCATCAATGTCGGAGATATCCAATTCAGGATCTACGCCGTTCATCATCAAGTTCATTGCCACATTGATGAGGTCTAAGTTGCCTGTGCGTTCGCCATTGCCAAACAATGTTCCTTCAGCGCGATCAGCACCTGCCATCAGTCCACATTCAGCAGCTGCAGTTCCCGTGCCACGGTCGTTATGTGGATGGAGCGAGATAATGACGGTGTCACGGTTTTTGATGGTGCGAATGAACCATTCGATGACGTCGCCGTACACGTTGGGTGTGTAGCTCTCGACAGTTGCCGGCAAGTTCAAGATGAGTGGGTTGTCTGCAGTGGGGGCGATAACACCCATAACTGCTTCACAGATTTCGATAGCAAAATCAGGCTCAGTCAAAGTAAAGCTCTCAGGCGAGTACTCATAGCGCAAACGTGTTCCTGGCAACATCGACTCATAACTGCGACACAAGCGAGCAGCATCTACAGCAATGTCAATAATGCCTTGTTTGTCTAAGCCGAACACCACTTCGCGTTGCAGTGGGTTTGTTGAGTTGTAGAAATGCACGATTGCATTTTTCGCACCGTTCAGACACTCGTATGTACGTTCAATCAGTTCAGGCCTGCACTGCACCAATACTTGAATAGTGACATCGTCGGGAATGAGATCGTTCTCAATGATGTGTCGTACAAAGTCATAATCGGGTTGGCTTGCAGAGGGAAAACCCACCTCAATTTCTTTGAAACCCATCTTGACCAGAGCGTTGAACATGTGGAGTTTGCGCTCTGGGTCCATGGGGTCAATCAGTGCTTGGTTGCCGTCACGTAAATCCACGCTGCACCAGATGGGCGCTTTTTCAATACGACGATTTGGCCATGTGCGATCTTCGAGAACCAAGGGGATCCATGGCGAATACTTCTCGAATGGCATTTTCTTTGGTGTCACGTTTTGTGGAGGCATGTGATGGTCCTTTGTAGGTGGGCAGGGAAGAGGAATTAGGGCAACAAAAAACCCCCTGCGAAGGCAGAGGGTTTCGACAGCAACGATATGCGGCTGCTGCCGTTACATAAGAAGAAGGAGGCTGGTTGGAGTAATCATTGTCTTCAGGTTATACGAGAATGCCAGCCCGTGCTACCTCATCGATGAGACCAGCAGACCATCGGCGGCCAGAGTCACAACGATGAGGCCCAGTGTGTGTTTAGGCATCTCCCACGAGGAAGTTGCCAAATTGCCACGGGTCGGTGGGGTCAAGGTTGTCGCCATGATCAGCCCACTGGTCAAAGATGTCTTTGCGTTCTTTCAAAGGAGTCCAGTCAGTTGGCCCCGAGAATTGTGTTCCCAGGTACGGACGTGCTTTTTCCAGAATGAATTCATGGGGCAAGTCGTCAGGAACACAGATTCCGCGCTCGGGCTCCACAATCATCCATTGCACAGCGGCCACAATCGAAGCAGCCACTTGCAGGGTTGTGGCACTTTGATGGGGAAGTACGGCACGTGTTTCTTCAATGGAGAGCAGAGATCCTGTCCACCAACCAGTGAAGTCGTGACCAAGTAACAGAACGCCTAACTCATCTCGACCACTCACAATTTCATCAGTGAGCAAACGTTGATTCGGCTGCATCTCCCAGTTGCGCATTTGCAGTTCGCGCACACTAGCGATGGCATCATTGGATGGACAGTACGCATAGTGCACAGTGGGGCGATAGACATCTTTCCCTGATGCATCTTTCACGGTGAGGTGATGGCACATTGTGTAGGCCTCGCCATGGCGAATCACCATGCCGTGTGTGGGGCCACATGGCACCCACGAGCGCACCCAGGTGTTCATACCAGGTTGTGCAATACAAATCTGATTGTTGGGGCCATCATCGTTGTGTGCAAAGCCTCGCGGGGGGAGTTGCTTTTCGTGTGTTCCCCAACCAAGTTCAGCCGGCGCAATGCCTTCTTCGTAGAAGCCATCAATGGACCATGTGTTGACAAATTCATTGACTTCTTTTGGTGTCGATGAAATTTGTGTGTCGCGTTCTGCAATGTGAATGACCTTGGTTCCCGTCAACATGGCGAGTCGATTGAATTCACGCTGTGCGAGTGCATTCTCAAGATCTGCTTGGCGAGTGCCTGCACGACCTTCTGTGAGGATCTTTTCCGTAATCTCGGTGAGTGCTTGCTTGACAAAGTGGCTCACCAAACCTGGATTAGCACCGTGTTCAAGAACAGCAGTGGCACCACTATTGCCACCCCATTGACGAATCATCTTTGTTAATGATTGATGACGTACATATAACGTGCGTTCCAAAGGATGCGTGGTGGCCATATCTTCGTACGGATCCCATAACTCCACAGAAGTATTGAGATAACGCACGCCGTTCTCGTGGCACCAGTTCAAAATGGTGGGAGCGTCGATGTTCCACGCCAAGTCGAGCAACATGTCGCCATGGGAGACTCGTGCAGAGAGAAACTCGTCGATGTTTTCTGGCGTCACTCGACCAATTTCGTACTGCACTCCTTTTTGGAGAAGATCAGTAATGCGATGGCGGTTGTCCACAAAATCAACAATGGTGATTGAGGCGGGATCAATCGCGGTATCGCGCACGATGAGTGGAAGTGCGCACTGTGCAACACCACCGCAACCAAGGACAAGCAAACGACGGGGGACCTGGGGAGTTGAAGTTGTCATCGCCAGACCTAACTGTGCTCTGCTACAACGGAATCG
This sequence comes from Actinomycetota bacterium, assembly GCA_009703125.1. GTDB lineage: Bacteria > Actinomycetota > Acidimicrobiia > Acidimicrobiales > Ilumatobacteraceae > UBA2093. The sequence continues at coordinate 3,328 of WLGS01000011.1, forward strand.
TCATGCAGGATGTCACTTAGTGCATCACTGAAGTCCGGTTCATCGGGCACTAGCAATGCCTGCCAGTCGTATACAAGTCCTTTGCGGCCATGCGTCTGCATGCCGTTGAGTTGTGCGTCCATGAGAACTCCTCCCTGGTGGGTAGAGGGTTCGCCCGTGGCGGGTGGCGCACGTCGTGATCTCTCGACTCGCTGCGTACGACTTTTGCTCGGTGCAATCCGTTGTGGTTGGTCCTTTCTGTACGGGAGTTTCCCGTATCAGGAAAAACGAACATAACGCATGAGGGGCGCTGTCACGCAACTCTTTGCAAAAAATTCATTTTGGGCGGAGTGTCTTGTGGCTCATTGTTCACTCAGATCTGATTCTGGGGGCAAACATCCCCATCAGATAGGGGAAAGAGCCGATACGGTGAGAAACCGACATGACTGATACTCCTATTGCCACGCCCACAGGTTTTGCCGCTTTGGGTGTGCCCCCCAACGTTGATGCCGGCCTTGCCGCTGCTGGCTTTGCTGCTCCATTCGCTATTCAGACCGAAGCCATCCCCGTCGCGATGCGCGGTGTAGATGTGTGTGGCCGCGCGCGCACTGGGTCGGGAAAAACGCTTGCATTTGGGATTCCTATGTTGGCGCGCACCGAGAAGTTTGTTGCTCCACGGAGACCTCGGGGACTTGTTCTTGTGCCAACTCGCGAACTTGCTCTACAGGTTGCAGAAGTTCTCCAACCCATCGGCGTGTCCTGTGATCGGGTGATTCTTCCCGTCTATGGAGGCGCATCGAGAGACGATCAGATTGATGCACTCGAAAAAGGTGTGGACATCATCGTGGCCACTCCTTTGCGTCTCATCGATCTGATGAAAGCCGAAGAAGTGCGACTTGACGATGTGCAAGTTGTAGTGCTTGATGAAGCCGATCGCATGGCAGATGAAGGATTCACACCGCAAGTGGAGTGGGTGCTGCGCCACGTGACGGGCGAACATCAAACGATGTTGTTTTCTGCGACATTGGACGGCCAAGTAGGAAACCTTGTACGCCGCTACATGAAGTCACCCGAAGAGGTTTCTATTGATGCTCCTACTGACACGGTGGGAACGATGCATCATCTGTTTTTGGCAGTGCACAAGATGGATAAGGACAAAGTCATTTCGGCAATTGTTGAATCAACGGGGAAGACGGTTGTTTTCTGTGACACAAAGCGTCTTTGTGATCGCGTCACCGATAACTTGCGCGACTTAGGCGTAAATGCATCTGCGTTGCATGGTGACTTGACACAAGCAGCTCGCGAAAAAGCAATTGAGCGTTTTACGAATAATCAACTCAAAGTGCTGGTGGCAACAGATGTTGCGGCTCGTGGAATTGACATCGATGATGTGGCGTGTGTTGTGCACTACGTACCGCCCATTGATACCAAGGCGTATCTGCACCGATCGGGACGTACTGCTCGTGCAGGTCGTGACGGCTGGGCCGTGACACTGGCTGAATACAACCAACACACCACATGTCGCATTATTCAAAGAGCACTACGTTTGAAAACTGAGCCACCTGTTGAAGTGTTCTCTAACGACAAGCGCCTTCAGGATCTGAATCTTTTCCTGTAAACACTGAAAATTTACGCCAACGGATACGTGTATATCACAGGGGTGTGTCAAGGTTTTGGCTAAAAAGACGTTTGTCATTAATGCGTATCTCACGGTAAAAATGTGGTGTAACTTCCTCTAAAGATTTAGGTATTGCATGACGCTGAAAGTTTCAATTGTTCCTGACTTGGAGGACATCGTTGTATCGATTGAAACTTTCTTGCAATCTCATTGTGTAGGAGCAGATCCCTTTGTTGGACACACCGTCATTGTTCCTTCGCTAGGTGTGCGTTCCTGGCTTACTCCTCAACTAGCACAACGTTTGGGCGCAACTTCGGGCATGAAAGATGGTGTCGTAGCCAATGTGAATGTTCGCTACATCGGTCATCTTCAAACGCTCATTCGCGATGCAGCAGAAATCACCAGTGATGCATGGAATCGTGATGCAGTAAATCTTGCAGTTCTACGAGCACTTGCTGATTTTCCTGAAACAGCACGTCTTGAGAAAAAATATAACGGTCGACTGAATGTCGCTCGCACTTTGGCAGATCGTTTCGATCGTTATGCGGCACGTCGTCCCGAATTGATTCGCTCATGGGATAAAGGTGTGCCTGCACTTGGAGAGTTGGATGCCTCAAAGTTTGAATGGCAGTTTCACTTGTGGCGCAAAGTGCGCGAAATCATTGGTGAGAGTCCCTGGCCAGTACTAAAAGAAGAGATGTGTGTGCGATTGCGCGCGGGGGAGGTATTTCCAAGTCTTCCTGAGCGTCTCATGATTGCAGGTTTTGAGAACATCTCGCCCACGCAGCTTGATCTCATTGATGCTCTCAGCACTGTGGTGGATATTGAGTTGATTTTTGTGCAACAGTCTCCATTTTTGGCACAAGAGTGGAACAAGCTCACCGCAGAACTTGTACCTAATCGTCATGAACTTCCAGTGGCTGACGCATTCGTATCTACCTCTGTCACTCCTTTACGTTTGCCACCAGCGTGGATGAATAGCTCTTTTGAGTTGGAGCTGCTTCTCAGTGCATATGGTCTTCCGGTGTCGTATTCGGAGGTGCCTACGGCAAAGTCGCCTTCATCGAAGTTGTTGCACAACGTGCAACACACGTTGGCCTCGGGAAGAGTGACGCAATACAGCCACAGTGACACCCATGATGCGTCAATACAGATTCATCGAGCTCACAACTTGTCGCGCCAAGTGGAAGTTTTACACGATGCACTGCTTCATGCATTTGAAGAAGTTGAAGATCTTCAGCCACATGACGTCGTGATTTTGTGTGCGGACCCTGGAGCTGCGGCACCAGTGATTGAGGCGGTATTCGAAAAATCTGTGAAGAATGCAGCAGGGAACTACGTGCGCATTCCATTGGTAGTGGCGGACCGATCGCTCCGAGAAGTGAGCGAGGGAGCTGAACTCTCTGCTCATGTTCTTCATCTGGTGAGTTCTCGTTTCGATAGTGAAAGTTTCATAGCCGTTGCGACTCATCCAATAGTTGCACGACGTTTTCAGGTGAATGGATCTGATGTCGCTACATGGATGCGTCATCTTGAAGAATCTCGTTTGCGATGGGGACTCGATGCAGAGCACCGTCAAGAACATGGATTGATTGCTCCGGATCTCACAGCACATAGCTGGCTTGAATCAGTGGAGCGTTCTCTTTTAGGTGCGGTCATGCCAGTTGCCGAAAAACCGGTAGTGGTGGGCAACGGAATTCGACCACTTCCATTTGTGGACTCATCTGAGACCCAGTCTCTGCTTACCTTGATCGAAGTGTTGTCTGTACTTGTTCGTCTTGAACATTTAGCCCGTAGTGAACGCACTATGGATTCGTGGTGCACACTCTTTGCGCAATCCCTGAACGAACTGTGCGGTAGTTCATGTACTGACCTAGACGATGTGTATTTATTGCTGAATCAGTATCAACGTGCAGCACACCAGATCCATGAAAAGACATCTCAATCGTCTATTTCTGACGTGGTGCCGTTCAGTCAGTTTGCCGAGTATCTCAATGGTGACTTGCAGTCCACATCAGGTCATCAGCCACTGCGCACCGGTGCCGTCACCGCTACATCATTTATTCCACTGCGCACTGTGCCCTTCAAGGTGGTGTGTGTCTTGGGTTATGACGATGGAACTCTTCCCAGTGGTGAATCAGAAGGCGATGATCTCATTTCGGCCACTCCAATGTTGGGTGATGGTGATGCCCGGCTTGAATCGCGCCGAATACTCATAGACGCAATGATGGCTGCCCGTGAACGCTTCATTGTCACTTGCACAGGGCGCAGCATTAAGAACAACAATCTGTTGCCTCTGGTGACTCCCCTTGCTGAACTACTTGATTTCTTTGCAGATTGTGGATTGGATAGGCCAGCTGGCGGTGATGATGTCAGTGCAATTGAATACATCCATCCGCGACATTTGGGAAGTGCAGAAAACTTTGGGGTGGTCGATCAAGATCATCGAGTAACTGTGCCTGTTCAACCATGGTCATTCGATGCGATTGCACGCACCATTGCTGAAACACGCCAGAAAGTTACAGTGAAGAAGAACACTGACCATGTCTCTATTAATCTTCCAGAACCACTAGAGACAATGACGGTGGATGATTTGGAACGGCTGGTGCTCAAGCCACTGGACTATTACCTGCGAAAAGGCTTAGGTATTTGGCGTCCTTGGGTTTATGACGTGGAAGATGCAACGTTGCCGATATCTGCAGATGAAAGAAAGCTCGGCTGGGCATGCCGAGATCTCTTTAATGAACAGCTCACTGAAGCAGATATGGCGTCAATGTTGCGTTCCAAGGACATATTGCCCGTGGCACCCTTTGACGACAAGGTGATTAAAGATGCGATTGAACTCATGCGTGCATTTCGAAAGAAGTACAACGAATCGAACCAAAGCGCGCCCACATCGGAAGACATTGCCCTGGAGATATCCGGTTTGCCCGAGTTGACCGGCGTTATCAACGGATTCCATGTCGAAGAGAAGACGTTGACCTACGTGTCATTTGAGGACAAATACACAAAAGACCTAATGCGTATGGTTCTTCGAATTCTCATACTTATCGCAAATGGTAAGAGTGTAGAAAAAGCATTGATGTATCACGTCAATTCCAATGGGCGCGGTACAACCGAACGGTCAATCACTGTCAGTCCTTCATTGACAAAAGATGTTGCGTTAGATCGACTGAGAAATTTTTTAGCGGTGGAACCAATTGCTCGTGTTGTGGCATGTCCACTTTTTGACAAAGCGACTGAAGCATGGTGCTTCCCTGTGCAAGATGCAGGAAAAACTGCAGAAGATTATTTTGACGAGTTTGTTGCGAATGATCGTAGATACAAGAATTCTGAAGAACTTGTTATTTATGGGTCATCGCCTGAATTTAATGACGTATACGAAGACCCCCAGGGTCTATTGCGCACTTTTTTCACTCCTTATTTTGAGATCATTCGGGTGAGTGGAAAAACCGGTAAGTGGGAGTTAAGCGCATGACCGATTTTGTTGCTCAGGAATTTTCAATCACTGACACACAGCTTGAGAATGGTCTCACCATTGAGGCCAGTGCAGGTAGTGGCAAGACGTTCTCGGTCGCGGGAATCGTAGCTTTTCAGATTGCGACGCAGCCCAACTTGCGTATTTCAGAAATATTGGTCACCACGTTCACGCGTAATGCGGCAGCGGAGTTGCGTGATCGTATACGTCGTCAGTTGGTGTCACTAGAGCGTGCGTTACGAGAAAACAACATCGCAGAAGATGACGACATTGCACAGACGTTGGCAAAATTAGACCGAATGGGTTGCGCTGATCGACTCGATCGAGCAATTCGAGAATTTGATAGTGCAACTATTGCCACAATTCACTCCGTCTGCTCACGCGTCATGGCGATGGCCGGCCTTCCTGTGGTGGGAGAAGGTCGCACAAGTTCCGATATTGCACAAACCGTCCAATTTGTGGTGAACGCGGTGATGGTGACCCATGCTGCGACTCCAGGGGCATGGGGGTTTACTGATCCAAAAAAGTTTGCTCAGCGCCTTGAAATAGCAGTGACTAATGCACTCTCGTCACCTCGTTCTCAATTGCTGGTTGCAGAGAGCACAGATGAAACAGATGATGTGAATTCTGTAGACCAGGATCTACAAACGCGTCGCATGGTGCGCGAATGTCTCACACGTATTAACAGAATCACGCAGTCGGATCCCACCTTCGATGATCTATTGGTGCGTACAGCGAATTTGCTTGCACAAGGTGGAGACGAAGCGGTGCGTCACGCATTTACGTCTCGATTCACTATTGCCATTATTGATGAAGCCCAAGACACGGATCAGTTGCAATGGGAGATCTTCCGCGGTGTATTCCAGGCAGATGAGACTTCCCGTATGTTGCTTGCAGTGGGGGATCCCAAACAGGCGATATATAGATTTCGCGGGGCCGACGTAGAGGCCTATCTCGCGCAGCGCATTCCATCCAAAGTGCGTACTCTCACTCGCAACTGGCGAAGCGATGCGCGACTCATTCGCGCCCTTAACACCATTTTTTCTGGGAAGGAATTTGGCGAGGGGATTGAATACCCCGAAGTAAGTGCTCGAGACGGTGCACCTGAGACATCCATCGGGGTTTTCCCATCGCTGGCGATTCTCGGGGTGGGGGTACAGACGAATCAAAATGCCATCGTTAAGCCCACTGCGTGGCGAGTCAGAGAACTTCTTGCAGAAATTCTCATTGATGATAAGACCGCACAAGAAGGTCATCGATTGCCGCATCCCCGTGAAATCTGTGTGTTGGTGAATAGCAAGGCAAACGGTCGCAAGATTGAAAAAGAACTACGTGCGATGGGTATTCCCGCAGTGAGTTCAGGAACCGAGAGCGTCATGGCCAGTGTGATGGCATCGGATATGCGACGTCTCTTTGACGCAATGGCTCACCCAGGTGATCGTTCCCGTCTTCGTCTTGCCGCTGCAACAGTGTTTATTGGTGAACAACTCGTCACATTGGGTGCGTTGACCGATGACATGCTGGACGTGATTTCCCAAAGAGTTTTTGAATGGGCTTCGCTTGTACGTCGCAAAGGTGTGAATGCATGGGCATTCGACATTCGTCGTGATACCAACATTGTCGAACGACTTGTTGCGGGCCGCGAAGGCGAACGCCAAGAAACGGACTTCACTCACATTGTGGAGTTGCTGCACGCTGCGACCGATGGAAAGGGTTGCGCACCTGATGTGCTCGTTAATGAGATGGATCGCCTTGAGGGTCTTGAAGATATGAATGAGACGGTGAGTCGGCGAGTGGAAAGCGATCGTGATGCCGTTCAGATTATGACGGTGCATGCAGCAAAGGGTCTGGAGTTTCCCGTGGTGGTAGTCGCCGATCTCTGGAAACTGACAAAGTCCAACGCCAGCAAAATCCCCATCTTTCATCGACCCGACGCGGACACAGATAATCAACGGCATCGTGCCATTGATGTGGGCTGGATCAATGAGAGACCTAACTCTTTGGGTATTGCATTACGTGACGCGGAAGAATTTGCGGAAAAGAAGCGGTTGTTCTATGTGGCGATGACAAGGGCAAAACATCACGTGAGTCTTATTCATGCAGCTGCAGAAAACGACAAAGATCTGCGCGTAACATCCACGCTCCTTGAAGACATAGCTGAGGAAAGTGACACATCGTGTATTCGCGTAATTTCGTATACGACGCCACCTCAGGCAGCCCCATATGCACCGCGTTCTCAGAACAAGGTCAAGCTTGGCACTGCAGAACTCACGCATTCATTGCGTCAGACCTATCAGCGTCTCTCGTTCTCTGGATTAACCAAATATCAACGCGGGCAGGCTTCATCACCAATAGCCCCTATTGATCCCACACATGGTGGTCAAGATGATGACGATGACATCATCACCATCCGTTCGGGATACACAGACAGCTCTGTAGATGCCGGTGTACCAGCGATGCCTATGGGTCGTCTTCCAGGTGGCACCTATTTCGGCAAAGTAATGCACGTGGTCTATGAACTTATTGATTTTTCAGCAACAGATTTAGAAGCAGAAATTGCTGCGGTAGTAGACCGAGTTGTTGTCGGCGCTTTGGCGGAACATCGCGAAGAACTCATTCAAGGTGTACTTCTCTCACTACGTACTCCACTTGGCGGAATTATGGGGGATACCGAGTTATCACACATTTCTCCTAGCGATCGACTTGCAGAGATGAACTTTGAAATGGGATTGGCCGACGTTGACGCCGAGGTCACGGTCTCGGAAATGGCTGCGGTTGTGGAGAAGTGTTTGCGTGATGCAGGTAGAGAAGATGACATTTTGTTGCCTTATCTCATCGGTGTAAAGGAAACCTTTAAGTCGCCATTGCTCGGATTGATGAACGGTTCCATTGACGCCCTCTTACGTGTCGGGACGCCCGGGAATCAGCACTATTTCATTACTGACTACAAGACAAACCGCCTGGATCATGATGGCGTGACCACCATGATCGATGGATACTCGCGTGAGGCCTTGCTCGAAGAGATGGAGCATCATGATTATCCATTGCAAGCACTCATTTATGGCGTGGCTGTCTATCGACATTTACGTTGGACCGCCCCCGATATAGATGCCGATGCAGCAATCGCGGGAATGGCGTATTTCTTTGTTCGCGCAATGGTGGGGCTAGACACTCCAACACATGATGGTCATCGACACGGAGTGTTCACATGGCAAGCACCACCTGGGTTGTGGTCCCAGTTGTCGGACATGTTGTCACGGAGTGCGAAATGAGAACTGCTCTTCAGTCATTCAGTGTGCCCGCATCGATGAAGGCATTGATTGAGGCAGAAATTGTGTCGCGCGATGCGGTCCTTGGTGTCAATGTGTTGATGCACAGCGTGGGGGTATCTGTAGAGAATGACCCATGGTTGTGTACCGCGCTTGCAATTGCTTTGGGAAATCCTGAGTCAGGCAATTCATGTGTTGATCTGTCAGCACTCTCCACGCTCGGTTCAACCGCGCAGACACCTATTTCAGGGTGGCCCAAAAATTCAGATGAGTGGCGAAAAATTCTTGCCACTCATCCGCAGTTAATCACGGTTCCAGACTCTGGAGTGGTTGCTCCATTTATTCTTGACAATGATTCTTTGTATTCAGCTAAGTCATATTCAGAAGAGGTCTACGTCGCTGCAACTTTGGCAACAATGTTGTTAGAGGGCCGACTTGTCGTGGTATCTGGTGGGCCGGGATCTGGCAAGACAACCTCTATTGCAAAACGTCTCGTGAACCTTATGACGTCGGATACTTCTGCCGTGGACGATGTTGCGCTTGTGGCACCCACTGGCTTGGCGGCGAAAAGAATGAAGTTTGCATTGGCAAATGCGCTTGCTAATCCTGAACTGGGGATTGAAGTGTCTCCTGATGTGGACGACATGATTGCTGAGATTCCCAAGAGCACTGTGCATAAATTGTTGCGTTACAACCCCAGTAATCGACGCCCATATGGCCGCCATGCGGGCGACACGGTAGATCACGAACTAGTCATTGTTGATGAAGTTTCCATGATGCCGTTATCGATGATGGCGCGAGTGCTTGATGCGCTTGATGAGAGGGCCTTATTGATTTTGGTAGGTGATCAAGATCAGCTTGCAAGCGTGGAGTCTGGAAGTGTGCTTGCAGATATTTGTGCGGCATCCTCGCAGGGTCCTGAATTTGTTGAGACGATGACTGGCAAATTTCGTTTTGGTGAAGGTTCACCAGTGGCCGCAATTAGTGCTGCTGTGAATGGTGGCAATGCTGATGAACTTGCCAAATCCATTCGCGCTACATATCCCCAAGGTGGTGATGAAAAAGGTAAGCCATATCCAACATTTAGATGGGTCGATCCCGAGACAGACTCACAAGGTCTAAAGGATGTGGCGCGACTGGTGCTGCAACATGCAAGCGAGTTATGCGCTAGGGCTGCCCACGTAGAGTCCGACGTAGCAATTAGCGAACTCTTGGCGTTTCGAGAGTCGCTTCAAGTGGTGTGTGCACACAGGAAAGGCAAACTTGGTGTATCTGGTTGGAATTCGTCCATTGATCGCAAATTAGGGACTCGCGCTCGAGGACAGTGGTATGTCGGTCGACCTGTGATGGTGCTTGTCAATGATTACGTCAACGATTTATCAAACGGTGACATTGGTGTGATCTGTTCTGATGAAGACGAGAACGTTTTCGCCGCGTTTCATGGAGATGACGGAATACGCCGAATTGCCGTCTCCAAACTGCCTCCAGTAGAAACTGTGCACGCTCTCACCATTCACAAAAGCCAAGGCAGCGAATACGGCCACACCATCGTTGTGTTGCCTACGACTGCTTCACGTATTGTCACGCGCGAACTTGTCTACACAGGAATTACACGTGCAAAGCCAGACCTCACCATCGTGGCGACAGAAGAAGTGTTGCAAGAAGCTGCACGCACTCCCATACGTCGAGCCACAGGTTTAGCGAACCGCTTGTTCACAGCACTTAGTGAACATAAAGACCGCTGGCCTTTTAAAGAGGATTCGTTAGCGCACTAACCACGCTGGTCGAGATTTTTCGAAATCGTCGATCTTGGTTGCGTGTGTAAGCGTGATTCCGATGTCATCAAGGCCGTTGAGAAAGCGATGCTGGGTTGGTGGATCCATCGGGAAAGATTCAGTGAATCCAATCGAGGGAACCTCAACCAACAGGCGTTCCATATCTACGGTGATCTCTGTATCTGGGTGAGATTCAATAACGTCCCATAATTTCTCTACAGCTGCTTGTGAGAGAACAACTGGTGCGAGACCATTCTTGGTGCAGTTGTTGCGGAAGATGTCCGAGAAGCTTGGTGCAATCACCGCATCAAATCCGTATTGCTGAATAGCCCATACGGCATGTTCACGGCTAGAACCCACACCAAAACTTGCACCTGCTACCAAAATAGAAGCACCAGCAAAACGTTCGTCATTCAAGACGAAGCTGCGGTCATCTCTCCACGTGGAAAAAAGCCCAGCCTCAAACCCAGTGCGCTCCACACGCTTGAGCCACTCTGCGGGAATGATTTGATCGGTGTCAACGTCGCTGCGCTTTAGAGGCACGCCACGACCGGTGAGAATACGTACAGATTTCATTTGAGGTCTCCTGGGCTTGCGAAGTGACCGGCGACAGCGGTTGCTGCTGCTACGGCGGGGGAAACAAGGTGAGTGCGACCGCCTCGCCCTTGTCGTCCTTCAAAGTTTCTATTGCTTGTACTTGCTGCTCGTTCGCCGGGTGCCAACTTGTCGGGGTTCATTGCCAAACACATGGAGCATCCTGGTTCTCGGAAATCAACGCCTGCATCGGTCAAGATTTTGTCGAGGCCTTCAGCAATGGCTTGTGCACGCACTGCGTGGCTACCGGGCACCACCATCACGCGCTTGACATTGACTTTGCGTCCTTTAAAGACAGCGGCTGCGGCACGAATGTCTTCAATGCGACCGTTGGTGCAAGAACCAATAAACACGGTGTCAACAGGCACTTCGCGCATGTTGACTCCAGGGGTGAGACCCATGTAATCGAGCGCGCGACGAATGGTGTCAGCTTCGGTTTCGGTCGGTGCATCATCGGGAGAAGGAATCACGCCATCGATGGGAAGCACTTGTGCAGGGTTTGTTCCCCAACTCACATACGGGGTCAAGGTGGAGGCATCAATGAATACTTCTTTGTCCCATTTGGCTCCGTCGTCGGTGCGCAATTGCTTCCATGCTGCAACTGCTGCATCCCATTTGTCACCCTTTGGTGCGTTCTCGCGCCCTTTGAGGTACTCAAACGTGGTCTCATCAGGTGCAATCAAGCCGGCCTTTGCACCTGCTTCAATGCTCATGTTGCACACTGTCATGCGACCTTCCATTGACAACGCGCGGATTGCGGAGCCGCGATATTCAATGACGTGACCAATGCCGCCGCCGGTTCCAATCTTGCCAATGATGGCCAAGATGATGTCTTTGGCAGTCACTCCTGGGGGAGTGTCGCCATCAACGGTGACTGACATCCACTTGGGTCGCGACTGAGGAAGAGTTTGTGTTGCCAGAACGTGCTCAACTTCGCTCGTACCAATACCAAAGGCAAGTGCACCGAATGCTCCGTGTGTTGCTGTGTGGCTGTCGCCGCACACAATTGTCATGCCAGGAAGAGTGCGACCTTGTTCTGGTCCAATCACATGCACAATTCCTTGGTGATCATTTCCCATGGGGAAGTGTGTGAAACCAAATGCTTGGGCGTTGTCACGAAGTACTTGCACTTGGCGTGCCGACACAGGATCGGCAATAGGCAAGTGGATGTTCTCGGTGGGAACGTTGTGGTCTTCTGTTGCCACTGTGAGATCTGGGCGGCGCACAGTGCGGCCCGTAAGACGCAGACCATCGAATGCTTGTGGGCTGGTGACCTCGTGCACTAAGTGGAGATCGATATAGAGAAGGTCGGCTTCACCTTCAGCGCTGTGTACCACGTGTTGGTCCCACACTTTTTGGGGGAGAGTTAGTGGAGTTGACATTCTGTGACCTTTCGCAAGAACAGATGTGACTGTCTCAATATGTGGGATATAGTTCCCAGTTAATGGACAGCGTATCAGGAGTCGGAGTACTCGACAAGGCCTTCTTTGTGCTCAATGAATTGGTGGCCCGACCCTTGTCATTGACAGAAGTAGTGGAACGTACGGGTATTCCGCGTGCGACAAGCCATCGCTTGCTATCGGCCTTAGAACATCATGGTGCAGTGCGACGCAACGACAATGGTGATTACTGCATTGGTCCCACACTGGCTGGTCTGGGTCGTGCGGCAACTCAACAGTTTCCTTTTCTTCAACTGGCGCGAGACGTAGCAACACAGATTCGTGATCGCACAGGAGAAAGTGTGCAGGTGTTCATTCCGGAATCAGATGGTCGTCGATGTGTGGTTTCTCTGGAATCCCCCAATGGTTTGCGCTGGATTGTTCCCGAAGGATCATTGTTTCCTCTCACGCGTGGTTCTGCAGGCAAGGTGTTAAGTGGCGTGCGACTATCTGTAGGCGGTTGGATTGAGTCTGTTGAAGAACGTGTCAAGGGTGTGGCATCAGTGAGTGCACCAGTTGTTGATGATTCTGGAGTGATCATCGCAGCGCTTTCTGTGTCGGGGCCGCTAGAACGCATGGGTGCACAACCAGGAGCAAAATTTGGTGCAGTTGTGGTGAAGGGTGCACGGCAACTCTCAGAATTCCTGCACACGTAGTTTCTTCCATCCAAAGGTTTCATGAGTCCACATCGGGTTCATGAATCAAGACATTCCACAACCCGCCGAGACACTGCCCGACGTCACTGATATTGCGGTGGGGGTAGAGGAAAAACTGCATGGCCTGCTTGACACATTTGAACTTCCCGGTGCTCGACTTTATGGAGTGAACATCGCGGGTCGTCCCGCCTCGGAAGCGAATATCTGTTTTCTCGCACAACACCCCGATGTGTACGAACTACTTGATGCCCCCTCGAGTGCACTGGCGCGCATGTTCGATGCTGCAGCGATTGTGACTTGTGGATGGGCGGCTCCCTTGGCGCCCGATGGAACAATTGAGGGAGCACCCAGTGAACATGAGGCGCGTCGACGTGTACGACTCATCATCGTTGTGGCAGACCACGGAGTGGCAAGTGTGCTGCGTTTTGCAGACCAACCCGATGATGTTGTGACTGATCCTGGTTCTGCAACGGGGTCATTGGCCGAAGCAGTCACTCATTTTTGGTTTGATCCCCCGGTAAATCTGCCGACGGCGTAATCGACGTCGCACTCTTCAGTACGCAAGTTCAGATTTTCACAATGGCGCAATTTCACTAGTACCCGATTAGCCTTTGCCATGTGACTTCCCCCGTCGACCAACAATGGGCCGAACGCATTCGTGCTCTTGCAGCAGAAAAAGATGCGGTCATCTTGGCGCACAACTATCAGGTGCCCGAGATTCAAGATGTAGCGCATCATGTGGGGGATTCGCTCGCTCTGTCTCGTGTGGCTGCCACTGTGCCGCAATCAACCATCATTTTTTGCGGTGTGCACTTCATGGCAGAGACAGCAAAAATTCTTTCCTACGACAAGACCATCATCATCCCTGACGAACGTGCGGGTTGTTCGCTGGCTGAGACCATCACGGCTGAACAGTTGCGTGAGTGGAAAGCACAACACCCAGGCGCTGTAGTGGTGAGCTATGTCAACACCACTGCTGCGGTGAAAGCTGAAACAGATATTTGTTGCACCAGCTCCAACGCAGTAGAGGTCGTGCAATCCATTCCTGCGGACGTTCCTGTGTTGTTCTGTCCTGATCAGTTCTTGGGTGCGCATGTACAGCGGATGACAAAAAGAAAGAACATGCACATCTGGATGGGTGAGTGTCATGTGCACGCAGGCATTAACGGCTCTGAATTGAAAGCCATGGTTGCGGCTGAACCTGAGGCTGAATTGTTTATTCATCCCGAGTGTGGTTGTGCAACAAGTGCTATGTATTTGGCCTCCGAGGGTGTTGTGCCACAAGAGAGAACCCACATTTTGTCCACGGGTGGCATGTTGGACGCTGCTCGGACGACAACGGCGAAGAAAGTTCTTGTCGCAACCGAGACAGGCATGTTGCATCAACTTCGCAAAGTCAACGTGACCACTGATTTTCAACCCGTCAATCGTGCAGCTGTGTGTAAGTACATGAAAATGATTACGCCAGAGAAACTAGAAAATGCCTTGATGAATGGAACAGATGTTGTGGATGTTCCACGTGACATTGCAGATCGTGCGCGTGCATCTGTAGAGCGCATGATTGCAATCGGCACGCCTTCTCGTGTCGGTGAGTAGACGACTCCCTCGCCAACTGGCAGCACCTGATCCCACGTGGTCGGTGGAGACAGATGTTGTAGTGCTTGGCTCTGGAGCGGCGGGTTTATCAGCAGCGCTCGCAGCACGGCCTGTGCGTGAAGTCATTCTTGTCACCAAAGACACTTTGGATGCTGGAAGTACCAACTGGGCACAAGGTGGGTTAGCTGCAGTTCTTGACCCGAATGATTCATTGGAGAATCATGTAGCTGACACGCTGGCAGCAGGTGCGGGTTTGTGTGATGAACATGCGGTGCGCACTTTGGTGGACGAAGCACCGACTGCAATTCGTTACCTTATGGAGCTTGGCGCCGCATTTGACTCGGGCGATACCTCTGGAGAGATTGCACTCACCAGAGAGGGTGGTCATTCGCATCGACGTATTGTGCATGCAGGTGGAGACCAATCAGGTGCCGAAGTACAACGCACATTGGATGAGTCAGTGCGCTTGGCAGGCGTGCAAGTTGTAGAACGCGCATTCGCATTGGATTTGGTGACTGGCGTGCGCGCCGACGGTACTCGTGCAGTTGCAGGGGTACGGGTTGCAATGCTGGATCGAAGCGGGGGTGTGCAAAGCGTGGGCATTGTGCATGCACGCGCCGTAGTGATAGCAACGGGTGGTTATGGGCAGGTGTATGCATCAACGTCGAATCCACCCGCGGTCACCGGTGACGGTATTGCATTGGCTTTGCGTGCCGGTGTTGAGGCAGCAGATTTAGAGTTCATTCAGTTTCATCCCACAGTGTTGTGGAGTGGACCAGATGCAACAGGGCAACAAGCACTCATTAGCGAAGCTGTGCGTGGCGAGGGGGCGATTCTTCTCGACGCTGCGGGTCAACGCGTGATGGAAGGTGTGCATCCACAAAAAGATCTTGCACCCCGTGATGTTGTGGCTACCGCAATAAGTCAACGTATGGCCGAGGCTCCCGCCGGTGTGCATGATCACGTCTATCTCGATGCGCGCCGCATTGAGAATTTTGAAGATCGATTTCCCTCTATTACTGCATCATGTAGGAACATTGGTATCGATCCGGTTCACGAACTCATACCGGTAGCGCCTGCAGCCCACTACGTCTGCGGTGGAGTGATTGCCAATCTCGATGGCGTCACATCCTTGCCAGGCCTTTTTGTGGTGGGAGAGGCTGCCCGTACTGGAGTGCATGGAGCGAACCGGTTGGCTTCAAATAGTTTGACCGAAGGCGTGGTAGCCGGTACCCGCGTGGGTCGAGCATTGAGCTGGCAATTGCCAGAACAAGTCCATGTGGCAGATATTGATACCGATGGCGAACTCATCGATTCGTATCATCGTTCGGCGTTGCGCTCGGCGATGTCGCGCTATGTCGGAGTATTGCGTAGCCCAGAGGGTCTTGCTGCTGCGGATGCAATCTTGCAGACTCTTGCGGGCAATGCGTCATCAGAAGTGGTGCCCACCCGAAAGTCATTTGAGGCCACGAATATGTTGACTATTGCAACTGCCGTTGTGGCTGCAGCATTGATGAGAAAAGAGAGTCGCGGATGTCATCGTCGCACAGACTTTGATGCTCCATCATCCCAATGGCAACGCCATCTAACCTGTCGCATTGTGAATGGAGAACTTGAGGTGCAGGTATGAAGATGCATCCGTTGTCAGATGCGCTCATGGCACGGCTTCGTGGGCAAGGAATTGATCCTGCCTACGTAGAACGAGTTATTGCCGACACTGTGAGCGAGGATCTCGACGGCGGCATCGATGTCACGTCGGTAGCAACTGTTCCTGTTACCCAAAGAAGCGTGGTGACATTCGGGTCGCGAGCCAATGGTTGTCTTGCCGGCGTTGATGTGGCAGCCGCTGTTGTGGAGATGGTCTGTGGTGCCACCGCGAGTTCATTTGAACGCGTGAAGAACGATGGTGATCGCGTGAGCAAGGGTGACGTCATTGCAAAAGTGGAAGCTCCTACTCAATACATGTTGACTGCCGAACGCACCGCACTCAATCTCATGTGTCACTTATCGGGCATCGCTACTGCAACTTCACAATGGGTGGATGCCGTTGCAGGTACAGGTGCGATTATTCGTGATACTCGCAAAACCACTCCAGGGCTTCGCGTGTTGGAAAAGTATGCAGTGCGATGCGGTGGTGGACAAAACCATCGCATGAGTTTGAGTGATGCAGCACTAGTGAAAGACAATCACATTGCAGCCGCGGGCGGTGTGGAGCAGGCATTTTTTAAGGTACGCGAGATGGCAGCAAATTTGCCTATTGAAATCGAAGTGGATGACCTTGATCAATTACGCGTAGCTCTAGGTGCAGGAGCAGACGTTGTGTTGTTGGACAACATGGCGCCCGACATCATGAGAGAAGCTGTTGCCATTGGTATTGCACATGAAAAAGCGACAGGCCATTCAGTGTTGTTGGAAGCAAGCGGTGGACTCACCCTTGCTAATGCGCGAGCAGTAGCCGAGACGGGAGTGCATTTCATCAGCGTGGGTGGGCTTACGCATTCTTCGCCCATTCTGGATATCGGTCTCGACTTTCACACCATCGTGTGAGTGTGGATTACACGTAATCGCGTTGGGCGAGCCATTCGGCTTCTTGTTCACCCAACGGAGTGGAAGGCGCCGCATTAGTCATCGGCCATAGTTCTTCGCTAATGCGTCGAAAGTTCCCTGTGGAACCCAGTTGGCCGAGCAGTGCATACAACCCCAAGTTGATGCGTTGGATAAACACAAATGAACGTGGCACCGTTGCATATTGGGCAATGGGTGAGGTGCGATCAAAAGTGTGTCGCACGATCGACGATGCATATGCCGTATCCCAGGTCATCGTGCGTGATTCACGCACAGGCTCATAAAAATGTGCAAAGTAATCGCCCGCTTCCTCGGTGGTGAAAGGGGCGTCCTTTTGGAACATTCCTGCATCTTCAATCACTTGACGGTATTTCTCCATGTCGTGATCGAGTACTGCGGCGGTCACCATGGATTGGAACATGTTCATTTCTTCCACGGTGAAATGTTTGATGAGGCCAAAATCTAAAAAGGTGACGCGACCATCACGGTGAAAGATGTAGTTGCCTGGGTGCGGGTCACCGTTGAATGCACGAAAGCGATACAGACTGCGGAAAACAAATCGGAAGATGGCTTCGCCTGCGCGGTCACGCTCTTCTTGAGGCCATGTGAGAACTTCGGCAAAAGAATGACCTGAGACAAGTTCTGTGATGAGGATTCGAGCAGTGGAGTATTCATGAAAGACCTTGGGAACATGAATAAAGGGATGTCCTTCGTAGAAGTCTGCAAAAAGTTGCTGGTTACGTGCTTCGTTGACGTAGTCAAGTTCCTCGCGTAGACGATCTTTAATTTCCAGCACCATCTCTTCCGGGTTTAATGACTTAAATCCGAAAGCGAGCAAAGTCCCCAGAAGATCAGCGGTTTTTATGTCGGCATCAATTGCTTCGGCTACGCCCGGGTATTGCACCTTGACAGCAACTGCTTTTTCGCCTTCTGGAGTACGAAGAATTGCACGGTGCACCTGTCCGATAGATGCCGCTGCAATGGGCTCTTCGTCGAACGCAGCAAACATTTTTTCAATGGGTGCACCAAGTTCTCGTTCTACTTCTTGACGCACTAGTTCTACAGACATCGGAGGTGCTTGTGATTGCAATTGTGAGAGAGCAACACGCAATGGTTCGGGTAAGCCATCGTCGAGATAGCTAGCCATTTGGCCTAGCTTCATCAACGCGCCCTTCATGTTGCCTAACTCGTCGGCAACTTGTTGTGCTGTTTTGATCTCACGTGCTCGCGATAACTCCTCGCGTCGCTGGGTGCTTGCAAATACTTTGCGCGCAGACGTACCGGCATGTGCCAATCCGATTTTGGCTCCAAGTCGCGCAAGGCGACTATTGCGTCGCCATCGGGAACGAAGGCGTACTGCCTGATTCATCGGGATTCCTGAATGGAACCCGAATTGGACTCAGCGCGCTGATGCACAGACAGGCACGCATTGACGAGCAGGGGAACAAATTCATCTGCGCGTGCAAACACAGCATCGTGGTTTGCATCGAGTGAGAAAACCTCTGCATGAGGAATGAGTTCGGTAAGCACTTTTTGTCGACGTGGAGATACCACTTGATCTTGGGTTGTCATGACAACCGATGTGGGGACGTCAACATTGGGCAACCAATGACGCGAGTCGTATCGCCCAAGTGACGCGCCTGCTTCCAGAATCTGACGCCATTCATGGTCGGCCACTTGTTGTGTCGCCCATGGTTCCCATGTCATTGTTTTTCGTGACAGGTACAAACGATCACTAATGGATCGCCGTACAGATGGTGGTGCGATGCGTGCCAATGCGCCCACGCCCGCGAGTGCGGTGAACGCCAATCGTTCTTGTCGTGATGAGACAAAGTGTCCTGCTGTGGCTGCAAGTACTAACCCGCGGACACGTTGTTCATGACGTTTCCACATCAACTGGGCAACAGTGCCGCCCATGGAATATCCCACGGGGATAAATGTAGAGATGCCTAATTGGTCGGCAAGGCTCGCGACGTCGTCGGCACAATCGGAAAGTCGGAACGGTTTCGCACTGCGAATTCCTCGGCCATGTCCACGATGATCAAGTGCAATGACTCGGAAGTGCTCGCCCAATGCGCGAAAACACATGAACCAATTCAGATCCGCAGTTGCTGTCCAGCCATGTAGCAACACGACAACAGGCGCCCCGGGAGGTCCTTCAATCTCGCGGAAAAAAGTCGTGCCTCGCCCAGGAAGATGTAGGTGACGTCCGGGGGGCAGATCGGGCAAGAATTGTTCGCTCAGTTGGTCACCTTCACAATAGTGACCGACACTCTTGCACCATTTTCTAACGTGATGCTCACGGTGTCGCCTACGGAGTGCCCGAGCAGGGCTGAACCAATGGGCGAGACAGGGCTCATGATTTCTAGTGACTCTTTGGTGCGCTTTTCTTCGATATGGCCCAGCAGGTAGGTCTCTGCATCATCGGGGTCGTCTCCATCAAACAAGATGGTGACAATGCTCAACACCGATACGTCGGACCCACTTGGAGTTGGCGCGATGTCTGCATTTTCGAGAATGCCAAGAACCAAATTCTTGCGGTCGTTGAACATGCCGTACTCGTCTTTGGCGGCGTGATAATCGCCATTTTCTGAGAGGTCGCCCATTTCGCGCGCGCGGCCAATCTTCTCCGCAATTTCGGGCAACACATTGTGTTCAAGGTCGGCGACCTCGGCTTCAAGCCGTTTATAGGTTTCCTCGGAGAGAAGGTGCTTTGCCATGAGAGAAAGGCTATCTGCGCCTTCTACGATGGTCTCCCTATGACACATCGCATTGCATTGATTGGTGGAGACGGAATTGGGCCTGAGGTAACTGCTGAAGCAGTCAAGGTCATCAAGGCCGCCGGGGTCGCCATTGAGACCAAGGACTTCGACCTCGGTGGGGCGCGTTACTTGCGTGACGGTGAGATCTTGTCGGATGCGGTTCTTGATGAGCTGCGTACCTTTGATGCCATTTTGTTGGGTGCTGTGGGAACTCCCGAGGTTCCCCCCGGGGTTATCGAGCGCGGATTGCTCCTCAAGATGCGTTTCGAACTTGACCTCTATGTCAACCAGCGACCTTTCTCAGGTGTGGCCCCTGGTCATGTGACCCCACACGATTTCATTTGTATTCGTGAAAACACCGAGGGTCCATATGTTGGTGAAGGCGGTGTGTTGCGTAAAGGTACTGCTCATGAGGTGGCAACACAGGGAAGTGTGAACACTCGCATGGGAGTGGAGCGCTGTATTCGTTATGCTTTCGAATTAGCCGCACAAAGAGATCGCAAGCATGTCACTTTGGTGCACAAGACCAACGTGTTGACCTTCGCAGGTGATTTGTGGCAGCGCGCATTCAACGATGTCGCAGCGCAATTTCCACAAGTGTCTACTGCATACAACCATGTAGATGCCGCCTGTATCTATTTCGTGCAAGATCCACATCGCTATGACGTCATCGTCACCGACAATCTCTTTGGTGACATCCTCACCGATCTCGGTGGTGCGGTGAGTGGTGGTATTGGTCTTGCGTCGTCTGCCAATCTCAACCCCGCACGTACCGGTCCATCGATGTTTGAACCCGTGCACGGCTCGGCGCCCGACATTGTGGGTACCGGCAAGGCAAATCCGACTGCTGCGATTCTGTCTGCGGCATTGATGCTTGATTTCTTGGGTGAAAACGCTGCGGGAGATGTCATTCGGGCAGCATGTGCCACAGCCCCCACGGGCTCCACCATAGAAATTGGAAACGCAATCGCCTCAGCGGTCGCTTCCCACTAATCTTCCTTCAACACTGCAATAAGGAGCTTTTATGCCCACATTGGTCCCCACACCGAAAATTTGGATGAACGGAAATCTTGTTGATTGGGACAAGGCTCAAGTGCATGTGTTGACGCATACCTTGCATTACGGCACAGGAGTGTTTGAAGGTATTCGTGCCTATGAATCAGCCGAAGGCCCTGCAGTGTTTCGTCTTACCGAACACATTGAGCGTTTGTTTCGTAGCGCGAAAATTTTGGGAATGGAAATTCCGTACACGGTAGAAGAAATCGTGCAAGCCACAAAGGACACAGTGCGTTCCACAGGTTTGCCAGGTTGTTACATCCGCCCGATTGCTTATTACGGCTACGGGGAAATGGGCCTGAATACTCTTCCTTGTTCTGTAGATGTTGCAATTGCGTGCTGGCCATGGGGCGCGTATCTAGGGGAAGAGGCATTGACCAAAGGTGTGCGCATGAAGATCTCCTCGTGGAAGCGTCTTGATCACAACATGTTGCCGCCGGCTGCAAAAACAGTTGCAAACTACGCAAACTCATCGTTGGCAAAAGTTGAAGCGTTGCGCGCGGGTTATGACGAAGCAATTCTTTTGAACAACGAAGGACTTGTCAGCGAGTGCACCGGAGAAAATCTTTTCGTTGTACGCAATGGCACTGTCATCACTCCACCAATTTCTGCTGGTGCGCTAGAGGGCATCACTCAGGCAAGCGTCATCACCATTCTCGAGGACATGGGATACAAGGTAGAAAAAGGCAACATCGCCCGATCGGATCTCTACATCGCAGAAGAAATCTTCTGTGTAGGCACCGCAGCCGAAGTCAGCGCCATCAATTCGGTGGATGACCGCTCAATCCCGTGCCCAGGCCCCATCACCTTGAAGGTGGCAGACACATACGGCAAAGCTGTCCGCGGGCAGATTGCCCAGTACAAGTCATGGTGCGAGCTGGCCTAAGGCTGACTCAGTGGGGGTTGAAGTAGCCCCGAAACCCGTCAAAATCAAATAAATACGCAGTGTTCATCCACAGCGAATCTCAGTGTCCACAGGGGTTCTGAGATTTATCCACAACTTTGCCCACAGGGGTTGACGAAGCCTGTGGGTGAGGCGATACTTAAGCCCATGTTCACCGTTTTGACCTCTTGCCGCACTGTCGGTTTGTCAGACGCGACCATCATTATTCTCTAGCGCACGCCGGCCTCCGACGTGCGCGTATCCGCCGCCTCGAAGGGCGGCTTTTTCATTTCTCAAAGCACCTCACAGGTGTATTCACCCGACAGACTTAAGTAATCCAAATGGAGACAGACCAATGACACAGACACCGACACAGTTAGAGATGGTTGAAGCCTTCGACACCACTTTGCGCGATGGAATGCAAGTAGAGGGCGTTTCGGCCACGGTTGAAGACAAACTTCGCATTGCAGAACAACTTGATTACCTCGGTGTGCATTTCATTGAAGGTGGTTGGCCAGGTGCAAACCCGAAAGACATTGAATTCTTTGCCCGCGCCGCTACGGAATTGACCTTGCAGCACTCCACACTCGTGGCCTTTGGATCGACACGTCGTCCAGCAGGAAAAGTTGATGATGATGTGACATTGCGCAATCTTTTGGATGCCAATACCTCGGCAGTGTGCATTGTTGCTAAGTCTTGGGATTATCACGTCACAAATGCATTACAGACAACACTTGAAGAAGGTGTTGCCATGGTGGCAGATTCAGTTGATTTTTTGAATCTCAACGGTCGTCGTGTTCTGGTTGACCTTGAGCACTTTTTTGATGGCTACAAAAACAATCCTGAATTCGCCATGAAAGTTATTGAAGCTGCAGTGATGAAGGGCGCCACACATTTGGTGCTGTGCGATACCAACGGAGGATCTTTGCCGCATGAAGTGGCAGACATTGTTGGCCGTGTGAAGTCCTTTGTCGGAAATGACGCGACATTGGGTATTCATTGTCATGATGACACGGGTTGTGCGGTGGCGAACTCTATGGCTGCAGTTCTTGCTGGCGTGCGCCATGTACAGGGCACATTGAATGGTTTGGGCGAAAGAACCGGTAACACCAATCTCACCACAGTGATTCCTAACTTGCAGTTGAAGATGGGCTTTCAGTGTTTGCCAGAAGGCAACCTGGATCGCTTGACAGCAGTGAGCAATCACGTTGCCGAAGTTCTGAATCGACCATTGAACCCACAGGCCCCCTATGTGGGCTCATCTGCGTTTGCACACAAAGCTGGCTTGCATGTGTCGGCAATTGCACGCGCCAAGGATGCATACGAGCACGTAGCGCCCGAGACTGTAGGAAACGGTACGCGTTTTGTTGTGTCAGAGATGGCTGGCCGCGCCACTATCCAGATGAAAGCCGATGAACTGAAACTCGATATGGACGGCGCCGCTGTGAATCAAGTGATTGATGACTTGAAGCGATTGGAACACGAGGGTTATCACTTTGAAGCCGCTGATGCGTCACTTGAACTATTGATGCGTCGTGCATCTGGTTGGCAGCAAGATGCATTTCGCGTTGAGTCGATGCGTGTCATCACAGACGAAACCGCCGATGGTCGTTTCACCACTGAGGCCACCGTCAAGGTGTGGGTGGGCGATGAGCGTTACGTCCACACTGCAGAGGGCAATGGCCCTGTGAATGCAATCGATACAGCATTTCGTGCCGCCTTGGTGTCGCGATATCCGCAACTCGACAAAGTGCATCTCACTGACTACAAAGTGCGCATTCTCGATGGTGCAACTGCAACTGGTGCTGTCACCCGAGTGCTTATTGATGCGACCAATGGTGACCGTTCATGGACAACCATCGGCGTGTCCGCCAACATCATTGAGGCGTCGTGGCAAGCATTGGAAGAGTCGTTGATTTACGGGCTTTTGCACGCCTCATAGGTGTTGTCTTCACACAGCCTTCGATAGGGGCGTAGAGTCTGTGGTCTATGGCCACTCCGCGTTATGCCCCCGTTTCCCCAGTTGAGCCGGTTCGTTACTACGAATCACCCGAGGTCATTCCTGACAATTGGACTCCAGGGCGTCCAGGTGAAATCGAAGGTCGTCAACCAGCAGGGGAACGCCTTGGTTACCAAGGTCCCGATCAGGGCTACATCATCACATTGGCTGAGCGTGCACGCACTCGCATCAAAGTGTCCGTCGGTGAATCGGTCGACGATGCATTGCGCGGATGCTCACTCATCGCATTGCGACGCGCATCACTTTTTGGTCGTGCTCCTGTAGTGCATGACCTCAATCTGGCATTAAGCCTGTGGGGATTTCTCTCTGATTCGCCACCACCAGATCTTGTTGCCGTTCGTAAAGAGTTGTTTATCGGTGTGGGGCATGTGCATCACTACAAAGAAGGTCGCGCATTGGCTGACATGGTGCCAGAGTCCACTTTGCGTATGACGCCAGATCATGTGCAGACGCGATTCGTCTCAGAGTGGCGCGTACTGACGGGGTACACACGATGACCGTCTACTCTGCGCCTTTGAATGACATTCAATTCGTATTGAATGATTTTTGTCGCCTTGACAAGATCATGGCGTTACCAAAGTTTGCCGACATTGATCCGGCAACAGTGCCCGATTTGCTTGCCGAAGCTGCACGTTTTTTTGAAGAGACCTTTGCGCCATTGAACTCACTTGGCGACACGGTGGGGTCTCATCGAAATGATGATGGTTCGGTCACAACACCTGCAGGCTTCAAAGAGGCATACAACGCCTATGTCGAAGCTGGCTGGGGTGCTGTGGGATTTGATCCAGGCTTTGGCGGTGGAGGATTTCCTTGGCTTGTCAATATTGCATTGCAAGAAATCATGAATTCAGCAAACATGGCGCTCACGATGGCGCCATTGCTGACGCAAGGCGCAATTGATGCGATCATGCATCACGGTGATGAAATTCAGCGCATGACGTATTTGCCCAAGATGATTTCAGGGCAATGGACAGGAACGATGAACCTCACTGAACCCGATGCGGGAAGTGATGTGGGAGCAGTGCGCACAAAGGCCGTTCGGCAAAGCGATGGGTCGTATCTGATAAGCGGAACAAAGATCTATATCACCTTTGGTGAACATGACATGGCCGAGAACATTGTGCACCTGGTGTTGGCGCGCACACCTGATGCGCCTCCAGGGACAAAAGGTATCTCGTGTTTTATCGTGCCCAAATTTCTTCTTGATGAAAAGGGAAATCCTGGTGACCGCAACGATGTGCACTGTGTGAGCATCGAACACAAAACTGGGATTAAAGCCAGCCCCACCTGTGTGTTGTCGTTTGGTGATAATGGTGGCGCTGTCGGGTATCTCATCGGAGAAGAAAATCGCGGCATGGCCTACATGTTCACCATGATGAACCAGGCTCGCCTAGGAGTGGGACTCGAAGGTCTCGCAC
>WLGS01000110.1 GCA_009703125.1 Actinomycetota bacterium
AGCAACTGCAAGTCCCCATGGCTTATCTGTGCCATCGAACATCCAGTACGACAAACCAACAGTTGCAAGAACCGTCAGACCCATGGCCACGTTGGTGCCCATGTGCAGTGCCTTGCTCAAGGCATGTGAGTCGGTGGAATCTCCACCGCGCACGAAGAACGATCCGATAATCGATGCGACCATTCCGACGAATGCAATGGCAAACGGGAACATCAACAAGTTCAAGACACTGCTGTCTGCGGCTTGCGTTGCATCCACGCCTGCAGCATTTGCGCCTGCAACAACAGAGGCAAATGCAACAAGTGAGATAGGTGCAATGATCGCGCCTGAGTAGGACTCGAACAAGTCAGCACCCATACCAGCAACGTCACCCACGTTGTCACCCACGTTGTCTGCAATGGTTGCAGGGTTACGTGGGTCGTCTTCGGGGATGCCGGCTTCCACTTTGCCGACGAGGTCTGCACCAACGTCTGCAGCCTTGGTGTAGATACCGCCACCCACGCGTGAGAACAGCGCGATGGTGGAAGCACCAAGACCAAATGCAGTCAAGATTTCAAATGCATCATCGACTTCCATCCATGTCACGAACACCACGTAGGTGATGACAAGGCCGAGCAACGACAGACCAGCTACCGAAAAGCCCATCACAGCGCCACCGCGGTAGGCAACAGGAAGAGCCTTTCCGGGGCCTTCTTTGGCTGCTTCTGCAGTGCGAGCGTTTGCCATGGTGGCAACGGCCATGCCGACGTATCCGGCGCCAGCCGAAAGCACGGCACCAAAGATGTAGGTCACTGCAGCCAAGGGCACGATGACTACTGCCAACACGACAGCGAGAACAACGATGAAAACCGACACCCAGGTGTATTCCTTTTTGAGGAATGCCTTGGCACCTTTTTGAATTTCGTTCATCAAAAAGACCATGCGGTCATCGCCTGGCGAGGCCTTCTTCACCAAGGTGTAGAAGTAGAACGCCAGGAGGAGTCCAGCCAGTGCTGAGCCTCCTGCGAGGTAAGGAATGAGTTCCATGTTTAGGAATCGCCCTTTCTAAAAATGTCTTGTACAGATGTTCTGCTCACCGTTTATGTCTCCCGGCGTTATCAGGGGCGCCCCTGGGGGAATCGCCCGTTTTAGTGGAACGCTTAGACAGTAGTGAACAAGGACACTCAAAGTGGAACTTCCAAAGTTGTAGCCCTAGGGCCCATAGGGGGTACCGTTTGGAGCGAGATGTGCAGGGGTGTATTCCCTTGCTGCAAAGGAGTCCCTACATGGCACAAGTAGTTGCGAGCCACCGAGGCCCGGTCACGGGTACTGCGAATAAGGCCAAGAAGCGCCGTCCCTTCCTTTTGGATCTGTATTCCACCGCAGTGGGCAAGAAGTACGCCATGGGTATCAGCGGTATCGCGATGATGGGCTTTGTCCTATTTCACATGATCGGCAACCTAAAGATGTATGCCGGCGCAGCTGATTTGGATCACTACGCACATTTCTTGCAAACCCTGTTGTACCCATTGGCCCCCAAAGGCGTGGTGTTGTGGATTTTGCGCGGTGGTCTTGTAGCCATGTTGTTCTTGCACCTGCATGCCGCATGGTCGCTCACCATGTTGAATCGCAAAGCACGTCCTGTGAAATACCAAAGTGCACGTGACTATCAGATTGCAAACTTTGCAAGCCGCACTATGCGCTTGTCGGGTCTTGTGATCTTGGCGTTCTTGGTGTGGCACTTGCTGGACCTCACCTTTGGTGTGGTGAACAGCGAAGTGGGCAACAAAGTGTTGTACCCAGGCGACACCGAAGAAGTCAAAGCGGTGTACGTCAGTGTGATCGCAAGCTTTGAACGCGTACCCGTTGCGCTGTTCTACATCGTGGCCAACATCTTGTTGGGCATTCACTTGTTCCACGGTGCGTGGAGCATCTTCCAATCATTTGGTTGGAACAACCCACGCTTCAACAAATGGCGCCGAGCATTTGCAACTGGCTTTGCTGCCGTGGTTGTTGTTGGCAATGTTTCATTCCCCATCGCCGTTATGGCCGGCGTTATTTCGTAAACGAAGAAGGACACTCACATGACCCTCACAGAACAACTCTTTGCACAAAACACTGTGCAACTCAATAGCAAGATTCCCGCTGGCCCCATGGCCGACAAGTGGAACAACTACAAAGCCGACATGAAGTTGGTGAACCCGAATAACAAGCGCAAATTCAAAGTCATTGTTGTGGGAACCGGACTTGCAGGTGCATCAGCTGCGGCAACGTTGGCAGAACTTGGCTACCAAGTTGATGCATTTACATTCCATGACTCGGCTCGTCGTGCGCACTCCATTGCGGCACAAGGCGGCATTAACGGTGCAAAGAACTACAAAGGTGACGGCGACAGCATTCATCGTTTGTTCTACGACACCGTGAAGGGCGGCGACTTCCGCGCACGCGAGGCGAATGTGCATCGCTTGGCAGAAAACTCCGTCGACATCATCGACCAGATGGTTGCCCAGGGTGTGCCTTTTGCCCGTGAATACGGTGGTTTGTTAGATAACCGCTCATTCGGTGGAGCACAGGTCAGCCGTACGTTCTACGCACGCGGTCAAACTGGCCAGCAGTTGTTGCTGGGTGCCTACCAGCAGTTCTCTCGCCAAGTAGGTCTCGGCGGTGTGCGCATGTTCAACCGCTCCGAACTCATTGACATCGTCGTGATCGACGGTCGTGCAGCCGGCATTGTGGTGCGCGATCTTGTGACAGGTGAGTTGACATCACATTCTGCACATGCAGTGGTGTTGGCAACAGGTGGATACGGAAACGCATTCTTTTTGTCCACAAATGCAATGGCATGCAACGTCACCGCTGCATGGCGTGCACACCGCAAGGGTGCATTGTTTGCAAACCCCTGTTACACACAAATTCACCCCACATGTATTCCGCAAAGCGATGACAGCCAGTCCAAGTTGACATTGATGTCAGAGTCATTGCGTAACGACGGTCGCGTATGGGTTCCTACAAATCCTGATGAGACACGTCCTGCGCACCTCATTCCAGAAAACGAGCGCGACTATTACTTGGAGCGCTTGTATCCATCGTTTGGCAACTTGGCTCCACGCGACATCTCGTCGCGTGCTGCAAAGCGTGCTGTCGATAAGGGTCTTGGCGTTGGCGCAAAGAAGAACGGCGTGTATCTCGACTTCTCAGACGCCATCAATCGTTTGGGTCGCGACGTGGTGGAAGAGCGCTACGGCAACTTGTTCGAAATGTATGAGCGCATCGCAGGAGAGAACCCCTACGAGCAGCCCATGCGTATCTATCCCGCATCGCACTACACAATGGGCGGTCTGTGGGTGGACTACGAATTGATGACCAACGTTCCTGGTTTGTATGCAGCAGGTGAGGCGAACTTCTCCGATCACGGTGCAAACCGTCTTGGAGCATCTGCTCTCATGCAAGGCCTCTCAGATGGTTACTTCGTGTTGCCATACACAATTGGTAACTACTTGGCGCCAATGTTGAATCAGCCCACTCCAGACACCAATCACCCAGAGTTCAAGCGTGCAGAGCAAGAAGCACAGCAACGCTTCAATGGCTACTTGGCTGTGGGTGGAACTAAGTCACCAGACTTCTTCCATCGCGAACTTGGAAAGATCATTTGGGATTACTGCGGTATGGAGCGCACCGAGCAAGGTCTCGAAAAAGCCTTGTCGGAAATTCCTGCGCTGTACGAGGAATTCAAAAAGGATCTGCGCGTTACCGGAAACGGAGAAAGCATGAACCAGACACTTGAAAAAGCCGGTCGTGTCGATGACTTCTTCCAGTTGGGAATGTTGATGTGTCGCGATGCTCTCGATCGCAACGAAAGCTGTGGCGGCCACTTCCGCGCCGAATATCAAACCGATGACGGCGAAGCATTGCGTGACGACGAAAACTACTGTCACGTATCTGCCTACGAATGGGGTGGCGATCCAATGAAGCCACGTCTCAACGTGGAGCCACTCGAATTCGAAGAAGTACATCTCGCAACCAGGAGCTACAAGTGAGCAACACAATCAAAAACATCACGCTCAAGATTTGGCGTCAAGATGGCCCAGCGGCCAAAGGCCATTTCGAAACGCACAAGATTGATGAGATCACCGACGAGGCTTCGTTCTTAGAGATGCTCGACATCTTGAATGATCGTCTTGTCACCGATGGCAAAGAAGCAGTGGTCTTTGACCATGACTGTCGCGAAGGAATTTGTGGCACATGTTCATTGATGATTGATGGACAAGCACATGGACCACAGCGCGGTACTGCAACATGTCAGTTGCACATGCGCAAGTTCAACGATGGCGATTCCATCACCATCGAGCCATGGCGTGCATCGGCTTTCCCCATCATCAAAGACCTCATGGTGGATCGTTCCGCATTTGACCGCATTATCGAGTCCGGTGGATACATCACCGCTGAAACTGGTGGTGCACCCGATGCAAACCTGATTCCTATTCCCAAGCCCATCGCAGATGCAGCTATGGACTCAGCTGAGTGCATTGGTTGTGGTGCGTGTGTTGCTGCTTGCCCGAATGGTGCGGCGAATTTGTTTACCGCTGCCAAGGTGGCACACCTCAATCGCTTGCCACAGGGCCAAGCAGAGCGCTACAGCCGAGTTGAATCCATGGTGGAGACCATGGATGACTATTTCGGCTCTTGCACCAACCACGGTGAGTGTGAGGCCGCGTGCCCGAAGGAAATCAGCATCGACGTCATTGCATTGATGCACAAGGACTACCGCAAGGCCAAGTTCTCAAATCGTAAAGACCTCGCCCGCTCATAGGCTCGGCGTTATGACCAAGCCAGCTGTTCCAGCCTCCCTTCCCACCACGTTGGGCGCCCTTCGGGCCTCTGGCTGGGCATCAGTGCCCGTGAAGGAAGAACTGCGCGCGAACGCTGTGCGCAACATCTCTGCGGGCACACCACTGTTTGAAGGCGTGATGGGTTATGAAGACACCGTCATGCCTCAATTAGAGAACGCATTGCTCGCTGGTCATGACGTGGTGTTCCTGGGTGAGCGTGGTCAGGCAAAAACTCGCATGATTCGCTCTCTTACCAATTTGTTGGATGAGTGGATGCCCATTGTTGCTGGCTCTGAAATCAACGATGATCCCTACAACCCAGTATCGCGATATGCCCGTGATGTGGTGGCTGCAGAGGGAGACAATGCGCCCATCGCATGGGTGCATCGCAGCGAACGCTTCGGCGAAAAACTCGCCACTCCCGATACTTCCATCTCTGACCTCATTGGAGAAGTGGACCCCATCAAGGTGGCCGAAGGCCGTTACCTCAGCGATGAGTTGACGTTGCACTACGGATTAGTGCCACGTACCAACCGTGGCATCTTTGCGATCAATGAATTGCCGGACCTCAGCGAGCGCATTCAAGTGGGCCTTCTCAATGTGTTGGAAGAACGCGATGTGCAGATTCGTGGCTACAAAATCAGTCTTCCTATTGACGTGTTGTTAGTGGCATCTGCCAACCCAGAGGACTACACCAACCGCGGTCGCATCATCACTCCGTTAAAGGACCGTTTCGGCAGCCAAATTCGTACGCATTATCCATTGGATGTCGAGACAGAAATTGCCATCATGCGTCAAGAGGCGCGTCCTGCATCCATTGGGAATGTGCATGTAGAGATGCCCGCATTTATGGAGCGCATCATTGCCACCTTCTCACAACAAGCACGACACAGCAGCCAAGTGAACCAACGCAGTGGTGTCAGTGTGCGTTTGTCGGTGAGCAACTATGAAGTGCTCAGCGCCAATGCTGTGCGTCGTGCACTGCGTGCCGGCGAAACCAATGTTGCACC
>WLGS01000111.1 GCA_009703125.1 Actinomycetota bacterium
CTTCAGCGGTATCGGTTACTGGTTGGGCGCAGCTGCTCAGCGCCGTCATGGCTAAGGGCTCTAGCTCGGCCAAGCGCACCAATACCGGTCTCGCGCTCCTCGCTATCGCTGCACTGCTCGGCTCAGGTGCCGTCGCTGTGTTTGGCGATTCCTCCACTTCGGTCTCCTCAATCTCCACTCTCCCTGGCGAAACTCCATCCGATGTTGTAAACCCAGCATCAGGGGTTCGTCCTGCTGAGACCTCATATACATGGTTCGATCACGCCTTCAGTGCGGAACAGTTTGATTACGAGATGAATGCACTCTCATGCGCATCTATCGCGAAGGTGATTACACCCGACCTCTGCGGTGTTGCGCAGAACTCTCACGGTGACTTCATGGTGGTGGGTAGTGAGGGCTACTGGGACAAGCAAGATGAGGACTCTGATGGCAACGTATGGGTGCCGCTGAACCTCACTGTGTTTACACATCAAAAGAACAATGGCGTTGCTCGTGCAGTCAGCGTTCTCGACGGTCTTCTCTACAAGCAATACACACCCAACCAAGCACAGGTTGATCTGTATGCAGCCACCGTTGGCGGACAACAGATGCTGGTGTTGCACAAGCGACTCACCAAGAAGAACGCAGATCCGTACTCCTTCAGCGAAGAAGTACAAGTCATCGCAATGCCGAAAGACTCAGCACCCACCGTGGTGGCAACCTACGAGGGTTCACAACTGCGCGTTGCCGCTAGCGCGAACCACATCGAAATCTCCGCGCTGCGCTATCTCACTTCGACGCAAAGCAGCGAGAACCAGTGGTTCACGCGCATCGTGTTAGTGCCGAACTATTCAGATGGTGTGCAATTGGACGAGACAGTGACATCAGGTTCTCTGCAAGTGAAGCAAGGTGCCGGCATGGAACTACTTGATACCTACGTGTTCCCCGTGGGCCGCGGCGCAGCAGAGATGCCCGACTCCCCCAACAAGGCCTAGTTCAATGTCGCCTCTTGAGATGCAGCTGCATGATCTCAAGAATGGTCCACTCCACCACTTCTCTGATTGGCCCAACAAAGACATGCCCCGTGCAGCTGCTGGTGTGTATTCCATCTGGAATAAGAGTGATGACTTTATCTATGTGGGAATGGCAGGCAACGGCAAGACTGCGGACGACATCGCTGCTGCTCTCGCCAAAGGAAGGACTACAGGACTTCGCGACCGCCTCGGTAGTCATGCATCAGGACGACGATCAGGAGACCAATTCTGTGTTTACGTCCAGGACCTCTTACTTCTTCCTCAACTCACATCAGATCACATCGACAAGATTGTTACTCGCGAACTTGCTATCGACCGTCTTGTTCGAGATTACGTTCATGCTCATCTGAGCTACAGATATGTCATCACAGAGGACGGCAAGGCCGCATTGGAATTAGAGCGCAACATCATTAATGGAGCCCTGGGTGATCATCCAATCCTAAATCCACCTGCTGGCATGCGTTAATCCCCCTCGCACGCATTACACAAGTAATCTTCCAACATGCCTCAACTGGTTACTCGTGGTCTCACGCTTGAAATTGATCGCCCGCTCATAATGGCGGTCATCAACGCCACACCCGATTCCTTTAGCGATGCCGGCAAGTACTCCACCTTGGAAGCACGCATGGAGCGCACCCAGGAAGTGGTTCAGCAAGGTGCCGAAATTCTCGATATTGGAGGACAATCAGCCATCACTGGCGTGCCTGAGATTTCCGAAGACGAAGAGATTGAGCGCATCACGCCGGTAATTCAGTGGGTTGCTGAGAACACCTCAGCCATCATGAGCATCGATACGTATCGACCCAAAGTGGCAGCTGCTGCGTTGGAAGCTGGTGCGCACATCATCAACGACATCAGTGGACTTCTGCATCGCGAACTTGCCGATGTGGTTGCGTCGTACAGCGCCGGATACATCCTCATGCATAACCGCGGACGCCCGAAGGTTCGCCTCACTGATGCGAACCTATATGAAGACGTTGTCGCTGATGTTCTCAGTTTTATGGATGAGCGCATGGAATGGCTGAGTGCTGCTGGCGTGTCACGTGAGCAATTGATTGTTGATCCAGGCCCCGACTTTGCAAAGACTCCTGCGCAAACAGTTGAGGTGTTGCAGAAGATTAGTCAGTTGTTGGCGTATGACCGCCCAGTGCTCTTCCCTGTGTCACGCAAAGACTTCATTGGTGCAATTACTGGTCGCCCACCGCGCGAGCGTTTAGCGGGCACCTTGGCTGCCATTGCGCACACACTCACTCTGACTCGTGCCGGCATCTACCGAGTGCACGACATTGAAGACGTGCGCAACTTCCTTGACGTGTGGGACGTATTGCAAGGTCACCAAGAGTTGGGCGCCGATGTACTCCTCGACCGCGATCTCTGGCGCGCCCCCAAGGCCTAGTGTCTGCTCACCATTCGTCATCGTCGATGTCTGACTCATCATCTCTTGGCTTTTTTCTGGCTTTTGCTGAACCGCTGAAATCGAGATTTGCCTCATATTTTTCATAGATCTCACTGATGACATTTCGAATTCCCTGAACTACATCGTTAGCAACGTCATCGACATTGATTCCCTCAAATTCAGGCCGATATGACAATTCGCCAAGACCTATGCGCAGAACTTCAAGAGCCGACATAGATCGTTTTCCAAACTTGTCAACCCAGCTTGCAACTTCATCTGCCGGCATGTAGCGGGCTAACTGCCGTATTTCAAACAGTTCAAGTTTTGAATCCAGAAACGCAACTATTTCATGCTCTGGAGCTACAGCTTCCTGCCAATCCTTGATTGCTTTAGCTCGCTCTAATTTGTCGTCCGAATCTGATTCATCAAGCTCATCTTCAAGTTCGCCAAAAGTTCTCTCGTCATATCGACGTTCTTCCTCAGCCTCAATCGCTTCCTCACTGACCTCTGGAAGATCATCTTCATATTCCTCCTGATCATCAATCAGACCGGTGCTACGAGATTTTTGAGATTGGTGAGGCACAGTGAGAGCATCTAGAGATAGCACATCAACCTGCTCGCGGATTTCTACCTCACCCGCAAGGATCACTCGAATCTGATGCTCAGGGCGAGGGCACCCATAGATGTGAATAACTCCACCATTTTCGTTTTCATATGGAACGGAGCTTGAAACGCGCACATATCTGCTCCATTTCCCAGACGCATAACCACCGAGGGCTCGGAAACTTTCTAATTGCTCTTCCGACTTGGGGATGCGCTGCGGGGCACTTTGCAAGAAATTGACAAGTTCGTCAGCCGCATCACGAATCTTCGCAAAGTCGCATTCACACCTCTCGAATCGTCTGGTGAGTTCTCGGTCTTCCTCAATCTCATCTTCTTCAAGATTCACTTCCGTAAAGATCCGTCGAATCGGACTATCCCAGCCATCACCTTTCAACAAGCGGTCCATACCGACCGACGGTCCAAGATGCCCCTCGTAATCGTCAAAGTTGCTCACGAAACCCCCAGGTCATCAACATTGTTGATTTAGTCGCAGAAGAGCACCTTATTTAACCAAATGAGACACGCCCAAATCCTAGAACTCGAACTCCACCACCACTGGTGCGTGGTCACTTACGTTCCAGATACCTTCAAAGTCGGCCTCGCCGCCGTATACATCCACGCACACTTCTGCCAGCTCTGGTGCAATGAACACATAGTCGATGTTCTGTACTGCACCGTTTGGTCCACCACCGTTCTTGTGCGTCCACATATGACCACATGGTTCGCCATCAAAAGAACAGCGCGTGCAACCCACCAGTGGTTCACGCAAGTCCGATGTGTCTTCTACAACGTCAATCATGATTTCATACAGCTCTTCAGGCATGTCAGCTGGCAACAAGTTGAAGTCACCCGCAATCACCAAACGCTCACCTCGCGGTGAATTCACAAGATCTACTAACTCATTGAGAATGTTCGGTACCGAATACCCGCCATGCCCCACTGAATTGCCGTCAGCATCTTGCGTAATGCCGTAGATGCCAGCAATCGTCAGCACGGCTTCGCCATCCTGCACCACATCAACAATCGTCACCGTGCCGGGCCAGGAATGACTAATGACGAATCCGCCATCACCATCCACGCCATTGGTGATGTCCATCAACTCGACACCGTTACGTGCCGCAATCACAGTGCCCCACCGGCGGCGTTCACCAATGCCCTCAGCACGCCACACTGCTGTCCAGCCTTCGGGCACCCCATCGCCAGGCACTTTGCCTTCGGTGAACACCATGACATCAGCGCCAATTACCTCTGCTGCGTAATCCCATAGTTCTGGCAGTGGCTTCTTCGGTGCGACCGCCTGCTTGATGTTCCACGTTGCGATCTTCATTGCCTGCATTCTTGCATCTCTATGGTTCACATTTGTTTGATTCTCCAAACACACACTATTTGTTGAACATTTGTGCATCTACACTCACCTCATGGATGAGCGAGGCCACGATGAAGAAAGACTACGACGCAAAAAGTTCCGACAAGACCTCGGGCTTTATTATGAGGAACTGAGAAAACAACCGGAGCGTTACGAGCGGGAGACCAAAGAGGACAGTGAATGGTTACTTGGAACAATCTTGACTGAAGACTGGAACGAGGCAGACAATGACCCCTCGAACTGGTGAGCAAAATCTCATCCGCGGTTGACGAGGACTGGAAGAGCGAATGGCTCGGCACACGCATCCATCACGCCACGCATGGCAGCACCTGCAGTGACTTCCTGCATCACACCGTCTAAGTCGCCATCGGGTTTCCAGCGATTGTTCACCAAGCCCATGTCGGCTTCCACAATGCCGGTCATGCTCACAGCGCGATACACATCAATCAACATCGCAATCTCAATGCCATAGCCCGTGACGAATTGCAGACTTTGAGCCAGGCCCGCAGCGATCGCCACTTGACCACTTAACGGTTGCGACAACTCTGCCAATGCAGGGTCGACCAAACGCAACAGTGGCCTGCCGACCTGTTCCGTCACTCGGCCACCGGGCACCTCGCGCGGTACACCGTGTTCATCCACACGAACAAAGCCGCCCTTCACGAACTGGGCACCCGTTGAAGAAGCAGTTGCAATCGGCGCCACTAACGCGCGCACATGATCCAATGACACATTGCCTAAGTCGGCATCAAGAAACACATACCAGTCGGCGTCAACTGCATGAATCCCGCGATATAGCGAATCACCTTTGCCCAACACCGGCCCTAGTGAGGGTTGCAGTGACGGCACGTGCAACACATCAACGCCACACGATGCAGCAACCGCAGCAGAACCGTCTGTGCTTCCACCGTCCAACACATACGCACTGGTGACAACACCTTCGTCAACAGCAGAGCGCATCACTGCACACGTACGTTGTAAACCGATTTCTTCATTCAACGCCGGAACGAAGAGAGAAATATGCGTCATGAGATGCTGACGTGAGCCACCAAAGAGTCAAGGGGGCCACGGGGATACACCCC
>WLGS01000112.1 GCA_009703125.1 Actinomycetota bacterium
ATTCGAACGGTTGCTCGCATTTACGGCGATATCCGACGCGCCGCGAGAGGACTTGAGAAAGAGTTGACTGAAACATTCAAAGAGCCGATTGCTGAATTCAAGGCCGTGCAAAAGGATCTCACTGGAGGATTCGGAGAGGTGGATACAGAACCCTCACCACCTATGCGTCCGGAAAAGGCCATGCCTTTACCTGCTGAGTCTTCACCCGAGAGTAACGAGTCACCCTCGACCGTCGCTGATAAAGACAGTGATCCCACATGAGCACTCAAGAGACACCGACTGATCAGACAATGCCCATCATGGAGCACCTGCGGGAACTTCGCATGCGCATCGTGCGAAGTCTTCTCGCTGTCGTTGTGGGAACCATCGTCATCTTGGCCGCCTATGACCCCATCAAGAGATTTCTCACGCAGCCGTATCGGAATCTTTGCTCTACAAATCCCGACTTCAATTGCGATGGGTCTCTGTTTGCACTCGGACCACTGGATGGTTTCTCTGCACGAATGAAAGTTGCCGCCTACGGAGGTTTGATACTGGCGCTACCGATTGTGTTGTGGCAAATCTGGCAATTCATTGTGCCTGCATTATCGAAGAAGGAAAAGAAGTACGCCGTACCCTTTATCTCTTCATCAATCGTTCTGTTCACAGCCGGTGGAACACTCGCTTATTGGACATTGGATAAGGCGCTGGAGTTTCTCATCACTTGGTCTGGTTCCGATGTGAACCAGGCGTATCAGATCACCAAATACATCTCCCTCGTCACATTCATGATGCTCGCTTTTGGTGTGGGCTTTCTCAGTCCAGTGCTTCTGGTTTTCCTGCAGTTGGCAAACATCGTCCAACCGCGCACGCTCATCAAACAATGGCGCATTGCCATCATGTTGATTTTTGTTGCATCAGCTGCCATCACACCCTCCGGTGACCCCTTTTCGCTCATGGCGTTATCGGGGCCACTCACCATTCTTTATCTTCTCTCCGTACTTGTGGGATGGCTCCTCGTACGTCGAAGAGTGACCACCGCTTCATGACACAACACCGAACGCAGTTTTTAGAAGCGCTCTCATATGCTCCTGATCCATTCCAAATCTCTGCAATGGACTCTATTGATGATGACGCATCCGTACTTGTTGCCGCTCCCACCGGTTCGGGAAAGACTCTCATTGCCGAATACGCAATTGCCAGGGCGCGACATCTTCATCTTCGTGCGTTCTACACCACACCCATAAAAGCGCTGTCCAACCAGAAGTTCCGCGACTTGGGCGACCTTTACGGCGCACACAATGTGGGACTTGTTACAGGCGACAACGCGATTAATGCAGACGCACCCATTGTTGTCATGACAACAGAAGTGTTGCGCAACATGATCTATGCCAGTTCTGAGCGACTTGAACGACTCGGTGTGGTGATTTTGGATGAAGTGCATTATCTCCAAGATGCCTACAGAGGCCCAGTATGGGAAGAGGTCATAATCCAACTTGATCCACATGTGCAACTTATATGCCTCTCTGCGACGGTTTCCAACGCCGACGAGGTAGGCGAGTGGCTATCAACCGTGCGAGGACGCACCGATGTCGTTGTGGAAACAACGCGCCCTATTGAATTAGTCCATCATTTTGGACTCTTCGATAAAGCCGCAGACCGAACAGAGATGTTTCACACGATTGTGAATGGTGAGCCCAACAGACACATTCAACGACTTTTATCTGGCGGTCGACCCAATGGTGGCCGCAACAGCAGTAATGCAAAGAAACCCCGCCGATTTAGCACACCTACACGGCCCGAGATTGTGGAGATGCTGGACGAACAACAGATGCTTCCCGCAATTGTTTTCATTTTTAGTCGTGCACAATGTGAAGATGCCGTGGCATCTTGCATGAAGGCAGGACAGGTCCTCACAACTCTTGAAGAAGAAAGTCAAATCAGAGAAATTGTAGAGCGACATTGCCAATCTCTCTCTGATGATGACAAACAGGCACTGGAGTTTTACGACTTTCTTGATGACATAGGTTCTGGAATCTCATGCCACCATGCCGGCATGATTCCGATGTTTAAAGAAGCCGTGGAGGAATGTTTTGTACAGGGGCTAGTAAAGGTGGTGTTCGCCACCGAGACATTGGCAGTGGGTATCAATATGCCGGCACGAGCTGTCGTCATAGAAAAGCTGACAAAGTTCACTGGCGAACATCACCAGTTGCTGAGGGCGTCAGAGTTCACACAGCTCACAGGCCGTGCTGGTCGACGTGGATTGGACAAGATTGGGCACGCCATCTCGCTATGGAATCCATTTGTGGGATTCGATCAAGTGGTGGGTTTGGCCTTGAGTAGAAGTTTCAGATTGACATCTGCGTTTCGCCCCACCTTCAACATGGCAGTCAACATGGTGCGGAGCCACTCGCGTGACGGCACACAACACATTCTGAATCTCTCATTCGCCCAGTTTCAGGCCGACCGTGACGTCGTGACAGCCGAAGCATTGCTCGACAAGAAACGTCGAGAGTTGGCGCTTCTAGAAAGATCCATGCCAGACGACGATCTCGCTGATGCCGATCAACATGGAGAATCTGCAAGCGCAGTGGAGGCTGAAATCTCACTGCGGTCGCTTCGCCCTGGCGATGTAGTGCTCTTTGATGCAGCAAACGTTCGTGGTCGTGCGCTGATTCTTGCGACTGCATCACGGCGTTCTGGAATTCGTCTTACTGTTGTCACGCCATCACGAAAACTCATTGACATCACGGCAAAGGACCTTCGGTCACTTCCTGTCAAAGGTCCACGGATTGATCTTCCCGTTCCGTTTGAACCAGCAAGAACTGAATTCATCAAGGAAGCAGTTGCACGACTAGTGCGCGCCAAATTAGATGAGTCCACGTCCAGAGTCATTGCACACTCTGATGCGCCACGCATCAAGGACGCACCCACAACAGCATCGAGCATGAAACGTCTGAGAAAAGACATCGACAAGATGCAGCAACAGACACACAATCGGGCGGGTTCAGTGAGTGCGCGTTTTATGGACGTGGTTGATCTCCTCACCGAAATGGACTACATCAACGATTGGTCTCTCACCGACAAGGGCGAAGTTCTTTCAGGAATTTTTCATGAATCAGACCTTCTCGTCGTTGAGACTATGAACAAAGGTATTTTCGACAATCTGTCCGTGCCTGATCTTGTTGGCGTTGCATCCACGTTGATTTTTGAGCCCCGAGGTGGTGATTCTGGGCCGGCTACTCGTTGGCCAAGCGATTTAGTACGACAAAGATTCAAGAGAATTGAAAAGTTGAGCCAACGTCTCAACGATGCACAACGCTCACGCGGACTACACATGCATCGCCCGCCCCATGGTGGACTTGCTTCCGAATGTGCTGCGTGGTCTGCAGGAAAACCCTTGTCGAAGATTCTTGATCCAGAGTTGACTCCTGGTGATTTTGTGCGAAGCATTCGCCAACTCATTGATCTTTTGCGCCAAATTGCACAAACAACCCATAATGAACAACTGCACGAGACAGCTCTCCAAGCAATCGATTCGTTGAACCGTGGAGTTGTCGCAGCCACACAGGGGGGACAGGCCTCGTGACGATTGAGAAGGGTCAGCCATGGGGACACAGCATTGTTGTCCCAATCACCACACGTGATGTGGATTCGGATTGGCAGTTAGCCCGCGGAAGTCGTGATGATATTCATATTCTTTCTGGAGGCGATTTACATAGCACTTTGGGCAAGCCCACCGGGATTACTCCTGGCCAAACGCGCACACTCGTGCAAATAGATGCAGTTGAATGCACCCTAAGAAATGGCGTCAGCACAGGTTCTGTTCTTGCCAGTGCCACCATCGAGATTGGTCAGTGGGTGAGTGTGCTTCGCAGGCATCGCTTCATTGTGTTGACCAATGGAGGATTACTCAACGGGTCTAACGTTGCTCCGCGCGCTCATCCCAACGATGGATGTGTGGACGTCATGAGGATCAACTCTTCAATGCCATGGCGTGACCGCGTGATGTCCAAGCGTCGTGCTCGCACAGGGGCTCATCTTCCTCATCCCCACATCACCATCAGCCGCGGAGAAACCTTCACATTTGTCCGTGAATACAAGAGAGAAAAACTCTTCATTGATGGTCAGGCGATGAAGTCGTGGGAGTCAGTAGATATCAAGGTTCTTCCTGATTACTGGCAGGTCATTGTGTAGTGACCTACGGTGTAGCCATGCATGCATGGATATTGGATGAGTCACCAGGGTCATACCGTTTTGGCGAGATCAACCGCCGCA
Source organism: Actinomycetota bacterium (assembly GCA_009703125.1). Classification (GTDB taxonomy): domain Bacteria; phylum Actinomycetota; class Acidimicrobiia; order Acidimicrobiales; family Ilumatobacteraceae; genus UBA2093. The sequence goes on from WLGS01000112.1 coordinate 4,261, forward strand.
CCCCACTAGATGACGAGATAGTTATCTCAGTTGTCGCCAGTGCTCTCAATCACATGGACCTGTGGGTCACAAAAGGAATGCCACGTCCTCCATTGCCGCATATCCCTGGGTGCGATGCAGCGGGAATCATCGTAGAAATGGGTGCTGCTGTGACCGGTTTTTCTATTGGGGATGAAGTTGTTGTCAACCCCGGAGTGTCACCAGTCGATGAGATTGTACGTCTGGGCAACAACTCACCGATGGGGCCGGGTTTTGCCATTTGGGGTGAACACACGCATGGGGGACATGCACAGTTTGCAATTGCGCCGGCACGTAATGTGCGGCTTCGACCCCAGTCGCGCACATGGCATGAGTGCGCTGCTTTTCCACTGGCCTATGTCACAGCACTTCGCATGCTGAATCGCGCCCGCCTTCGTGCCGGTGAGACTGTGCTCATTGTGGGCGTAGGTTCTGGTGTCTCAAGTGCAGCGGTGTCGCTTGCACGTTGGATGGGCGCTCAGGTGATCGCCACAAGTCGTGATGCAGACAAGCGCGCTGAAGCGTTACGCATGGGAGCGGACCAATCCATTGATACAGAAGCAGAACGATGGAATGTCCAAGCCGATGTCGTCGTAGAAAGTGTGGGTCCAGCGACATGGGAGAAGTCAATGCGTTCGCTCGCTCCTGGTGGTCGACTTGTGGTGTGTGGAGGCACATCGGGCCCCACTGTTGAAATCAATCTTCCTCGCGTGTTCTTTAAGCAATATGAAATCATTGGATCATCGATGGGAAGCTACGAGGAGTTTGATCAGCTGTTATCCATTGTTGATGCGGGTCTTCCAATACATATCGACAGCGTGTATTCGCTTAATGAATACGACCAAGCTCTCGACAAGCTCACACGCGGGGCACATCTGGGAAAGATTGTGCTTGACCATGGAGTAGTGAGATGAGCCAAGATGTCCAAGAGCTCAAACAACAAGCACTGAATCGCATTGACGCTGTAGCTGATGTCCTTGTGGAAGTGAGCCACGAAATTCATGCTCATCCCGAGCAAAATTTCGAGGAATTCTTTGCATCTGAGCTACTTGCGCGTGTCGCACAGCAATCAGGTTTC
>WLGS01000113.1 GCA_009703125.1 Actinomycetota bacterium
CCTTCAGTGATTGCAGTGAATCGTCAATCTGGAGAAGTGTTGGCAACAGGGCACGATGCATGGGACATGATTGGCCGCACACCTTCCTACATTGTGGCTGTGCGCCCATTGCGCGGTGGGGCCATCACAGACTTCGATATCACCGAACGTATGATTCGTTTGTTGCTACAACGCGTAGGCGTATCGCGGTTTACTCGGCCCAAAGTGGTTATCTGTGTACCGTCAGCCATTACTGAAGTGGAGCGACGCGCCGTTACCGATGCAACACGTCGTGCGGGCGCATCTGATGCACAACTTATTGAACAACCTATGGCTGCAGCTATTGGTGCGAATCTTCCCATTGATGAACCCGTAGGCAACATGGTGATCGACATTGGTGGCGGCACAACAGAAACTGCAGTCATCAGTTTGGGTGGTGTGGTCGCACTTGAGGCAGTCCGCGTCGGAAGCTTCGATATTGATGCCGCAATTCAGAACTATGTTCGTCGTGAACATGGTGTTGCCATTGGTGAGCGCACCGCAGAAGAAATCAAAATTCAAATTGGATCAGCCGAACCTGGTCCAGAAGATCGCAGTGCCGATATTCGTGGACGCGACTTAGTCACCGGTCTACCCAAGACTGTGCGTCTCACTGCTGAAGAAGTGCGATTTGCCATTGATGAACCTGTTGCTGCCATGGTGCAATCGGTAAAGCGTTGTTTGGCGAAAGCACCACCAGAGTTAGCGCAAGATTTCTTGGCACGCGGAATGTATCTGGTAGGCGGTGGCGGCATGTTGCGTGGCCTTGCGCAACGTATTCAACGCGAGACAGAAGTTCCAGTCAAGATGTCCCCTCAGCCACTGGAAGCAGTGGTGCTGGGAGCGGGTCACTGTATTGAGAACTACCAAGCGTTGCGCGGCATGTTCATGGGTGCTCGTCGCTAAAGAATTATTTGCGCACTGCGCGAATTTCATGCACAGGGCCATCAAGGCTCAATACATACAACGATGTTGATGTTGTGCGCACTGCAGTGATGTTCGAGAAGTCCTCGGCCACTGGTTCTTCCAACACAGTTTTCTCTCCATCGGTCAAAATCGCTGTCACTTTTCCTGTGCAGTAGTCGCCAAAGAAATACCAACCGGCGCGACTTGGTGTGGCAGTATTCGTTCCCACTGCGCCACCAGAAATCGAACACGCACCATTGGTGTGGGTGTATTCATGGACGGGCATGAGAGCACCCTCTGATGAGACATCTTCGTTAAAGCGCGCCGAGCCTTCATAGGCGCTCCATCCAAAACTGACACCTCGTCCACCAGGAGTTGCGCCCTCGGCTTTGGCAGCACTTACTTCTTCAATATTTCCCTGACCCACATCGGCAATCCAGAGATTGCCCTGGGAATCGAATGAGAATCTCCACGGGTTACGAAGGCCAATTGACCAAATCTCACCACGTGCACCACTGGTCGTCACAAATGGATTATCCGTAGGAATGTCGTATCCGCCTTCATCTCGCGGGTCGATGCGCAACATCTTGCCGAGCAGTGATGACATGTTTAATGAATAACGCTCTGGGTCATTGGCGCTTCCACCATCACCCATTCCGATGTACACCATGTTGTCGGGGCCGACGGCAATACCGCCACCATTGTGATTGGAGTAGGGCTGTTCAATAACGAGTATCTCGCGCCCTGAGGGCTGCGAAGCGTCAATGGTGCCGTCATCGCGCACAGGAAACGAGGCGATTGTGGTGTCGCCATCGGTGTTGGTGTAGTTCACAAAGGCAGTCCATGCGCTGTTACGTTCGCGGAACGCAAGACCAAGAAGACCCCGTTCGCCTTCACCGTTTGTGAACTTGCTGATGTCGAGGACTCGATCAATACGAGTATTACTGCTTCGGTTCCAACGCTCCACAATTCCATCGCGACCCACGATGTAGATCCAATTGTCATCGGGGCTACGTTCCACAATGTCCACTGCGCCTTCAACTTTGGCGATCTGACGCACGGTGTAGGTGACCTCGGCGTTTGGTGCGATTGCCTCAGTGGTAGAAGTCGCTATTGAAGAATCAGGCTCTGCAGATTGTGTGCAAGCTGCTGCAACTACCACGAGCAGTGCTGCGACAGTGATGCGTTTCATTCTTCTGGCTTAATGCGAATGAGGCCTTCTTGCACCACGGTGACAGCAAGTTGACCATCATGGGTATAGATAGAACCACCGGCAAGACCACGCGCGTGTGAAGTAGAAATTGCGAGTTGGTCATACAACAACCAATCATCAGCACGGAAGGGACGATGGAACCACATTGCATGATCGAGACTTGCCATCTGGATTCCGCCTTCGCTCCAACCAAGTCCGTGGGGCAAAAGTGTGGTGTCTAACAAAGTCATATCGCTGGCATAGGTAACAATGCATGCATGCAATACGGGATCATCGGGCAAGGTTCCATCTGCGCGCAGCCACACCTGTTGTCCACTGGATTCGGTACCACGACGCTCAAGTGGCGACCCGCCGACATAGCGAAGGTCAATGGGACGAGGTCGGTCGTACCATTCGCCCATCTGTTCTTTGTAGGGCGCCATGCGGGTTTTGAAATCGGGAAGTGTTGCGGGATCATCGAGCCCCGACGGTGAGGTGATCTGCCAATCGAGCCCTGGTTCTGGTGCATGGAAACTTGCATGCAGGTTGAAGATCACTTCGCCATGTTGAATAGCCACGACACGCCGAGTGGTGAAACTGCGTCCGTCGCGCAGACGGTCTACTTGGTAAAGAATGGGAGCAGTGGGATCACCAGGGCGAAGGAAATAGGCGTGCAGTGAATGCACGTGTCGTGCATTTTCATCCACGGTGCGAGACGCAGCCACAAGTGATTGGCCCGCTACTTGGCCTCCGAACACTCGCACACGATTCTCTTCGGGTGAATAACCCCGAAAGATGTTGACTTCAATAACTTCGAGGTCGAGGAGTGCTACAAGATCGTCAAGAGGACCAGCCATGGCCCCATAGTAGGGTCGAAACATGCAACTTCTCCATCACACAGTCACCCAGGAGGACATCTGTTCATGAAAGTGATGCTTGATGATGGACTACGCACGAAAGCACTTGCTGCTCGTGGCTTCATGCCCGAAAACGAAGGCGACGCACTTTTTGCAGCTGCGGTCAGTGTGCCGGCCACAGTTGCTGGACCCATTGTGGAGGTTGGATCCTATTGTGGGCGATCCACTGTGTGGTTAGGCGGTGCGGGGCGACTCACACAGCGTGTGGTCTATGCAGTGGACCATCACATGGGAAGTGAAGAGAACCAACCCGGTTGGGAATGGCACGAACCAGATTTGGTGGATCCCCACACTGGGCGAATGGATACGCTTCCGCATTTTCGTCGCACGATGATTGATGCAGGGCTCACAGATGTTGTGGTCACCGTGGTGGGAGATTCACCCACCATTGCACGCACATGGATGAACACGATTGCATTTTTGTTTATTGATGGCGGCCATGGCGTGGAACCAGCCACATTGGATTATGAACTGTGGACTCCACATGTTGCTCAAGGGGGGTTACTTGCGATTCACGACGTGTTTCCCGACCCCAAAGATGGTGGACGTCCGCCGTACGAAAATATTTATCTGCCGGCGTTAGCAAGCGGAAAATTTGAAGAGGTGTCGGCAACTGGATCGCTGCGCGTCCTACGTCGCCTTTGAAAGATCTTTAGAGGGCGCGTACGTGTTGGTAGGCGTTGCGTCGGGGCAACGCTGCCGTAAACAACGTAGATGCAGGTGAGCCGCCACTAATTGCATCGGCGGCCATGATGATTGCGGCAGCTGTGTAGGCGCTGTATTCATCGGCGGGGAAGTGCACCATGGTCTTGTCGGGATCTGATGGATACACAATGCCTGTCCAATAGGCACCATCATCTCGACGATGCGGCATGGTCCACAGCAACAACTCACGTGCTGTTTCGCGATCACCCACTGCACAGTGTGCAATGGCGCATTCACTTGTCTCGGCTGCAGTCACCCATTGTTCGTCGTTCACACAACGCACACCGCGGTCATCGAGCACAAAGTCATCCCACTTTTCCGCCAGGCGTGACTTTGCACGAATACCAGTCATTGCCCCTGTCATGACGGGGTAATACCAATCCATTGCCCAACGTTCTTTGGGTTCAAAGGCATCAAGGTTGGTGTTGATGATCTGGTCAATGGCATCTGCTGCTGCAATAAATTGAGGATGCGGGTCGCCCAACAAATCACCAAGTGCTGCACCACAGTGCAATGCATGACGAATAGATGATGAACCAGTGAGCAAGGAGTAATCCCATGGCTGGGAGTCCACTTCGCGTGCCCACAAGATGGTGCCATCGTGGCGGCGCATCTCGAGTACCCAGTTCAACGCTTTGCGCACCGTAGGCCACAGGGCAGATACTGCTGCAGTGTCACGTGTGCAGAGCCAATGTGCCCACACGCCCACGGCAATGTATGCAGTCACGTTGGTGTCCAACTTTGCATCTTCAATAGAGCCATCTGGCATGTAGTAGTTAAACCACCAACCATCTGCATCTTGGTTGTTTGCGAGCCAGCGGTATCCCGCAAGTGCTGCGTCATGGCGTCCCATAATGTCGAGCGCAATGGTGGTCTCCACATGGTTCCATGGATCGCAATGGCCGTGGGGATACCAAGGAATCATTCCGTTAGATAACTGCAATGCCTGAATAGAGTCTGCAGTTTTGGAGAGGTCTGCAGTGGTGAGAATGCCAGGGAGGTGTGGGCGATTACTTGTCACGAGTGTGCACCTACAGAGACAGGCTTCGTGGAATACACGATGAAGCTCTTACCCATAACTGGGCTCAACACTTTTTCTGCCACGCGCATCACAGGTGGGTTTTCAAAAATGTCCCACTCAAGAAGCTTGCGGTACTTAGTGACCAAAGGATGATCTTCGTTGCGAGGACCGACTGCACACTTCAACCACCAATATGGTGAATGCAGTGCATGTGCATGGTGGCTTCCTCGCACTGTGAGACCAGCAGTACGCAACTTTGCCTTCAACTCGGTTGCGGAATAAATCCGCACATGGCCACCGACACTTTTGGGTGCGTAGTACTCATCGGAGAGCATCCAGTTGATCTTCTCGGGGAACCAGGTGGGTACGGTCACGGCAAGTGAACCGCCCGGCTTGAGGACGCGATGAAACTCTGCAATTGCGGTGACATCGTTTTGGATGTGTTCCAAGACTTCGGAAGTCACGATGGCATCAAAGGTGTTGTCTTCAAATGGCAACTGCGTTGCATCGCCACGTAAAACGCCACCAAAACTTGTTGCGGGAATCTCTTGTGCCTCAATCATTCCGCC
>WLGS01000114.1 GCA_009703125.1 Actinomycetota bacterium
AGTCGTCAGCAATCACGCAATGGGCCTTTTTGAGCTTGCAGCAATTCATCTGTCGAGTGAACCCCCACGATTGAAGGACGCCCAACTTGCCATCGATGCTCTTGGCTACATGGTCGAGGGTCTTGGAGACAGAATCGGCGAACACCACGACACCTTGTTGGCTGCACTCGGCAACATTCGACTTGTCTATGTGCAAAAAAGCTCACCGCCGCCAGTCAGTTGACCCGACGTTTCCTAACGTTGTACGCGCAACAGTGTCACAACAGACTTCTTCGTACGTTTGTTGTATTCCGTTAGTAATACCGAACACCTGCCATTTTTGGGCAGTCGAAGGATGTCTGGAGTCGCAATCGGTATTCGACACTTGCTCGAACCCACCAATCGCCAAGAAGGAACAATGTTTCTTTGAATCTTGACAATCTCGGAAATCTTGAGAGTCGCTCGACCCGAAGTCCTCACATTTCGCGACCTGGTGTTCTTGTTCACCGATGGGCGCAACACCAATTCCGGAGTGGAGAAAGTAACACCATCCGCCTCTAGACGAAAGTATTCGCCATCGATGGCGGTTCGGATTGCCGAAGGATTTCGGGCGCCAGTGTATGGATCAGTTATCTCTGCGTTCAAGGAAGATGTCGCAGGGTCAACACCCCACTGGCAAACTGCAAAATCTCGCCGCATCGTCATCGCCACATAGCCCTGATTCACAGATCCGTCTTGCAGATAGTGTGCCCCAATAACCATGAATCTCATGCGATTGCTGGTCGGATCAAACACTGGGTACTCGCTGTACATCGCAGAATTGGTGGTTACAAATCCGACCAGTCCATTCGCCGTGCACGGAGACCCGGATGCACCAGGATCCCAGAACAGGTCCAACGGCCTCCAACTCAGACTCCACACATTGCGGACATCTCCCATCCTGTCCCCCGAAATCTCAATTGCCTCACGGGCGAGGGGTACTGTCCAATTACGATCACTCGAGCTACTTGACCCGAATGCTTCGCGATGAATCAAGTGTTCGAAGCCGAATGAAACAACTGGATCAGCTGTGCCTTCGACTCGTCCCGAAGGCGAGCAGACATCCATCTTTGGAAGACCGCGCCTGTAAATCGCCCAAGCCTGCTCAAAAAAGCTTCTTAATTCTCCAGTTGCACGCGAGTACATCGAACAATCAAGTTGAACTTCAGGAGATGGCCTAGAAGCCACCTCTCCCGAGAAGGTTAACTCAACACCTCCCGGAATTGTCCGTTGCTGGAATCGCGGGGTTCGCATTCGCCCATTGACCCACCCCTGAGGCACAAACTTGGGCTCAATTCTGACTGTGACCTCAAAGGATGCCGACGAGGGCAATGCGACATCAGATGGATAATACGGATTCGAGGTTGCCGTCACATCGAGCGCCACGCTCTGCACAAAATCACGAGGCTTCAATCGTCGGTCGTTGGAGCACGCGGGTGAAGCCTTTTCGAGCCTGGTCTCGCATCTGGCATGCTTGCTTTGACCCTGCACCGCGAATGTCACTTGCAGTCCGGTGTTGAGAGATGACTGCTGCGGATTTCGGCGAAGTTCGAGCAACGTTGTCCGATACACAGGAATCAAACCCCCATCTGGTATGCCTCGAGAACGGTCACCCACAAATGGTGCAGTCGGATAGTAGAAGTTCCTACTTGTCGGTTGCTCCCACGCCAAAATAGCTTTTTCCTCATTGCCACTTAATGAATCACGGATGATGACGTTTGAGATGCAATTGAACTGTGAATCTGTAGAACAATGCGGGAAAACACTGTTCCACTTCAAGCCGTAGCTGCCGTCCTGGGATCGAGTGAAAGTCTGCTTGACCGATAAACGCGCCGCAGAAACGAGACAAAGTGGATCGACGGTGGAAGTGCATGCGGGGCCATATCCAGAAACGCCTGTGAGTTGGTCGGGTGCCACAGCCAAGCGCGACCCAGGGTAGGTAAGACCTCCAGACCAAGCCATGACGAAACGAAAGTTGTCGGGCAGTCCCGCCTCAGATTGCGCCTGGGTTGCTCCAACCGAGGAATACGCAATTACAGACGACAGCAGAACCATTGCGACACATGACGCCGTCAGATTGCCCCAACCCCGCAACAAACGCATAACGCGAGTCTATATCAGGTCGAGAATGACTGGTCTTTATCCCGCTCCACGTCACCAATTCGCAATGGCAGGTGTAACGCATCCGCCCGGCCATTGAAAAGTGAAACAAGGAAATCTAGGGATTCGAATGAATCGTTGGGGTGATGTCGAAAGCTTCGTCACGCTGTACGTGAAAACGGACAATGAACTTCACGTGAGTCCCAATGTCAATCGATCGTGATCCGTCACTGAGAGATACACAATGGAAAGGCCACACCCTTCCCTGCTCATCCCTAATCTCACCAAGGCCGGCATGAAAATCAAATGCCACCACATGGCCTACATGTTGTTCTTGGTTCTGGGTCATGACATCTAGTGAATAATTTTTGCGATAGGAATTTCCAGAAGATCCGATGCGCCGGCGTCAATTAGGTCGGGAATCAAAGTGTTGATGCCCCGTTTGACAACCACGGTTTCTACTGCAAAGCCACCAGAGGCCAGTTGGGAAATGGTCGGAGACTTCGCTGCTGGCAAGAGAGCCAGCACTGCATCCATTGCTTCTGGTGTCACGTTTAACTTGAGCAACACTTTCCCACGTGCCTCCAGAGTTCCAGTAAGAAGCGTCATGATTTGCTCCATCGCATGACGCTTCACGGGATCAGCCCACGATTCTTTGTTCGCTACTAGTTCTGTGTAGCTCGTCAACATGGTGTCAATAATGCGAAGCCCCGCAGCCCGCAGTGCACGCCCCGTCTCGGTGATATCTACCACACAATCTGCGATGTCGGGAATCTTTGCTTCGCTTGCGCCATAACTCAAACGTACGTCTGCACGAATGCCTCGTTCTGCAAAATAGCGACGCGTCATCTCTGGATATTCAGATGTCACGCGCACACCATCACGCAAATCGGCAACACTTTGGGCAGGAGAGGAATCTGCAACGGCAACAACGACACGCACAGGTTGAGAGGTGGCTTTGGAATACTTCAACTCCCCCAAACTCACCACATCGCTCGATGTCTCTTCGATCCAATCGCGCCCCGTGATTCCCATATCAAAAAGACCCTCTTGGACATATCCGCCAATTTCTTGAGGACGCAAGATTCGCACTTCATCAATGCGGGGATCATCAATAGTGGCCTTGTAGTCCACCGACGATGAACGCATCACCGTCAAATCAGCAGCATCAAATAAATCGAATGTTGCTTTTTCCAACGAACCTTTGGGGAGAACTATTTTGAGCACACACCGAGGCTATCCACCATGGTTGGCTGGCCACGATGCAATTAACTGCCGCCTAGTCCGTAGGCATGTCAAAGCGAACCCCGCCCGGGGATCGGCCACGCAACCATGCAACTGCATCCATGGGGTTTTTGCCCTCGGGCTGTACGCGTCGTAGAACAAGACATCCATTCCCAGTTGACACAAGGGCATCATCGCCACACTGACCTGGTTCTGCCTCTGATTTCGCATCTGCAATGTCCGCTTCAAGTATTCGCAGACGCAGTCCATCGATGGTGGTGTAACTGCGTAGAGCGCGGACCTTGCGATGAATCGCGATGGCTGAATCATTCCAATCAATGCGCGCCTCGGAGGAGGAAATCTTTGCCGCATACGTCGCCTCACCTGTCTGAGGAGCAGCAGTTGATAAGCCTCGGTTGAGTAGTTCAATGAGAACGTCTGAGCCCACTGCAGTTAATTCTTGAAGCAGTGTCGCCGCTGTGTGTGCAGAAGTAATTGGCACCTCGCGACGCGCATGCACAGGACCAGTATCCAACGTCTCTTCGAGATCCATGATGCACACGCCAGTGACATCATCGCCGGCCAGAATTGCTCGCTCTACTGGTGCCGCACCACGCCAACGGGGTAACAACGAGAAATGCACATTGAGCATCGGCGTATCGCGCAGAATCTCAACGGGAATGAGCCGACCATATGCGACCACAATTCCCAGTAAGTTCCGATGTGCATTGTGCGTCATCCACTCGAGATCGTGCGACACTTGAATCCCATGCGCCTGCGCGACAACCTTGACAGGTGAACCCGATGTATGACTTCCGCGTCCTCGTCGAGCATCTTTTCGGGTGACAACATGCTCTATCGAAAAACCTGCAGCAATGAGCTGTTCAAGAATGAATGCTGCCGGCTCTGGGGTGCCAAGGAATACCAGAGGCCGCACCTCTTTGGACATGTAGTTACTTCAGCCCAATGTGACGAGGGTCCCCGACTGGCCCACCTGCATCTGCGATGCGCTTGTATTCACGAAGTGCTTCATCACGTTGCTCAGGAGTCATTCGCTCGAACATCAAGACTCCATTGAGGTGGTCGAGTTCATGTTGAAAAAGTCGTGCCAATAACTCGTCGGCTTCAATCTGAATGGTGTTGCCATTGAGATCCACTGCTTCAAGGAGTACTTCTTTGGGACGAACCATTTCGACGAATAAGCCAGGAATGGATAGACAACCCTCGTCAAAGACCCACTCGCCTCGCTCTTCCACAATCTTTGGATTAATCAAAGTGGTGGGTGTTCCATCTATGTCGTAGACGAAAATCTGCTTCTGCACGCCGATTTGGGGAGCGGCAAGACCTAAACCAGGCGCCTTATACATAGCCTGCAGCATCGACTGGGTGAGACGAACTACTTTCCCGTCGATGTTTTCCACTTGCTCTGCCACTGTTGTCAGCACTGGATCGCCATAGGTGCGAATGTCGTAACCCATAATCTGAAAGGCTACCTGTGTGATGAACTCATCAACGGACACCCCCGATGGCCAACCAATGACCCACTACTTCGATTCTCAACCCAGCGTCGCGTCGCACCGCACTGAATTCACCATAAACGTGGGCGATACATCACTTGCCTTGTCCTCAGAGTCTGGAGTCTTTAGCTCCCGAGGCCTCGACAAAGGCACAGCAGTCCTTTTGGATTGGGCACTCAAGCAGCAGCTACCACAACTGCCTGAGGGATCTTTGTTATGCGACCTTGGATGTGGAAGTGGCGCCATTGCTCTCACCTTGGCCACGCTCTACCCTCACTGCACCGTGCATGCCGTTGATGTCAATGCCCGAGCCCGACAACTTTGTCTCGACAACGCCGCA
>WLGS01000115.1 GCA_009703125.1 Actinomycetota bacterium
AACTGGTGTGGCGCCGTGTGCAACGGTCCATGAGGTGGAAAGATTTCTATCGATGGCTGCAAAAGGTCGATGTTCGGGGCGATACGACAAGGGGGGCCCATAGGAACTTGCTCGCGCCCGCACGGGGCCTACTTGCTCAAACCATGTGATGTCTTCGGTGCGTTGAGCGGAAAAGATTCTCATGCGAATGTCGCCTGAGTCGGATCCGAAGTTCACCAAATCGCCATCACGGTTTTCGTCAAACCCCAAAGTGTCCGATGATGTACGCCAATGCTGGGCTTTCTCGGTATTGGTGTCGGTGACCACTGCGTGTTGAAAGCGATCCATACCTGTCGAGAGATCTTGTGATGAAAGATGTCCGGCATAAACAATGGTGTGGTTCTGGAGCAGACCAGCAACAGCTGCATCTACCACTCCTTTTCCGTCGCCCAGAAGAAGAAGGGACGAAGTTTGTTGACGCACAACTGCACCGACATCGGGTTCGTAGCGAATATAACGATGGGTACGAGGGAACGCCTCTATTTCTTGGGTGGCATCTGAGAGAGCGTTGGCCGCAAGTGATACTTGCTGAGAAGGGGTGTCGTATCTCTCATTATCAAGGTCTCCTGGGAAAAAGAAAGTTCGCGTAGATAAAACCCTCGCCAATGATTGAAGTGCATTGGGATGTAATCGACCCTCACGAAATGCTTCGTCAGTTGCCCACAACAAATTCATCATTGACTCATTACCTAAAGGTATGAGATCGCGGGTCAGCAGTGCGGTGTGTGATGCTGCCGGTAATGCGGGGTCAACGGTATAGCCCCATATATAGGCACCAAATTCTTGTCCGGGTAGTTGTACGACGCGTGTGTCGGTGGCCAAAGGATCATCGACTGCACGGGCAAAGTTGCGCCAACTATCAGGAAGAGGTGAACGCTCAAGGGTTGGATCAAATGATCCTGAGGTGTACCGGGTGGGGTTGGCTAACCCAATGAGTGCTACCACACAGATGGGAATCATTAACTGCGAGGCTCTTGTTGAGACACGCAGTCTGGTTAATGCGCGAGACAAACGATTGTGCAGTGAAGGAATTGTGACGCTGTCACACATGATTGCGATGCCGATAGCAAGACCTAGCAGCAGAATAGGAATTGCTCGTGTGCTCGAGCGAAAGGCAAGCGAGAGGGTAGAGGTGGGATCGTTGGCAAGACTGCTAAAAAGCGGAGATGCATTTCTTAGTGGATAGACGCCCACACTGAGAACGGTGCCCACCAGAACCAGCCACAGACCTAGTTGATGTTGTGGTTGACGTGAGAGCGCAAGGCTGCCCACAGAAAGTATGACGAGAACAACGCCTGCTGTCATTGCTGAGACTGATGTGAAAACTTCTAGTGCACCAGTGGTGAGAGGCAGAGAATCAAGTCCGACGTAGTTCAGCCAGTATCCAAATCCACGGAGTACTTCAAATGAGTGAGAAGTGGATGCAACAGATTCGAGTGTTTCTGAGTAGGAGAGCAGTTTTGCTCCGTATCTCGCCTGGATATAGAGCATGACAATCCACCACAGAGAAACCCCCAGAGTGAGAAAGGCAGTCTTAAAGGAGAACAGCACAAGGGTCTTGAAGGCTTGTTCTCGTCTGTAATGAAACACGGCCACTAGTAGTGGGACAGGAAGAATGAGCAATGTTGCTGTCGCATTCACAGAGCCCACTGTGAACATTGTGAGTGCAATGAGGGAGGGCCATAGCCATGATTTCGATGTCATGCCTTTGGATGTGAAATACCCCAACCATGCAATGGCGGCCCATGGCATGAGCATTGACGAAGTGCGTGATTGATATGCAAGCACATAGGGCGAGCTCATAAAGAAAAGCGCGCCAATAAATGAGGCGTGAGAAGAGAATGCAAAATGTCGCAGGAATCGGTACGTGCCAAGAGCGGCTGCAAGAAAGATCGTGCCTACCCATATTCGTTGTGTGACCCATTGGGGTGAACCCAGCACATCAAAGAACCAATAGAAAGGGCCCGAGGGCCATAGGTATGCGACGGCCTGATGAGGAACAAAGCCTCCAAACTGACTTGAATCCCATGCAAACAATGAGCGAGAGATCAGGCCAGAGGGGTCCTCGCCCAGGTAGAGCTTTGTGTCTGCGTTGATTCTTCCGCGTTCGAGAACAATCAGCGGCAGATATGACAGTGCGACCAGAATCCATAGTCGCCAGTGAGTGCGAAAAGAACTTTGGATTCGGTGAAACTTAAACATCACTGGCTCACACTCACTTGTGAAAGGCTAGTGCGTGTGTCGTGTGGTGCTGAATATCTGGTGGTTTGAGTGAAATTACGCAGTTCTTCGCAAGGAATGCATCCCATGGTGGGAGTAGTGGGTGCATCAGTTCTTTTTGGTACTTCGGGAACAGCACGGTCTTTTCTGCCTGATGACGCCCCGAGTTTGGGAATCGCTGCAATGCGTCTTCTTATAGGTGCAGTTCCTCTGTTGGCATTTGCATTTTTGACCCACCGTGCTTCTTTTCGCCGACCTACATGGGAAATCTTTGTGGCGGGTTGTGCGATGGGGCTTTTTCAAGTTCTTTTCTTCCAGTCCATTTCTCTCACTGGAGTTGCGGTGGGAACGATGGTCACTATTGGTAGCGGTCCCATCATCGCCACCACGGTGGAGTTTGTGGTTACTCGCAAGATTTCTTGGTCGATGGCAAGTGGAGTTGCTGTTGCGCTTGTGGGGCTATCGATACTGGTGTTTGGTTCAACTCCCGCCGATGGCGGTCAACTTTCTGTGCAGGGCATCGCAAGTGGTGTGGGGGCTGGTGCGTGTTACGCGGCGTATACCCATCTCTCAAAAGGATTGTTGACCCGAGGTTGGTCGGGCTCATGGGTGATGGCACAAAGTTTTGTGGTGAGTGCAGTTCTATGCAGTGCGTTTCTTTTCATGGTTCCCATGCAGTGGCTTGCACAATCTCAGTCGGTAGTGACGGTGTTGTACTTGGGCATAGCAACAATTGCAATCCCTTATCTTTTGTATGCCCTTTCGCTGGCGAGACTCTCAAGCGCGTTAGTGGTGACATTGACATTGATTGAACCAGTCACAGCAACTGCACTAGGTGCTTTCTTTCTTGATGAAGAGATCACCATGGTTAGCTGGCTGGGGGCTGCAATTGTGCTTGCTGGTCTTGTCTACACCGGCATGACATCTCGTATTTCACACGACAAGACGCAGTAAACATCTAAGAAAGAGGGCCGACGACACTTCGTGTGTGGAGCTGTCTAGGGTGGGGCGGTGCTACGAAAACTGACATATGGCTTGGTGGGTGTCCTGCTTCTTTCTGGATTTCCCGTCAACATTGCAGATGCACAACCCGCTGCCACTTCTTCACTATGGCAGGCGAAGAAAAGCAAAACAGCTCATGGTCGATCTTTCCTCACTGTTGATGCAATTGGTGCTTCTGCATCATTTCAAGTGAAGGGAAGGTCTTTTGCATTGTGGTATGTCGCGGGATCTCGAAATGGCAAGGTCGCTGTATTTGTGAATGGAAAACGTGTACGCACTATTGATCAATATGCGACGCGACCAACGCGTAAAGCGGTGCAGTTACGTGGTGTCAGTGGTTCCAACACCGTGCAAGTTATTGCCTTGGCAACTCGTCATAGAAATTCACAAGGCACTCGTGTCAATGTGGATGCGTTTTCGCCGACCACAAGATCGTGTGCTCGTGGATGCCAGCGCAATCCCACGCCGAGTGAAATCACCGGCTCTGCAATGACTACAGCAGCACGCGAGGCAATGTGGTTCCCTCAATCGGTACCAGCGCAATTGTCGTCCGACTGGAACGTTGCTGTGGGAAGTTACGTGCGTGCGCGTGACGTATTGCCTCTCGATACAGCAATCCCTGTCATACGTGCAGCGGCTTGCGATCAAGCACGAAAAGTACGTCAGGGAATTGTTGTGCTGTCGTTTGGGATGCAGGTGGATGGCGGATCAAGTGGGTTTGAAAAAACACGCAAATTGACTTATGACGACATTGCTGCAACTACGAGTGCGTGGGCATCTGGATTAGCCGAATGTGGAACCGGTCCGTGGGAAGTTTCTATTGGAACAAGTAATTCGGGCGGTAAAACAAAATTTAATGGATACTCAGGTGGACAACTGTGGGCTCAAGTGGTGGAAAGAACGCGAGCTATAGCTGACCCGAGAGTCACAGTGACAGGGTCGGTAGATATTGAGCCTGGTTGGGGTCCGGTGAAACAAGCACGTTTATGGGTGGATGGTTATGTGGCATCCACTTCTGTGCGTTTGTGGAATTTTGGTTCTGCTGATGGGTGTCCACAAACGGTGTCCAGTCGTCGCACATGTAACAACGGATGGACAATTGATGATGTGTTGTATGTGTCGTCCCATGCAGGGCCGAACGTCGTGGCGATGCCACAAATCCATACTCAAAGTGGATCTCAATCGCGACAATGGGCAGTAATGGCAGCACGAGCAGCGTCCCAAGGTAAGCCATTGCGCATCGGAGCTATCACCGTGCAGACTTCGGCATGTACACAAATACGTGGAGGATGTCGAACGACAGGTATCTCTGCGTGGGATGGTTGGGCGCAACTTCGTCGCATCATGGATGAAACACCAGGTGCTCAAGGAACTCCCGTGGGCGCACCGATGGATATTCGTTGGGGATGGGCAAATGGTTTTGTGATTCCACCTCCTACGTCGACCACAACGATTCCAGCGCCTACGACAACGATGCAGCCATCAACTTCTTTGCCCACAACCACAGCGGCACCCACAACCACTTCGCCAACGACAACAGTTGCACCTACAACTACGTCTCCATAGAACTAGGGTGATTGCGGTGAGAAGATTGTTTGGAACAGGCGTGCTGGTGGGTGCGTTGGTGATGACCGGGTGCGGTTCGTCAAATAGCGATCCTGTTGATTCAACTTCAGTAGCGGTGACAGCCCCCTCATCGGTGGAGACAACTACCTCGTTGCAAGTCGCCAATACAGATGTATTTACGCTCGTTGGTGGAGGATCGATTGATCTCACACGAGGCCCAACGGCTATGCCGATGGCTTTGTGGTTTTGGGCGCCTGGTTGAGGCGCTTGTAATTTTGAGGCTCCCTCGGTCGAGGAAGCGCACAAAAAATTTGGTGACAAGGTCTCAATTGTGGGTGTCGCA
>WLGS01000116.1 GCA_009703125.1 Actinomycetota bacterium
CGTACTGGATTCAATGGCACTTCGCCATCACGCTGGCCCAACCAGATGGTCAGAGCTTCAAGTCGGTGGCACAAGCGAGCGAGTTCGTCACGCTGCGAGGAAACCCTCTCGCCCAATGATTGAGCAACGCCACGCAACTCACGAATTGCACCCAAAGATGCTGATGCGAGGCCGATGCAGAATGCACTTTGAAAAGCCAAGAAAGTAGGGCGCACCGAGCGCACGAATTCAAGAAAGTCCACGTCGATGAAGTCATCTTCGGTGACTACGACATCCACTAAACGAATAGCTCCCGATCGTGATGCATCGAGCGCCATCAACTGTGGAGTCGGGAGAACTTCAATGCCCTCGCGCAGACGATTCAGCACAACAATGCGACGCGTGTTTCCATGAAGCATGCCTGTGACGATGACAGCATTGTCATAAAGGTTGCTTGCCCAGGGAATGAATCCGTTTGCGCGCAAGACGCCATTGTCATCTTCTGTGAGATGCACCGTGAGTTCTTCTTGACCACTTGCCGCGCGGAAAGTGCCTGCCATTGCAGTAGATCCCACGATGTCAAGTGACCGCAATGCCTCAACAATGTGACCATGTTTATCAGCACTGTATGTAGCTACATATTCAAGAGTCATGCGATGTGCCCAGGCGCTAAAGGCCGTAGACATGCACATGCTGGCAATGTCGGACAACACACGAGCTTGGTCGAGATACGAACCGTGGCCTGTAGCTAGCCCTAAGTCCAAAAGTCCGGCTGCTGCAAGTTGACCAAGGACTTCTCGGCGATCAGCATCGACATTGGCATCAACCTCGCCGGCAGACGCAGCAATACTTTGCAAGAGTTGAAGAACACTTGCATCTGTACGCACTGCGTTATCGGTGAGATGTACGGACATGTCAGTCGCCAATTGATGTGTCGAGTTTGTGGAGACGGTCGATAGGAGTGCTCACAACTTCGCGAGCGCGCACTACTGCTTCTTCATCGGGTGCGTCATAGAAGCACAAGCACTTCAACATGTCTTCGCGTACATAGGTGCGCTGAAATGTTGTCTCGGGCACTTGTGCATACAACGGAGACTTTTCCTTCTTGCGTGCGAGGTAGGCGTCCATGGTGATGCCCTCGGGAATATCCCACTCCACGAGATAACCAGTAGGTGGACGGCTTTGCTTGATTTGCTCAAGATCGGCTCCCACCAATCGAACAGGGGCAATGCCATCAAACTCGAAGCCAGCATTGGCGAGTGATTCCTTCACTCCCCCGGCGTTTGCGGCCTCAATGATGGCAAACACATGTGATTTGTCTGCGGTGACCTGAACTTCAATAAGTTCTGCACCCACACCCGAAATGGTGCTCTTGAGGGTCTCGAGAACTTGATCGATCGCGCCTTGCGGTGAGAATTCCACTAGAAACAGGCCCATAACGGCTCCTTGGGGTATTGCTGACTAACTGGGTCAACAATAGCGTGATTCCTGACAATTCCACTCGGAATTACCAACATTTAGGAAATCCAGCGAACCTTCCTTGAATTCTCAGGAAAACCCCTCCGCAGGAGGGCAAAATCAGCCGAAACGGCCCGTGATGTAGTCCTCGGTGCGCTTATCAGAAGGCGCAGAGAACATTTTCTGGGTGCTGTCGAATTCCACCAAGACACCAGTGCGTCGGTCGCTCTCGGTATTGATTTCAGTGGTGAAAAACGCGGTGCGGTCGCTCACTCGAGCAGCTTGCTGCATGTTGTGGGTCACGATGATGATCGTGAAGTCTTGCTTGATCTCCTGCATCAGGTCTTCAATGCGACTCGTGGCGATGGGGTCAAGCGCGGAACAAGGCTCGTCCATCAAAATCACATCTGGCTCCACGGCGATACATCGTGCGATACACAAACGTTGTTGCTGGCCGCCCGACAAACTCATCGCCGATGCCTTGAGACGATCCTTTACTTCATCCCACAAAGCAGCACGCTGCAAGGAGGATTCCACAATGGCGTCCAACTCGGCCTTCTTCTTGATGCCATTTAAACGAGGTCCAAAAGCCAAGTTGTCATAGATGCTTTTCGGAAATGGGTTGGGCTTTTGAAACACCATGCCCACACGGCGACGCACTTCCACTGCATCCACATCTTTGCCGTAGAGATCTACGCCGTGATAGCGCACTTTGCCTTCAATGCGTGCGCCATCAATGAGGTCATTCATACGGTCGAAACAACGCAACACGGTTGACTTGCCACAACCCGATGGTCCGATGAAAGCTGTGATTTGCTGTCCGCGAATTTTGAGGTTGACATCACGCACTGCGCGGAACTCGCCGTAATACACCGAGAGATCTTCGGCCTCACATACAGGCACGTCGAGGGAGTTTTCGGTTTCCATTTTTCCTACCACCTTTTTTCAAATCGATTGCGCAACAAAATCGCTATTGCATTAATCAATACAACGAGAACCAAAAGCACCAATGATGCAGCCCCAGTGACCTCACGGAAGTCAGCACCGGTCTGGCGGGCATAGGAGAAAATCGCAACAGGCATCGAGGTGAACCCGCCTTGGGTGATTTGTTCCCACAATCCTTGATTACCTGTGGTGAGAAGACCGGTCACTCCACCCACGAGCAACAAAGGCGCAGCCTCCCCTGCTGCACGCGAAAGCGATAGCACGGTGCCTGTGAGAATTCCTGGTGCTGCAGCAGGCAATACATGAGAGCGAATAGTTTCCCACTGCGTTGCGCCGACACCGAGCGCTCCTTCACGAATAGAACGAGGAACTGCACGCAGTGCTTCTGATGCAGTGATGATCACGATGGGCAACACCAACACGCTCAGCGTGAGACCACCTGCGATAACCGTTCGACCACCTGTAAATCCACCTGCGAACTTTACGAACACTGCGAGTCCCAAGATTCCATACACAATGGAAGGCACACCTGCGAGGTTGCGCACATTGATTCGAGTGAGTCGTGCAAGAAGTGACTTTCCTGCGTATTCCTCCAGATACACCGCGCACGCAACACCAAGTGGAAACGCAACCAAAGAGACAATGATGGCCATAGTTAATGTGCCACGCATTGCCTGCCACACACCTGCATTGGCAGCGTCAGATGCATCAAGTCCACTGCTGAGGAAATCGCCAAAACGCGTAGAAAGAATGGGCCAGGCATTTTCCAAGACACTCAAAATCAGAACAAGCAATATCAGCAATGCGCTCATCAATGCTGCGAGCAATCCAATTTCAACCACTGAATCACCCAGATGGCGTTTGCCAGAACTCAGTCTTTCTGTGACTGTTGCAGCACTTTTTGCGCCGTACTTCTCAGGACTAGATAACGCCATGATCAGTACTCCTCTCGCACTCGACGCACCAATCGGTCACCTACGAGATTGAGCAAGAACGTAATCACGAACAACACAAAGCCAATGAAATACAAACTTTGAAACGCCAAACCACTGCCTGCCACCTGGTCACTACCGAAACCAAGGGCCGCCATTGCTGCTGTCATTGTTTGACCTGGTTGGAAAGGATCAAGCGAGAACAAACCGCCACCAACCGCACCTGCGGCGATAGCAACCACCATGGTCTCACCAATTGCACGCGACATGCCCAAGATAAGCGCGGCAACAACGCCAGAGATACCAGCGGGAAACACCACACGGAACGTGGTGGCTACGCGACGGGCGCCAAGACCAAATGATGCCTCTCGTAAAGCATTAGGCACTGCGCGAAGAGCATCTTCGGCCACTGAAGTGATGATGGGAATTGTCAAGATTCCCACTGCCACTCCAGCGGCGGCAATGTTGAAGGCTTTATTGGCGCCATCGAAAAAACGAACAATCAAATTCGGATTAATGAAACTGATGGCAAAGTATCCGAGCACCACACTTGGGATGCCAGAGAGAATTTCAACTACTGGTTTGAGAATTTTGCGCACCTTGGGTCGTGCGAACTCAGAGAGATAAATGGCAGAACCAAGACCGATAGGAACTGCAATCAACATCGCAATTCCTGTCACCATTAACGAACCCATAATCAAGGTCTTGATGTCGAAGAATTCACGACGTGGGAACCACCCAAGTGACCACAAAGCATCTTTGGGCACATTGACAAAAAATCCCCATGCATCATTCACCAAGGTGTAGATGATGAGGAGAGTGATGACGAAAGTCGTTACTGCTGCAGTGAGAAAGAAAGCTTTCATCGCCGTGTTCGTCGTCTGACGTTTGCGTGAAAGCTTGAAGCTGATCGGGGCTGTGCTCACTATCTCATTCTCACTTATTTGGACTACTGCTCACCAATTTGACCCCGTAAAGAGGTATTTGGGGTGTCAGAACTTCCATTCTGACACCCCAAGCTGTTCCCAGATTCCCGAGAACTAGTCACCTCACGCCGGAGGGGGCGAGTTATCTACTTTCCACCATCGCGGGTACCGACCGTCTTTGCGGTCCACACTGCGCGAGTGGCTTCCAAGTCAGCAGCCGCAAGTGATACGTAGGGCACTTGGCCTTCGCCGGAGCCAATAACTCCGAGGCCAGCATCGCTGAGGTAGAAATCAACGAACTGAGCCAAAGCAGGATTGGACTCTGCTTTTGCCTTGTTTACATAAATGTACAAAGCGCGAGCAATCGGGAATTCTCCTGATGCGATTGACTCGTTTGTTGCTTCAATACAACCCTTACCTGCATCAACCTTCAATGGCTTGATGGTGTCGAGGTTCTCTTCTACGAATGCAAATCCCACCCAGCCGAGCGAGGTGTCGTTTGCGGCAATGCCTTCAATGATGACGTTGTCGTTGGGGCTTGCGGTGTAGTCAGGTCGTGCCTGATCATCTTCAACTTCCAAGGACTTTGCAACAGAACCAAGAACAATTTCCACGAAAGAGTCGTACGTACCGGACTCTTCACCAGGTGCAGTCACTGTCAACTTTGCATCTGGGTAAGGAGCGTTGATGACGCCGTTCTTGTCGCCAATCTTTGCTTTCAATTCTGCGGCTGCATCATTTGCATCGCTCCAGCTGTTACGGCCAGTGGCATCTGGTCCGAGCAATACCCACAAGTCAGAGAAGCTCACGCACTCCACGGCGTTGTTCTTTACAGAAGTGATTACTGACAAACCGTCGATAGC
>WLGS01000117.1 GCA_009703125.1 Actinomycetota bacterium
CAAAGAATACGAATTTGTTGACGGTGACGTCACCGAATTCCGATTTAACGTGTGAGCATGACTGCACACACGGGTCGCTCTATCGAACCTGTTTGGCTCGTGAGCCAAGGTCGTGTTGTGGCATCAGCTGGGCGGGCAACTTCGCGCACAGATCGACGCCGTGGCCTTATTGGAATGGCCGCAATTCCAGAGCCTTTGTTGTTGGACCCGTGTTCGTGGGTACACACCATGGGAATGAAAACTGCCATTGATGTTGCCTACGTCGATTCCGAGGGAATTGTTCTACGGATTGACACCATGAAGCCTTGGCGCGTGGGGCAACTCACACGCAAAGCACAATTCGTCATTGAAGCATCGACAGGTTCATTTGAACGCTGGAATGTCCGCGTGGGTGACACAATCGAGGTGCGCCATGTCGACCATTAACGAATCCAGTTCTACCGTGTACCATGGCTTGTGGCTGGTCGCAACACCTATCGGCAATCTTGATGACATTTCACCTCGATCTGTGTCGGTATTGCGTGCCTCGCCCATTGTGTGTTGTGAGGACACACGCCGCAGTGGCTCATTGTTGAAACACATTGGTGCACGACCAGAACGTTTACTCGTGACCAACGAACACACCGAACACGATGTGATTGCAACAGTGTTGGAGTATCTGGGGAACAACATCACCGTGTCGCTGATCAGTGATGCAGGTACGCCTGGAATTAGTGACCCTGGCGAACAATTAGTTGCCGCAGTGCATGCAGCAGGACACAAGGTGTATGCCACCCCTGGTCCTGCAGCCTTCGTTATGGCAGCTGCAATCAGCGGCCTGCCCACAACGCGTATTGCCTTTGATGGATTCTTGCCGAGAGCAGGAGCTGCACGTCGCGAGCGACTCACCGAGATTGCCCGCGAGCGGCGCACCACTGTTCTTTATGAAGCACCACATCGCTTAGAGCGCACATTGGTTGACCTTGCATCTACTTGTGATCCCACGCGCACCATTGTTCTTGCACGCGAACTCACAAAACTGCACGAAGATCTGTGGCGTGGCTCATTAGAAGATGCTCTTGTCCATGTGCGCACGATTGAGCCACGCGGCGAGTACGCAATTGTCATTGCCCCCTACTGGGCAGACGTTGTCGAAGTAACAGACACCGACATCATCGATGAACTCACACAACGTATTCAGTCGGGCCTCACCACTCGCGATGCCATCAATGAAGTGACTGATGCACTTGGTGTTCCCCGTAAACGTGTCTATACGCTTGCAGTAGCACTATGACCACTACACGCACCGCGGCTTTCTTTGATCTTGACCGCACACTTATTGCAGGATCGTCAGCTTTTGTTTTTGCACGTGCCGCTCGTGATGCAGGCCATATTCGATTACAAGATTTTGTGCCAGATGTTGTGCGCGCTCTTCGTTTTCAATTCTTTGGCTCCAGCGATGAATCCAGCACTGGTGTGCGCGATCGTATTTTGGCTGGCGTGGGCGGCATGCAGCAATCAGATCTTGTGGGTCTCAATGAAATTGTCTTGCCCGAATTGCTTGGTCTTATTCGCCCAGAAGCACGTGCACTTCTTGAACAACATCATCGTGCGGGTCGCGAAACTTGGATTGTGTCCGCCTCGCCCATTGAACTTGTTGAACCATTAGCAACTGCATTGGGAATGACGGGTGGAATTGGCACGCGTGCCGAAGTGGACAATGGCATCTACACAGGCCGACTTGATGGTCCTTTTTGCTACGGCGAAGGAAAAGCCGAAGCAATCTCACGCCTCGCACAAGAACGCGGCATCAATCTTGCTGAGTCCTGGTCATATTCAGATTCAATGAGCGATGTACCAATGATGGAAATTGTTGGTCATGCAGTGGCCGTCAACCCCGATACCGAATTGGCTGGCCTCTCTCGGGCACGTGGATGGCCCGTGGTGATTTTTGCCCAGCGTTCAAAGATGCTGATTCGACGCTCTACCACCGCAACTTTGGTATCTGTAGGGCTGTTGTGTGCCTACACACTTGGCCTACGTCAAGGGCGCAAGCGCTAACTGTCGACTCATGGCAACAAGTTGACCGTTGCTATCCCACATCGCGCCATCTTCTTCCCAGTACCCACCTTGCACTGCGTGACTTTCAAACACACACGCAATTGGACCAGGTGCGGGGACTCCACGCACGTGCACAGTGAATTCAATAGTGGGCACCCACCCTTGCATGCCAAACAAGTTGAACATCACGGGTGGAAAAGCATCTGCGGCAAGTAGCAGTGCCAAGGTGTCCACGGGGCGATCATCGACAAACTTGAACCACCCACGCACAAGCGCGCGACCATTGGGTTCGTTACGTGCAAAACCGGTGTCATCGGGATGAAGTCGCATATCGAGACGCGAAGACAATCCCAGTGGAGCCGGTCCGCTTGCGGGCCGAGTCGGGCAATCATTAAATGCGGGAAGTTCCGGTGGAGTGAGCGTTAATGACTGCGGACCTTGAGTTGCATCTATGTCACCAAATGTGCCGATACTGCGCACGAGATCTTTTCCGTCTCGTCGCAACGATGCAACAACAGTGGCCAAACGCTTTCCCGATTTCACCACTTCGGTGTGAGTGCGTGCGGGGCCAGCTGGGCCTGGAGCCAAATAATGCATAGATACCGATACTGGATGTGCACGCCCTGATGCTTCACGCATGGCATTTGCAACTAGTGCCAAGAGATAACCACCATTGGCATTGCCGTTGATGTCCCAACGATCTTCAATGGGGGTGTCATACACGCCATCACCTAAAGGGACGGCATGTGTGGCGTGATCGAACTCAAAAGACATCTTGTCCAGCGTATGAAACACCTGCAGTGAAAAACGAACCGACTTTCACACCCATTTGTGACCTAGCCTGAATGAGTGGGCACCTACTACCTCACCACCCCTATTTATTACGTCAATGCACGCCCTCACTTGGGGCATGCATACACCACCATTGTGGGTGATGCTCTTGCACGTTGGCATCGCCTCTTGGGCGACGATGTGCATTTCTTGACAGGAACTGACGAGCACGGCCTCAAGATTCAACAAGCTGCTGATGCAGCGGGCATGACACCCCAAGAGTTCACCGATTCCATCGCTCCCTTGTTCGAAGAAGCATGGAAACGACTGAATATCTCCCATGATGATTTTATCCGCACAACCGAGGCGCGACATTATGCCGGCGTGCAAAAACTGCTCCAAGCATGTTTGAATGCTGGCGACATTGAACTGGACACCTACAGCGGTTTGTATTGCGTGCCATGCGAGGCCTATTTCACGCCAGAAGATCTCGACGGCAACAACTGCCCTATTCACAAACGCCCCGTGGAACACGTCGTAGAAGAAAACTATTTCTTTCGCCTCTCACGATTTGAACAGAGGCTTCTCGACTTCTACGCAGAACATCCTCATGCAGTTGTTCCTGAACATCGTGTGAATGAAGTGATTGGTTTTATCAAACAAGGACTTCAAGATTTCTCCATCAGTCGCAAGACTTTGAAGTGGGGTATTCCCCTTCCTTTTGATTCCTCTCATGTGGCCTATGTGTGGTTCGATGCACTCGCCAACTACATCACCGCAATTGGTTATGGCACCGATGACGAGATGTTCAACAAATGGTGGCCCGTCAATCACCACCTCATCGGCAAAGACATCGTGCGTTTCCACAATGTGTATTGGCCAGCAATGTTGATGTCCGCAGGAATTGAAGTTCCTAAAGGTTGGGCTGTGGGCGGATGGCTCCTCGTTGGTGGCGAAAAGATGTCGAAAACACAAGGCAATGTGGTGAATCCACTTGACCTAGTGGATGAAATTGGAGTTGATGGATTCCGTTACTACGTGTTGGCCGACACCATTTATGGAAACGACGGCGATTTCACCTACGAAGGGCTCATCTCGCGCTACAACTCAGATCTTGCGAACAACTTGGGCAATCTCGCCGCACGCATCGCCACAGTGGTGGAGAAGAAATGTGGCGGACTCGGCACCGCGCCTAGCCCCAATAGCACTCTTGCGCCCATTGCTCAACAATGCGTGAACGAAACTTCACAACATTGGGAACAAGTGCAACCATCTCGCGCATTAGAGGCCACATGGCAACTCATTCGTGCAACAAATGCTCATCTCGAAAACCATGAACCGTGGAAGAGCGAACCAGGTCCAGAGGTAGATGCAGTGATGGGTGATGCACTCGAGGCATTACGCATTGTGACGATCCTTGCGTTTCCTGCAATGCCCGATACCGCCCGTGAAATCTGGCGTCGCATTGGCATGACCACTGATATCGAAAACTGTCGCATACCCGCAGATACCCAATGGGGTCTGTACCCATCGGGCGCACCTGTCATCAAGGGTGACCCACTGTTTCCTCGTCGCACTATCTCATGAGTTACGCAAAGGGCTGGACAGATACGCACTGTCATATACATGACGACAAGATGGAACACGGTGTGGCCGACACGTTGCAACGTGCACGTGAACTTGGAGTAGAACGTTTCGTTGTCATTGGAACAGACGCACCCACATGTGATGCGGCAACAAAAATTGCAAGTGAATTTCCCGACGTGTGGGCAACTGTGGGTCTACACCCACACGATGCAACCCAAGGTGTCGACAGCATTGTTCCGTTTATTGGGCGCGATCGAGTGATTGCAATTGGTGAGTGTGGCCTTGACTACTACTACGAACATTCACCACGCGATGTGCAGATGAAAGCATTTGCCGAACAAATTGCTTTAGCCAAAGAGCACGACATGACACTGGTGATCCATACCCGTGATGCATGGCAAGACACTTTCGATGTACTCGACGCAGAAGGCATGCCCACCCACACAATCATTCATTGTTTTACTGGCGGCCCCGACGAAGCTCGTCAGTGTTTGGATCGTGGCGCGTATCTGTCGTTTAGCGGCATTGTGACATTCAAGAACGCAGCCGAACTACGCGAAGCTGCAGTTCTATGCCCCAATGATCGAGTTCTTGTAGAAACCGACAGTCCCTTCTTGGCCCCGGTTCCTCACCGTGGACGTCCTAACGAACCTGCAC
>WLGS01000118.1 GCA_009703125.1 Actinomycetota bacterium
CTCGACGATGGTTCGGCCCGTGTCTACACCGGCACTTCGCCACACGGCCAAGGCCATGACACTTCTTGGTCAATGTTGGCAAGCGAACAAACTGGTATTCCCATAGACAAGATTGAACTTGTCTGGGGTGACACGGATCGCGTGCCCATTGGTACGGGCACCATGGGTTCGCGTTCTTTGCAACAAGGCGGCAATGCCGTATTTGCAGTTGCAGGCGAATTGGTGAACAAGGCGCGTTCAGTTGCTGCACGGTTATTGGAAGCCAATGAAGAAGACATCGTGTTGGACAAAGACAAAGGGGTCTTCCATGTTGCGGGAACTCCTGCAGTGTCAAAGACATGGGCGGATCTTGCAATCGCCGAAAAACAATCGGGTGGACTTGTGCACTCCGATGTCATTGGCGTGACAGGCCCCACCTTCCCCTTCGGCGCACACGTTGCCGTGGTGGAAGTAGATATCGAAACAGGCAAGGCAACGCACATCGCCCATATCGCATGTGACGATGCAGGCACCGTGTTGAATCCGCTCTTGCTGGAGGGCCAGATTCACGGTGGCGTCGCCCAAGGAGCAGCTCAAGCACTGTTTGAAGAAGTGCTCTATGACGCAGACGGCAATCCCATCACCTCCAACTTGGCGGACTATGCCTTTATCTCTGCAGCCGAATTGCCCAGCGTGGTGGTTGTGCATATGGAAACACCCACACCAAACAACTTGATTGGCGCAAAGGGAATTGGAGAGTCGGGAACTATTGGTGCAACACCTGCACTTCAATCCGCTGTGATTGATGCAGTGTCACATCTCGGTGTACGCCACATTGACATGCCCACTACCGCACAACGTGTGTGGGCCGCTATTCAAAACGCACGATAAGAAGAACGACAAAAGGAATCCACGATGAAAGTAACAATCACAGTCAACGGAACGACACACGAAAGTGAGATCGAACCACGCACCTTGTTGGTGCAATATGTCCGTGAAACTCTCGGACTCACCGGTACCAATATTGGATGCGACACTTCAAGCTGTGGCGCATGTTCACTCCATGTCGATGGTGAATCTGTAAAGAGCTGCACCATGTTGGCTGCTCAAGCAGATGGATGCCAGGTCACCACCATTGAAGGCTTGGCCAAAGACGGCGTGATGCACCCAATGCAGCAAGCGTTTATGGATAACCATGGCCTGCAATGCGGTTTCTGCACACCAGGAATGGTCATGGCTTCCATCAGTTTGTTAAAAGAGAATCCGAACCCCACTGAAGAAGAAGTGCGTATCGGCCTTGAAGGCAACCTGTGTCGCTGCACCGGATACCACAACATTGTTCAATCGGTGCTTGCCGCCGCTCAGGCCAAATAAGGAGCCATCATGATTCCCGCACCATTTGATTACAAGCGCGCATCATCTGCCGCCGAAGCCATTGCACTCGTGAGCGAGTACGGCGAAGATGCCAAGTTTCTCGCAGGTGGACACAGTTTGTTGCCACTGATGAAACTGCGCCTTGCACAGCCTGCTGTCTTGATTGACATTGCACGTATCACCGACTTGTCCTACATCACCGATGCTGGCGCATACATTGCCATTGGTGCAATGACACGACATATGGACGTAGAAAAATCCCCCATCGTGCTTCAACATGCACCGCTGCTGGCCAACGCTGCAAGCCATGTGGGTGACCCACAAGTGCGTCATCGCGGCACCATTGGTGGCTCCATTGCACACTCGGACTCCGCATCAGATCTTCCGGCAACTGCGCTTGCCTTAGGCGCGACCTACATCGCACAAGGCCCCAACGGCACACGAGAGATCGCATCTGTTGATTTCCACAAAGGATTCCTCGAGTCCGAGCTCTCTCCCGATGAGATGCTCACCGAAATTCGCATTCCCAAGATGAATGGCGCGACATGGGGCTTTCAAAAGTTCAACCGTCGCGCACAAGATTGGGCAATTGTGGGAGTCGCTGCATGGAAGCGTGGCACTGAGTCTGGTGTTGCACTTGTCAACATGGGTTCGGTTCCCATCTTGGCCACAAGTGTGTCTCAAGCAATTGCCAGTGGCGCCAGTATCGCCGAAGCAGCGCAGCTTGCTGCCGCAGAAGCTGAGCCACAATCAGACTCCAATGCAAGCGCGGAATACCGCGAGCATCTGGCACGTGTTCTTGTGCGTCGCGCACTTGAATCAGTGCAGAACTAAAGGTCTTTACGCTTCGAATTGAATGACGGCTCGCGTAGCCACATACGGTCCGAAGAATTCAGCACGAATGCGATCATGCTCTGGCGCAGTGTCGTATGCCTGCCATGCAGCAACATCTTCAAACACAGCGGCGACACCGAAATCGTAGGTGCCTTCCTTCAGTTGAAGATTGGGCCCGCAGTAGTAGGACACCAGACCATCAAGTGTTGATGCGTAGCGACGCAGTTCATTTGCAGCCAAGACTGCATGACCGGCTGGAGTTGTGTCACTCCAGTTGAAAAGCACGATGTGTTGAAGCATGCAGTGAACTTAGTCGTTCCTACAGCAATCCCCCGTATGCGCCACCATCCACATGTAGTTGCACCCCCGTCATGAACTTGGCGGCGTCGCTACACAAGAAAGCAGCAATCTTGCCGAAGTCGTCTGCATCGCCAATGATTCCCGCGGGAATGGAACGTGCCACATCACCAAGATGTGCGCCATAGAGCTGTGTGATGCGATCAGTTTCGTGAGTACCTGGCTGCACTGTGTTCACTGTGATTCCATCTTTTGCTACCTCGCGCGCCAAAGTCTTTAAAAATCCCGTCACCCCTGCTCGTGCTGTATTCGAAAGAATCAAATTGTCAATGGGTTGGCGCACAGCCACTGAGGTGATTGCCACAATTCTTCCCCACTTGCGTTCCTGCATTCCTGGAATCACTTCTTGACACATCGCCACTACCGATAACAAGTTCTTTTGTAGCGCTTCGTTATATGCCTCAAACTCGGTGTGTGCGAAACCACCTGGTGGCGGACCTCCGCCATTTGCAATCAGAATGTCGATCTGGCCCAGTTCTGTAAGTGCGTCGCGCATAAATTCTCGCGCACCGTCGGCAGTGGAGACATCACATTGCACCCCACGTGCACCATGGCCAATCTCTACTAGTGCATCGTGTAATCGTTGTTCGTCTCGCCCACACACCACCACGCGTACGCCTTCTGCGGCTAGTGCCTTGGCTGTTCCCAGCCCAAGTCCTGCAGTTCCTGCCGCAATTGCTGCAGTGCGTCCCTGTATGCCCAAATCCATAGCGTCACCTTAGGTGAGACCTCACAATGCCCGCCTCGCCAATGCCTCAACTATCCCTTGGCTCAAGTCCAAGTGGGGGCTTGCATCCCATGCGCCCTACGCTTCAAGGGTGACGTTTGCGCCAAGTACCACCCAAGAGGTTTCCGCTGCTTTGGCTCAGCATGGCTATTTGGCCGATGAAGGATTATCCACCGCTGTTTTCCTCTCTTTGTCGCTGGGTCGTCCTTTGTTTTTAGAGGGCGAAGCAGGCGTCGGCAAGACCGAACTCGCCAAGACCATTGCGCGCTGGTACAACACCGAACTCATTCGCTTGCAGTGTTACGAAGGCATCGATGTCGCCCAAGCGGTGTACGACTGGGATTATTCACGCCAACTTTTGCATCTTCGCGCCACCGAAGCCACAGGTGAAGCTGCACGCACAGATGCCAATTCTTTGGAAGGCCAGCTTTACAACGAACGTTTCTTGCTGAAGCGTGCACTGTTACGAGCCATTGATTTTTCTGGCACTGTTCCCCCGGTTCTCCTGATTGACGAAATTGATCGTGCCGATGATGAATTTGAGGCTTACTTGTTGGAAGTGCTCTCTGATTTTCAGATCACCGTTCCCGAAGTGGGCACCTTCACTGCACCTCAACCACCGATTGTGATTCTCACCTCAAATCGCACACGTGATGTTCACGATGCATTGAAGCGTCGTTGTTTGTATCACTGGGTGGAACACCCCGGCTTTGATCGTGAAGTAGAAATCGTGCGCCTTCGTGTGCCCCATGTGCAAGAGACCCTCGCACGTCAAGTTGCAGGCGCAGTTGAGGCACTTCGCGGCATCAAGCTCTATAAACCACCTGGAGTTGCCGAGACAATTGATTGGGCAACTGCGTTGGGTCGTCTTGGCGTTACACAGATCGATGAAACAATCATTGAGCAAACATTGGGAACGGTGTTGAAGTATCGCGAAGACCACAGCCGTGTGCGTGACCATGGCATCTCACACATCGTGCAACAGGCCTTCGACCGCGGATTGCTCCACGGATAATTTGCATGCAGACCGTTGAGTCAACTCCGGAACAGATGGCGGTTGGCTTTGCGCGCCTGTTACGGCAACTAGAAATTCCTGCCCCACTTGATGCGGTACTGACCTTTATCAACTCCCTTGCACTTGTGGGAATCCAAGATCGCAACGCCGTGTACTGGGCAGCGCGCTCCACTCTTGTGCATCGTCATGAAAACATTGTGTTGTTTGACAAAGCCTTTGCAGTGTTCTGGGAACATCGTGAATCCCCAGAGACTGTTCCCGAGGAAATGACACAGTTAACCCTCGCACTTGACTCCGATGATGACGGCGCAACAGATGGTGAGGCCACTGCATCTGATGAGCCCACAATCACCGTGCGATTTTCTGGCGTTGAGACATTGCGTGAAAAAGACTTTGCGGAGTATTCCGACGAGGAAATGAAACTCGCTATGCATTTCATGGAGTCATTGCGCCTTGCTGGCACGCCACGTGCATCATTGCGACGCACCGCCACAACTCGCCGCGGCACACGACCCGATATGCGTCGCACAGTGCGTGCGTCTCTTGCCGCCGGTGGCGAACCCATGCGCCGTCATTGGACAACTTCGGGCGAAAAACCTCGACGCATTGTTTTTCTGCTCGACATCAGCGGCTCAATGGAGCCCTATGCGCGTGCGTTGTTACGTTTTGTACATGCAGGTGTCGCTGGTCGCCAACGCGTGGAGGCATTCACTCTCGGCACTCGCCTCACACGAGTGACACGCGAA
>WLGS01000119.1 GCA_009703125.1 Actinomycetota bacterium
TGACCAGGAACAATGTCGTGCAGGGGCGCACGTGGGAACCGCCGACCATCGCAGCGGTCGGCAACCAGATTTTCGTCAACATCTACGGCACCGCGAACACCAACAGTCTCGCCGAAATCTCGTGCGTTGATGTGTCGTCGACACCCACCAACTGCACCGGATGGCCGATTGTGCCGAACACGAAGTTCTCCCCCAACACCTTCACGGCGGTGCCTGCCTTTCCGCTCCTGAACTCCACCGGAAACGCCATCGGCGTCTGCTTCCCGGGCACAACTGCCAATGCGTGCACCGACTTCGCGGGCCAAACCGTCACGATTGACCCGAACCTGGCTGGGCTCGCCAACCCCTTCAATGCCGGCTGGGGCACGACGCGCGGTGAGGCCTACGTTGACGGCACGCGGATATTCATGCCCAATGTGGTGCTCCAAAATGGCACTTCCCAGGTGGAGTGCTACGACTTCGCCACCAACAATTTGTGTACCAGCTTCTCGCCCAATCCGAAGACATTCGTTCTCAGCGAACTTGAAGCCCTGTACACCGTCCAAATCGATCCTGCCGACCCCAGCTGTCTTTGGTTGATGGGCCACGACGGTACAAAACAGATTCAGAACTTCGACTCGCAGACCGGTGGCGCCTGCGGCGCAAATGGATTCGTGCTACCTATCAGCAACTTCCGTGAAAGCGCATCACGTTGCGCGGCAACATCATGGAAGCAATTTGCGCTGGTGAATCCCACGGTTGGCAACTTCACCTCAGGCACGGTCGAATTCGTTGACTCACGCGGGGCTGCCATCTCTGGACTTAGCCCACAGAACTTCGGCGCAAACGGCACCCTCGATCTCGCTTCGTTGAATCTCCACTCGTATCCGAGTTTCGCAAGGATGCACGTCAGGCTCGTGGGCACCGTCACGCGTGCGATCAACGTGAAAATGACGTGGGCATCCGAATACCACCCTGAGTGCGTGGTGAGCGGACAAACCGCATTCACCGTCACAACCTCGACTACCACCGCCCCAGCGTCGACGACGAGTGCCCCGGCGTCGACAACGACTGCCCCACCAGTTGTGTCCGGTGCGGGAACACTGCCCACCACGGGCACGACCAATTCATCAATGCTTGCATGGGCTGTGGTGCTCTTGGCGGTGGGTGCACTGGCAACCATCACGGGACGGCGAGGGCGCACAACCGAACGTTGACCCCAGGATCGGGAGGCTGAGGGAATCTCCACAATCCACCATTGATGTCGTAGAGCAACCCCGGATGCTGCGAGATGGAAGCCGCGGGTCAGGAGCTGGTTCCGTGAAATGTTATTTGCCGAACGCACCCACACGCAGTGTCACGAAGGATTCAATTCACGCATTGGGGTTTACCCGATTCAACGATGCGTCTCTTTTAATCGTGGACTTGTTCTGACAACTTGTCGAGTTTGCGTCCTGCAAGTTCAACAATTGACCACCACTCATCCTCGGTCATGGCTTTGTTTGTTCCCGCTTGCACATCACCCAACTGAAGCACCATCAAGATGTCGCCAAATCGTGCAATGGTTGTACGACTAGTAGTTGCAAACTTGTCTTCCAGCAGTGCAGAGGGCGGTGTGACTTGCTGTTGCCAACTAATGGATTCATCTCCGATATCTCGACCTTCGATGACTTCTGTAATTGAGACAACACCCACATCATCAGTAGATGTTGTTCCATCACAAATTCGCACTGCCTCCTTGGCATCGCGATAATACGCATTGACGTCCGAATTTGACCATGCTTGCAGACGCATCATTGAAGATGGTCCCGAGGTTGCCTCCTTTTGCATTTCCACGTCGGCTCCCGAAGTACCCGCAAGTTCAATCAAATTCTTCGTCACTTCCTTGGCAGCAGGGCACCAGATTGAAGGATCGATCGAGGGATTTTCGGGTTCTCTCTCCGTGAAGATTTGACGCTGGCTCTCATTCCACTCACCAGGAATCTCGGTAATCGTCAATAACGATTCGGAAATCATCTCAGGAGTGGGAAGTTGACCCTCTGCCGATCGAGTGCACGCTGCCGTAGTTGCAAGTAAGAGAACTAAGGAAAGTGATGATTTTTTGAAACTCATGATTTCAGGTAATCATTCACACAGAATGCATCACTGCCATTTTTTTACTTGCGCTAGTGGACAGGAATACCGCATTCTTTTTTAGGGAGTATTCCGACCATCCAGACCCCACAACATGTCATCAATTCAAGGAGGAGTGGCCCTCGCTCGGAATCTCTTGTAGATGATTCAGTCGTCGGCAAAGTGAAGGTCTTGTTTCCATGCGCGAAACTTGGTGTGCCGTTGCCCACTTGGGCCAACTCCATCAGCAGATCCATCAGGGAACAGCTGTAAGACAAATTGCTGTTGCAGATCATCACAGTGGCACGCAAAGTACATAGCGTGCGCACCTTTTGCAGGCCCAGCCCTCCACAACAACCAAGGTCCAAGACGACGCTTATATTCGGCCACTGGCGTCCCGTCTAGCTGTGCACCTAAATCAAGCAACTCACGTGGTGCTTCAATCCATGCCGTTGCAGGAATGTTTCGATCACGGATAGGAGTGGCCGGCAAATCCGATGTATGCACAGGCGTTGTATCAATTGGCCGTTCGTCGTATCTCATTGCATCGCCGAACGTGAGATCAACGCGTCTTAGCGCTGACGAATGACGCCATCGGCAACGGCGGCCGCAGCAACTGCTGGTGCAACTTTTTCCACGATGGAACGATTAAACACAGAGGGAACAACAAAACTTGGAGAAAGTTCTGCATCAGAGACAGCTTCGGCAATTGCGATTGCAGCAGCAAGTTTCATTCCTTCGGTGATGTCAGTCGCATGTGCATCCAGTGCGCCACGGAAGATTCCGGGGAACGCCAACACGTTGTTGATTTGGTTCGGATAGTCACTTCGTCCAGTGGCCATTACAGCTGCCAAACCATCGGCTGCTTCGGGTCGAATTTCTGGATCTGGGTTGGCCATTGCAAACACAATGGGATCCTTTGCCATGGAACGAATGTCGGCGGCCGTAATGAGATTTGGTCCGCTCACTCCCACAAACACATCAGCACCATTCATTACGTCGCCAATGGAGCCCATCTTGCGCGATGGGTTTGTATTCACGGCAAACCATTCCTTCGCTGAGTTCATCTCGCCGCGACCTGAGTAAATAGCTCCTGCACGGTCACAGCCCACAATCTCGCCCACACCTGCATTGATGAGAATCTTTCCGATTGCTACTCCTGCAGCACCCATTCCTGCAATCACCACAGACAGGTCTTCCATCTTCTTTCCGGTGATCTTCAAGGAGTTCCACAATGCAGCCAATGTCACCACTGCAGTGCCGTGTTGGTCGTCATGGAAAACAGGAATGTCCAAGCTTTTTGAAAGACGCTCTTCAATTTCGAAGCACTCGGGTGCAGCGATGTCTTCTAAGTTGATGCCGCCGAATGTGGGCGCAATGCGCTCGACAAATTCAACGACTTCATCGACGGTGCGCGCGTTAATACAGATAGGGAAACCATCTACGCCACCGAATTCTTTGAAGAGCAAAGCTTTACCCTCCATCACAGGCATCGCGCCTTCTGGGCCAATGTCACCAAGACCCAGCACAGCAGTTCCATTGCTCACAATTGCAACAGTGTTTTTGCGGATGGTGTATTCGTGTGACAGGCCTGGATCATGCTGAATCGCGGTACACACACGTGCAACACCTGGCGTATAGGCCATCGACAAATCATCTTTGTCGTTCACCGGTGCGGTGGAAAGAACGTGAATCTTTCCTGCTTCGTGCATCTTGAAGGTGCGATCCCACCAGTCCACCAAAGTGACTTCGCTTAATACCTGCACTGCCGACACAACCTGTTGTTGATGGTCAACGTCACGGCAATGCACCACCAAATTACGACGCAATACCGGACCACGTACATCGAAACCATCAAGGGCGCCGATGTTGCCACCGGCATCACCAATAGCTGTACAGAGCTTGCCTAACGCGCCAGGCACGTTATGCAATTGGCAATCAAGGGTGATGGAAAAAGCGGCGGTAGGCAAAGATGGCATAGCAACTATTGAGGTTACGCACTTTGGTCCACCAAATAGTGGTTCATGACCTATTTATGCGTGACGGTTTTCGCCTCGACCCAAGACCTCAAGTGCAGATGCGGGATTCCCCCGCTCTACGGCATACATCCCAAGAGTTGCCCCTGGCTCAAAGAGCACCACTTGTGTAGCCATCGCGACAATGTCCTCCACGTCGTGGGTCACAATGATCGCTGTGAGATTCTCCGACTCCGCAATCTCAACCACCAATTGTCGCAATGAGAAGCGACTCTCTCGGTCCAATGCAGTGAATGGCTCATCGAGGAGCAACACCGAGCAACCATTTACTAAGGCGCGCGCCAAAGAAATGCGTTGACGCTCCCCACCAGAAAGTTCCCGAGTGTTCTTTGTGGCCAAATGTTCTGCACCCACGCGCTGCAACCAATGCATTGCTG
Source organism: Actinomycetota bacterium (assembly GCA_009703125.1). Taxonomy (GTDB): domain Bacteria; phylum Actinomycetota; class Acidimicrobiia; order Acidimicrobiales; family Ilumatobacteraceae; genus UBA2093. The sequence continues at coordinate 4,505 of WLGS01000119.1, forward strand.
TGTCTCTTCGAAGATTTTTCTTTTGGCCCACTATTGCAAGTGCCACATTGTCAAGTGGACTGCGATGGTCAAGTAACGACGGCGCTTGGAACACCATGCCGATGCCCCGATCTTGAGAGCGCACATGCACATTCTCGACACCGTCAAAGACACAGGCCCCGTTGATCTCAATATGCCCACTTTCGGGACGTACAAGCCCAGCAATTGCAGCAAGAGTCAAACTTTTCCCCGCACCCGACGGCCCGGTGAATGCCGTGATTCCAGATGAGACATCACATTGGGCGTGCACGGTAAAGCCACGCACAGCAATGTCAACGTGTACATGCAGACTCATGATCGCCTCCGCGACAACACAGTCATAGCAATGAGTGCGGCGATTGCAATTCCCACTAGAA
>WLGS01000012.1 GCA_009703125.1 Actinomycetota bacterium
GATGCGTTTTTGTCTGCGCGTGCAGTGGGGCCAACTGGTCATGTGATTGGCGTCGACATGACTCCTGAGATGATTACCAAAGCACGCAATAACGCAGTAACTGGCGGGTATGAAAATGTGGAATTTCGTCTTGGCGAGATTGAACATTTGCCCGTAGCTGATGCAACGGTAGATGTCATCATTTCGAACTGTGTCATCAACTTGTCTCCCGATAAACAAGCCGTGTTTCACGAAGCGATGCGCGTGTTGCGCCCAGGTGGTCGCATTGCAATCTCCGATGTTGTGGCATCGGCAGAGCTACCCGAAGAAATTCGCAACGATTTGAGTTTGTATAGCTGCTGCATCGCAGGCGCATCATCGATCACCGATGTGGAGATCTATTTGCGTAATGCAGGTTTCACCAACATCTATGTACAGCCACGCGATGAGAGCAAATCGTTTATCGATAAATGGGCGCTTGGGAAAAACGTGACCGACTATGTGTTATCGGCCTCTATTGAGGCGACAAAACCCGAGGTTGCATCAACCTGTTGCTGACAGAGCACGTTGTTGCTGGAGTAGCACTACTCCCAGCGCGAGGCTGAACGCAACGAGTCCGGCGTTGAACTGCAGGGCCGTCACTACATCACCCGATGCCAGGTGCAAGCTGGCGCGAGTAGCCCCACATAGCGGACACGCCACACCAAACAGAATCTGCGAGGGGCATGTGGTGGGCTGGGTCTCCATAGTGACTGCAACCCAGCGTGTGAGTGGGGCTGCCAGCACTACACCGGCAAACCCCCACTGTAGAAACGACAATCGTTTTTTTAGAACCATGCCTTGTCGCCGTTGGCGTATGTCGACTCAAACTCGGCGTCATCTTTGGTGAGATAGATGATGCCTTCAATGAGCGCAATCACACCCGTGACGAGTGGACCAATAAAGAGGAAGCAAAATCCCACCACGGTGATCACCAACATGATGATGCCAGCGGTCTTTTGGTTTTTGCCACCGAGATAAAACTTGTGAATACCGAAAGAGCCAAGAAAAATCGCCAACAGTCCTGCTGCAATCTTGTCTTTACGTCGACCACTTCCCCCAGAGGCGCCGCCAAAGCCGCCCATCGGAGGTGGTGGTGGATTTCCAAAAGGATCTGACATTGCTATTCCCCTGTCTTGTGCGCAACACCTATCGACACAGATGCTTCCGAATGGACCGTACTAGATGCCGACTATCCCAACGGTGCCTATTGTGCGCAAAGATGAGTTCGACACCAAGGAGTCGCCATGGATTTTGTCCGCACACCCGATCACCGATTCGACAATCTTCCCGACTGGCCTTATGCCCCTCACTACACGCAGGTGCGTGCCACGATCGATGACCCCACGTTGCTACGTATCGCCCACATAGACGAAGGCCCGCGCGATGCCAAAGAAACCGTGCTCCTCATGCATGGCGAACCCAGCTGGAGTTATCTCTACAGAAAAATGATTCCAGTGTTTGTGGCAGCTGGCCATCGCTTAATTGCACCTGATCTCATCGGCTTTGGTCGCAGTGACAAACCCACACAGATGGCCGACTACACCTATGAACGTCACGTGGAGTGGATGAGCCAATGGCTCACACAACACGATGATCTACAGAACATGACATTTTTCGGTCAAGACTGGGGTGGCCTCGTGGGGCTAAGAATCGTCACTGCATTCCCGGATCGTTTCTCGCGCATCGTTGTCGCCAATACGGGATTACCTACCGGCGACAATCCCCCGGGTGAAGCATTCCTGAAATGGCAGCGCTACAGCCAGACCGCCACCAAGTGGCACATCGGCAACATGGTGGAAGCAGCATGTGCAACAAAGCCACTTGACCCCGCAGTGGTGGCCGCATACGACGCACCATTTCCCAGCGATGAATACACCGCGGGCTCACGCATTTTCCCCTCATTGGTTCCGACTAGCCCCACGGACCCCTCAGGGGAGGCGAACCGCCAAGCTTGGGAAGTGTTGAAAGCATGGACAAAGCCGCTTCTCACAATGTTCTCCGATTCTGACCCCGTAACGGCTGGCGGCTTCAAACCATTCCAAAAACTGGTGCCAGGGGCCCAAAATCAGCCCCATGTCACCATTGAAAGCGCTGGTCATTTTCTCCAGGAAGACAAAGGGGCCGAGATTGCCCACCTGATGAACGAGTTCATGGCCCGTTGAAACCATTAGCGTGGAGCCATGTCTGAAACTCGTTCCATTGCCCCAGCTGACGGCAAACTCGGTGTACTCACCGTGGGCCTCGGCGCTGTGGCTACCACTCTTATTGCTGGCGTTGAATTAGCCAAGCGCGGCCAAGGCCTGCCGATTGGCTCGATGACCCAAATGGGCACCATCCGCCTCGGCAAGCGCACGGAGAACCGCACTCCTCTTATTAAGGACTTCGTTCCCCTCGCCCGTCTCGATGACATCGTGTGGGGCGCATGGGATGTGTTCCCCGATGACGCCTATGTCTCGGCAACACGTGCGGGCGTGTTGGAACAGGGCAAGCACATCGAGGCCATCTCTGATGTGTTGCGCGATATCCGTCCTATGAAGGCAGCCTTCGAGCGCAAGTACGCACGCAACCTCACCGGCGACAACTACTACGAAGGTGCTTCTAAGCGCGAGATGTTGAATTCCATTCGCGCAGACATCAACCGTTTCCGTGATGAGAAAAAAGTGGATCGTCTCGTAATGATTTGGTGTGCAAGCACCGAGATCTTCATTGAGCCAGGACCACAACACGAAAACATCGCATCGTTCGAAAAAGCTATTGATGCAAACGATGACTCCATCGCGCCATCGATGCTTTATGCATATGCAGCAATCCTCGAGGGCGTTCCGTTTGCGAACGGTTCACCCAACTTGGCTGTTGACTTGCCCTGCTTGCGTGATCTTGCCATTGAGAAAAAAGTTGCTATCTCAGGCAAAGACTTTAAAACCGGCCAAACACTTATCAAAACTGTGATTGCGCCCATGATTAAGGTGCGCCAGTTGGGATTAGCTGGTTGGTATTCCACCAACATCCTTGGCAACCGCGACGGCGAAGTGTTGGACGCGCCAGAGAACTTCAAGACAAAAGAAGAATCAAAGTTGGGTGTGTTGGAAGACATCTTGCAGCCGGCTCAAAACCCCGATTTGTATGGCGACATCTTCCACAAGGTGCAGATCAACTACTACCCACCACGTGGAGACAACAAAGAAGGTTGGGACAACATCGACATCTTCGGATGGATGGGTTACCCCATGGAAATCAAAGTCAACTTCTTATGTCGTGACTCGATCCTCGCTGCTCCCCTCGCGCTCGACCTTGTGCTCTATTCAGATCTTGCACAGCGTGCAGGTTTGGGTGGCATTCAAGAGTGGTTGTCGTTCTATTACAAGAGCCCACAAGTGGCACCTGGCTTGTATCCAGAACATGACTTGTTTGCCCAGTTGACCAAGTTGCAAAACACCTTGCGTTGGATGATGGGTGAAGACCAGATCACACATCTGGGCCGCGAGTATTACGACGGCGAATAACAATGAACCGTGACTGGCTTCGTTGTTTCATCAACGATGCCGCATGTGTTGTTGCATTAGTGGTTGTGGGTACACGTAACCACGACACCGATACGGGTTTGGGTGGCGTGAGCTATGTGGCGGCACCATTTCTGATTGGCTTAGTTGTTGCACAACTTATGTTGTTGATGCCCAGCCATAAACAGTTCTCGCTTATGGGTGGCGCTGCTACTGCGGCCATCACTGTTTCCGTAGGCATGGTGTTGCGTAACCTGGCGTTTAACCGTGGCACTGCACTGGCGTTTGTGATTGTGGCAACGGTGTTTCTGCTGGCCACCATGACTGGCTGGCGCGCCTTCACAATGTGGCGCGAACGTCGCATTGCTGCCGCGCAAAAGTAGCGATCACCCCTGTCACAACCCGCCACAGGTATTGGCCAGCCGTGGCGACATCAAAACTGGTTAATAAAACTTATAAAGTTTGAAGAATTCCTGAAGCATTGCAACTACTTGATGTCAGATCAATCGATAACTGAACCATTACTGGCGAAATGGTTGGACCAAAAACACTGATGATAAGAAACTCGCCATTCGTTAGTTCAATAGCTCTATTGTCTTGAATTAATCGATTCCGACTACCGTTTGCCACTACATATAGATAGTCAGGTGCATAGTCATTTCGATATGTCGTTTGACCCAGTATCTTCGATCCAGTTGGTGCTTTCACTGCGACAGACCAGGCAACGACCGAGGGCGAGCTAACAGTTTCGTAGCCACAAGCTAGAGATAACTCGACGTCGCTACCTACAGAAACAACTGATGTGTAACTTGCTAGTGATATCGCATCGGCATCTGTATTCGACTTGGCAACACTTACATTCGGTATGTAGGAAAAGACACCTTGACCAGCGATACCTTGAACTCCAGTCGGTCCGGTTGCCCCAGTCGGACCGGTTGCACCAGCCGGCCCAATCGGACCAGCCAGTGACACTCCAGCAGGCCATATTCCATTGGCCTTAGGTCCATGAATCTTGTTCGCCGCGGTATCGATATAGAAATCACCATCTACACCAGTCGAATTGGGCGGGACACCGACTCCGCTGCGAACGGTATTGCTCAAAGATGAGCCATCGGCCCCAGCCGGGCCTCTGAGGCCCTGTGATCCTTGGGGTCCCTGTGGTCCTGTTAAACCAGTTTCACCTGATGCTCCACGAGGGCCTTGTAGTCCTTGAATTCCGTCGGGACCTCTGGTCCCCGTAGGACCTTGAACGTTCCACGAAACAGCAAGTTCAGTCCTTCTACATTTTCCCTTTTGGAGATAACGCATGGCTCCGCTTTTGCGATCGACGCACGTAGAAATTAGCGAGCTATTGGAGGCTGCGGATGAGGAAATGACATGTCCAACAATTACGCCAGATGACATGAGTGCAATTGCAACAGTGATTCTCTTAAATGGCAATCCAATGTGCATCTGAAAATTCTAGACGGCATCACGAAACCGGCGTCGAGTAAGCACCTCTAGATTTTTAAAGCAACTGTCTTTCACGAGAATCAATTCATCAACGAATAGCTCTCTATTTGGAGAAGACAAACATAAAGCAATCTGCAGTTTGATATTGCATCAATTAATCAGAGGTTGGCAAGTTTTTTTAAGGAACTCAATGTCGGACGTAGCTCTTGCATCTAAATCAGCACGGTCAGTAACTGAACTTCGTTCCATTACTCAATGAGATCTCTTCATCTGCCCCATCACGTTGTGCTTTCAATCTTCTACTGAACCTTAGAATCAAAAAGATCCAAAGTAAGGGTGTAAACCGTGGCTGTTTATTCAAGATTTTTGAGTGTTATGTCTGTAAAAGACCTACTAAGAAAGAAATGGGCTCTTGCTCTCATTGCTTCACTGGCCCCTTTGTTCTTGGTAGTGGCCCCTCTAGAAGCATCTAGTGCATACGACGGCACTAATGGTTCTGTGAATTGCACGACAGGTAACTTTACGATTCAAAACAATGTAGTTACCACCAATGATGATTGTGCTGGAACGGCTGTGGTTCCCGTGGGAGTTACAGCAATTGGAAACAGTGCATTTCAGAACTCAGAGGTCTTGTTGACAGTGTCTCTGCCTGCAAGTCTGACATCGATTGAAGACAATGCATTTTATAACACGTCGGCTCTTACTTCTGTCACAATTCCCGCAAGCGTTACCTCAATCGGGAACGAAGCATTCAACGATGCGCGGTCACTCTCTTCCATCACAATTCCGCCGAGTGTCACCTCGATTGGAAACCGTGCATTCTCTGGGACAACTGCTCTCACTAGCGTTGTTATCCCAGCAAGTGTGACATCGATCGGATACGGACCGTTTGCCTGGGCAACTTCACTCACGTCAATCACTGTTAACGCTGGAAATCCCAACTATTCCTCAAGAGACAACGTCCTCTACAACAAATCAGGAACCCAATTGATTCAATTTCCAGCTGGGAAAGTAGGCAGCTCATTCTCCATTCCAGTGGGTGTAACCACCATCGGGGAATACGCATTCGCCGGATTAAACGCTCTAACTTCCGTCTCAATCCCATCCACAGTGGCATCAATACGTAGCGCCGCATTTGCTGGCGCAACATCACTCACCGCAATCAACATTCCTGAAGGCGTCACATCCATTGAGAGTTGGATGTTCTCGGGAGCAACTGCTCTCACTTCTGTCACTATTCCATCAACTGTTACTTCAATTGGCGAGGCGGTATTCAATGAGGCTTCATCACTTGCGTCAATCACCATTCCGGCAAGTGTCAACTCCATTGGAAGCGGTGCGTTCTCTGATACAACATTGTTGAGAAGCGTCTTCTTTCTTGGAAACGCTCCAACGGTTTCTGGAGACATTCAATACGGCGTGAACCCACAACCAACTGCCTACATTCGTTCTACTGCAAGTGGCTTTGGCTCAATCGGAAGTACGTGGAAGGGCCTAACTGTGGCGGTTGGAGTATTCCAAGTCACTTTCGATTCCAAAGGTGGTTCTGCCGTTGCGTCCATCTTCTCTACAACAGGTACTTCAGTGAATTCCCCTATCCCCCCACAACGAAGTGGGTTCATCTTTGATGGATGGTCAACATCTACTGACGGTCAAGCTATTTCATTTCCATACTCACCTGCTGAAGATACAACCCTCTTTGCAAGGTGGACCAATGCGAATCACCAGAACTCCGCCACAGTTGCCGCTCCTAACGTCAATGACACGTCTCAATCTGTTGCTGACGCGGATCTTGCTGCCCGAACAATTCGTCAAAAGAGCAGTTACGACACCAAGAGTATTGCAAAGCGAATTGGCATCAGGGTTATCTCAAAAAAGGCAACGGTGAATTTGGTAGTGGCGAGTCGATCAAAAAACATTTGTGTGCGGTCGGGTACGAAATTGCGGACATTAAAGCGTGGAAACTGCACGGTTACTTTTAGAGTTCAAGAGCCGAAGGGAAAGAACGGAAAACTCCCTAGGTTGACCACAACCACCAAGACATTAATCATCAAGTAGCTCTCAATCATGTGCCAAGTTTTGACTCAATCAAGGAAGCAATACAACTCAGTTTTTGTGCGTACGAGTTACATCGTGGGGTTGGTGATGGCGCCCTTGTCGGCACCTTGCACAAGCTTGGCGAATTTCGCCAACACACCAGTGGTGTAACGCGGCGGGTTAGGCACCCAACCCACTTTGCGCTTCTCCATCTCGGCAGCATCAACCAAAACATCCAAGGCCTTTGTCGGCACATCAATGCGAATGCGATCACCTTCGCGCACAAATGCAATCGGTCCACCATCCACTGCTTCTGGCGCTACGTGACCAATACAAAAGCCCCATGTTCCACCAGAGAATCGACCATCTGTAATCAATGCAACAGTTGAACCAAGACCTGCACCCTTAAGTGCACCAGTAATCGCCAACATCTCGCGCATTCCAGGGCCACCCTTTGGTCCCTCATAACGAATCACAATCACGTCGCCATGATTGATGGACTTCGTCATGATGGCATCCATTGCGCCGTCTTCACCATCGAATACACGTGCGGGGCCTTCAAATTGCAATTGATCTTTTGTGAGGCCGGCAACTTTCACCACTGAACCGTTGGGTGCAAGTGTGCCGCTGAGGATATTGATGCCCCCTTCTGTGTGAATGGGATCTGACAACGGGTGAATCACATCACCATCAGCTGCGGGTGGATTCACATCAGCCAAGTTCTCGGCCATGGTCTTTCCGGTGCATGTCATCACATCACCGTGCAACAAACCAGCATCAAGCAAGACTTTCAACAACACGGGCACTCCACCAATTCGGTGAATATCTGACATGTGGTACTTACCGCCTGGCTTGGTGTCGGCAATGTGTGGAACTTTGTCGGCAATGCGGTTGAAGTCATCAAGGCTTAACTCCACGCCTGCTTCGTTGGCCAAAGCCAACAAGTGCAACACCGCATTGGTACTTCCACCAAATGCGTTTAACACTGCAATCGCATTTTCAAATGCTTTCTTCGTCATGATGTCACGAGGGCGAATGCCAAGACGCAACATGTTCATCACTGCTTCACCTGCGCGAAGAGCATCGCCTTCACGACTGGTATCAATTGCGGGAGCAGATGCTGACCCAGGCAAACTCATTCCCATTGCTTCGGCGATAGAAGACATGGTGTTGGCGGTGAACATACCGCCACATGCACCTTCACCTGGGCAAGCTGCACGCTCGATATCTCCCAACTCAGCCTCCGACATTGTGCCGGCTGCACATGCACCTACTGCTTCAAACACTGTGGTGATATCGATGTTGTTGCCCTTATAGACACCGGGCATGGTGGAGCCGTTATAGATAAACACGCTCGCTAAGTTCAAGCGAGCAGCGGCCATCAACATTGCAGGAATGGATTTATCGCAACCTGCAAGTCCCACAAAACCATCGAAACGTTCCGCGTGCACAACTGTTTCCACACTGTCCGTGATCACTTCGCGCGATACCAAACTTGCACGCATACCTTCGTGTCCCATGGAGATTCCATCGGACACTGTGATGGTGCCAAACTCCATCGGCACGCCACCTGCTGCACGCACGCCTTCTTTTGCTGACTGCGCCAACCGACGCAGTGAGACGTTGCATGGGGTGAATTCATTCCACGCAGATGCAATACCAATCTGTGGCTTCACCCAGTCATCATCGGTAAGACCCACGGCGCGCAACATTGCTCGCGCAGGCGCCTTCTGGATGCCATCGGTAACGTCGCGGCTCCGTGGTTTGATGTCGATGGGGGTACCTGTGGGGTCAGTTGCCATGTCTCTAAAGGTAGTAGCCCGAACCCGCCCTGAGCCTCATGCACACGGGGTTTTTCAGGAATTTCAGGTGAGATTGAATTCAGGTAATCGGGCGTTCTTTGGATGAGCCAAAGCCGAACAAATTGCTCGCCACTTTACGCATCTGAATTTCTTCTGATCCTTCGGTGATGCGATAGCGGCGGTGATGTCGATAGATATGTTCAAAAGGCATGTGACGGCTATAGCCCACCCCACCACAGGTTTGCATTGCCCTATCGGCTGCATCACAGGCCAAACGATTCGCGCGGTAGTTACACATCGACACTAAGTGCGTCACTTCCATGTGATGTTTGTGATCCAACATCCAAGCGGTGTAGCGAATCAATTGGCGCAACATAGCTGCTTCTGTATGCAGTTCAACCAATGGAAACTGAATGCCTTGGTTGACACTGAGTTTTTTACCCCACGTGATGCGGCTGTTGGAATAGTTCACTGCTTCGTTGATGCAATACTGCGCAGCGCCGAGCGAACTTGCTGCTTGACGAATGCGGTTCTCGTGCACGAAGTGTTGAGCGAGTGCGAGTCCCTCCTCTGGTGGACCAAACACTGCATCGGCGCTCACGCGCACGTCTTTCAAACTCACTTCTGCGTGGTCGGTGGGCATGTTAAATGTCCACCAGAAAAAATCAACATTGAACCCATCCGCGTCGGTGGGCACCAAGAACGCAGTGATTCCCTTGGGATCGCCCGCGTTGCCAGAAGTGCGGGCAAAAATGATGTCGTGTGTCGCGTGGTGCAGGCCACTGTTCCATCGCTTCATGCCGTTGATGACCCACTCATCTCCATCGCGGTAAGCAGTTGTTTCTAAAAATGTGGCATCGCTTCCATGGTTGGGTTCTGTGAGACCAAATGCAAGACGCTTGGTGCCGTCCAAGAATCCTGGCATCCATGTTTTCTTTTGCTCCTCGGTGCCAAAATCACGCATCATCAACACGGTGGGGAAATTGCCCACAATGCTGGATTCATTTTGCAAATCGTTATGAAGACCGAGGCCTTTTGTGGCGAGATGTTCACGGATTATCGCCATGGTGAGATTGCTTGCACTCTTACCACCGAATTCTTCCGGTAATGCGAGACGTAGCCAGCCTGCTGCATCTGCACGACGGCGCATCTCACGCAACAATGCTTCCCAATCTGCTCGTGGTACACCATCGTTGTCGAAATCTGTACGGGCCCATTCACGACGATGATCAAAGAAACGTTCGTTGTCATCTTGTGCTTGCAACGGCTTGATCTCAGCCTCGATGAAGGCGTCTAGTTCATCGAGTGTGCGCTGAATCTCTTGAGGTACGGCAAAGTCCATGAGCGCACAGTACGCCGTGTTGCTGGGTCGTTAATTACCGAACCACAAATCCGTCAGAAAACTACGGAATGAAGAACTCCATATAACCCTCGGAATTGCCATCGGTGTCACGCACTGGGGCAAGCTGAATCTTGTACCACGTAGGTGGGTAATCGTCGTATTGTGTGGGGAATCTGCTGTCGATGATGTTTTGGGCGAGCGTAAAAGTCCACACACGGCCACTTGATCCAAAAGGAGCAAAGTTCCTAAAGATTGGAGCTCCGATTTCCCTGAACTGATATTGGTCATAGAAAAAGTTCAGAAGTTCCAGGCTGTTGACCGTGAAGTCCACAGGAACCTCATTAAAAGTGACCGTAATGGTTTGAAGTTGGCGTGTGAACGTTGGTTGAGGACCCATGTAGTCGTAACCCACTCCATCGCTTACGGAGACAGAATGAGCATTGCCAGCAATATCGAAGTAGGCACCTGTGTTCAATCTGAGGGTAATTGACATGGGAATATTTGCATTTTCCCAAACAAGACTGCCGTTAACGCTGAAAGAACGGCCGCTGCCCGTAAAGTCTTCCTTATTGCAGAAGCCCCCAGGTTGCCAACGGTTACACACAACAGTAATTGAGTCATTCGTTAACGTTGTCGTGTTCTCAGAGACAGTAATGACAAATTCCGTCTTTACACCTCCATTGGCCCTGTCAGCCGCAGCGACAATCGTTGCAGTAGGAGCAGTTCTATCGACCACCACGTTGTAGGCGGTGGAACTAAGAGATTCAACTGAGTTCAATGTTGCACGCGCTGTGATTGCATGACTGCCTTCTGTAACAGTGCCTAATGTGCACGCAAATTCTCCAGCACCATCAGCAGCGCACGCAGAACCCGACATTGTTCCATTGACATACACCTGCACGCTCGCTTGAGGAGTTGCAGATCCTTGCACTACAAGGCTCGTGGCCTTTGTGATTCCATCCGATGATGAGTCACCTGTATCGGTTGCGGCGGAAAGAGTAAGTGATGTCGGTGCTGCAGTAAATGGAGCCAACGTTGTTGTTGTTGTGGTGGTGGTCGTCGTCGTAGTGGTTGTTGTAGTTGTAGTGGTTGTTGTTGTAGTCGTCGTTGGCGGAGTTGTAGTAGTCGTCGTACTTGTGGGTGGCGCGGTTGTATTCACCGATTGTGCAGGCGTGGTAACTGTGGGCGCTTCAGGAGTGGGAGCGGCAACCAAAGGAGCCACAGTCGATGAGGTCACCGCGGGCGCGACATAGCCACATCCCGACAATGTGATGTTTTGGGACACCCGAGTAGTTGCAATCACTTGCTTGCCACTACGTAGTCGTAGTTGATTACCCTTGGCGATTGTGCGTGCTGAACACACTTGTGTGGCGCCTCGTGCATCGGTGCGGGCTGTGCCCACACGAGACCACTTCCACGTCTTCTTTTTGGATTGCACACCCACTTCGACGGTGACGGACTTTGATTTCCATTTGCTGCCGGCATTGACGACCACATGGTTGCCGCGATCCACTGAGTGAGACACGGCGATGGGTCGTGTTTTTGCTTCAACTGTTTGAGACATCACGGCTAGGCCAAAGCCCAACACCAGCAAGCCTTTGACTACACGAGGAATCGTTACGCTACGCACCCCGCCATGCTAACTGGAACTCGGGTCCAGTTAGGAACAGGGGCTAGGACCCCCGGCGTTGCTGCATGACGGCGGTGACAATTTTGCCATCCGCCTTGCCTTTGCTGGCTTTCATCACACGACCGATGAGCGACCCACCAGCTTTTTCATCGCCAGCCACATATTTGGCCCAGGCATCTGGGTCGGCGGCAATCGCTTCATCCACAAAGCCCTCCACCAAAGAGGTATCCAGTGCTTCAAAGCCTTTGGCGGCTGCAATGGCTGCGGGGTCGCCACCTTTGTTGGCTACCAGGTCTGCAAGAACAGTCTTGGCTTGTGTGGCGGACAACTTGCCATCGCGCTCTAACACGGTGAGTGCTGCGAGATCTTTCGCAGGCACAGATGGTTGCGCACCCTCTTCTGCGAATGCTTGTTGCACATAAATGAGCGCACGCACGGCATCGCCACCGGCATCCACCACATCGCGTACGTATTCGTGTTGGCCACGTTCCACCACCACAATGACCGCTTCGCTCTGCGTGTCGTATCCGGTGAGTTCGCTCAACATCTGTCGACGCGCAGCTGGCAATGCTGGCAATGCTGCTCGCACAGCCTCGATCCATTCTTGCGATGGATCAACGGTCACTAAGTCTGGTTCTGGGAAATAACGATAATCATCGGCGTCTTCTTTGGAGCGCAATGTGTGCGTACGGCCTTCGGCATCATCCCAGTGACGAGTTTGCTGCACGATGGTGCCGCCTTCATCCAAGATGTCAATCTGACGACGTGCTTCATAATCAATTGCACGTCCCAATGCGCGAATGGAGTTCACGTTCTTGATTTCGCAACGTGTGCCGAATGGAGTTCCAGGCTTGTGCACCGAGACGTTGGCATCAACGCGCATCGAACCCTCTTCCATTTTTGCGTCCGATGCGCCAATCACTTCCAAGATTGCACGCAACTCCGACACGTATTCACGTGCTTGTTCACTGGTGCGAATATCTGGACGTGACACGATCTCTACCAACGGAACACCTGCACGGTTGAAGTCAATAAGTGAGTAATCACTGCCGTGAATACGCCCTGTTGCACCACCGACGTGTGTGCTCTTGCCGGTGTCTTCTTCAAGATGAGCACGCTCCACGCCAATCACGGTGCCGCTTGGCAACGCCAAGAAACCATCAGCATTTAAGGGCAAGTCGTACTGACTAATTTGATAAGCCTTTGGCATATCGGGATAGAAATAGTTCTTACGATGAAAAATGCAGCGCTGAATGCGACAGTTCAATGCAAGACCAATACGCATAGCAAGTTCCACTGCTTGTTTGTTCAAAACAGGCAATGCACCGGGCAAACCCAAGGTGACAGGGTCGATATTGACATTGGGTTCATCACCGAAACGATTAGGTGAACCACTGAAAAGTTTGGTGCGCGTTGCAAGTTCTACGTGAACTTCTAGACCGACGATCATCTCCCAGCCGCCAGACAGAAGTTGATCTTCGGTAGCAACAATTGAACTCAATGGGCTATCGCTCATGACTGACTCCCTGCTGCGATTTCGAGTGCTCCGCCCACGCGGAACATAGCCACCTCGCCAAGTGCGGGAGCTAAGACTTGAATACCGACTGGCAAACCATGTGCGCCAGTTCCGAAAGGAACACTCATGGCGGCGTGACCCGCCAAGTTGGTGGGGATTGTGTAGATGTCACACAAATACATCGACATCGGGTCATCTGCTTTGTCGCCAAAAGGAAACGCCACCACGGGAGACGTGGGCATCAGAATTGTGTCCACACTCTCATAGGCCTTGTTGAAATCATTTGCAATCAATCGACGCACTTTGAGCGCCTTGCCGTAATAGGCGTCGTAATAACCAGCAGATAACGCGTACGTACCCAACATGATGCGACGTTTTACTTCATCACCAAAACCTGCAGCGCGAGTAGCGCCATACATTGCATTGGTATCAACAGCGGGAACGCGCAAGCCGTAACGCACACCATCAAATCGAGCCAAGTTACTGCTGGCCTCCGCGGGAGCGATGATGTAGTAGGCAGTCAGTGCATAAGACAATGACGGCAGGGTGACATCCACAATGGTGGCGCCTGCTGCAGCAAGTGCAGCAAATGCCGCATCAAGTTGTGCAACTACTTCTGGTTCTGCACCACTGGGCAAATCAGTCACGCGACCAATACGCATTCCTGCCACACCTTGAGTGACTGCACTCACAAGCGACGGCACAGGTTGTGGAATAGACGTGGAATCCATGGGATCATGGCCTGCAATCACCTCGGTAACCAATGCAGCATCGGCAACGTTTGTAGCAAACGGACCAATTTGATCAAGCGAGCTTGCATAGGCGACTAAGCCATAACGACTCACCATTCCATATGTGGGCTTGACTCCCACCACGCCACACATTGCAGCAGGCTGACGAATGCTTCCGCCGGTGTCACTTCCCAAACTCACAGAACTAAAACCTGCAGCAACTGCTGCTGCGCTTCCACCACTTGATCCGCCTGGTACGCGAGAGATATCTAATGGATTACGTGTAGGACCAAATGCGGAGTTTTCGGTGGAGGACCCCATGGCAAATTCATCCAAGTTTGTTTTGCCAACGACTACTGCACCTGCTGCACGAAGACGTGAGACAACAGTGGCGTCATAGGGTGGCTTCCACCCTTGCAATATGCGTGATGAACATGTGGTGTCCACGCCATGGGTGCACAAGTTGTCTTTCAACGCAATTGGAACTCCAGCCAATGGGCCGACGGGACGACCCGCTTTTACGTCTGCATCAATCTGGTCTGCATGTGTACGTGCCGCATCGGCGGTCACCAAGTTGAAAGCATGAATATCGTTTTCGCGTGCATCGATGCGTGCAAGATGTTCATCAACAACTGTGCGTGCAGAAATTTTTCCTGCAGCAACGCCGGCGGCGATGTCATGAGCAGATGTTGTCGCCATGATTAGCCGTCCAATCCAATGATGGGCGGCACACGAAAACGGCGCTCTTCGGCAGCTGGTGCAGCCGCAAGCACCTCATCAGTATCCAACGTGGGCAATTCCACATCGTCACGCATCACATTCACCAACGGATAGGGCTGGGTCATGGGTTCGACACCGGAGAGATCAAGTGCGTCAATGTCATGAAAATGATTCATCACCTTGGCCAACTGGGCGGTGAAGCCTTCGATGTGGGCCTCGTCAATATCGAGGCGAGCCAGATTGGCCACTTTGGCGACATCGGCAGCAGAAATAGAACTGGTGGGGGAACTCACGCTCTCTAGCCTACGAGCCGACCCCCGAAGCGCCCCACATCAATTGTGCGCAGGGCAGATTTCTATAGCGATAATGGCGGAAATTGTGCTTGGCGCTTTTGGACGTAGCTGAGAACGCCCTCTTTGAAGTCGGGGCGCAAGAAACTCTCCCCCATTAACACCAACGCATCTTTGCTGGCCGTTGCCACATCTTTTTCGTAGTCGTTATAGACCTGGCTCTTCATGACAGCCATAGATGCTGGCGACACGTTCATTGCCAAATCTGATGCATAAGCCATCACGACATCCATTAACTGTGCAGCCGGCACCACTTTGTTAATCATGCCCATTGCATGTGCTTCATTAGGCATCACGATGCGACTTGACATCAACAGATCCAATGCATTCGCAGGTCCAACTAGTCGTGGCAACACCCACGACACGCCGTATTCAGCAACAAGGCCACGCTTAGAAAAAGCACATGTAATCTTTGCGGTGTCTGCTGCAAATCGAAGATCGCACATCAACGCTTGCACGAGACCCACCCCAGCCACTGCGCCATTGATGGCAGCAATGATGGGCTTGGGCATACGCGTGATTTCATCTTGCATGCGTCCATCCAAAATGCTTTCGTCATCGTCGTCGGCGTTAGCGCCTTGCAATGTGCCAAGGTCTGCGCCTGCGCAATATCCCTTGCCGGCTCCCGTGACCACTACAACGCGCACATTCGGATCAGCCATTGCCTTATCTAATGATTCGAAATACAAACGACCAAGACGTGCCGTCCAAGCATTGAGGCGCTCGGGGCGATTCAGTGTGATGAGACCAATGCCGGGCTCACGAACTTCGTATAAACACTCACTCATGTTCTAGAACCGTAGACGCTTTGGACGCCTTCGGTGAACGCCGAGCATCAATGACCAAGAACCCCACTGCAATGGCAAAAGCGATGATGGATACCCATTGATTGAAGCGGAATCCTGCGAATTCTTTGGCTTCATCAATACGCAGACCCTCAATGAAGAAACGAAGTGCGGTATAGCCAGCCACGTACCACGCCAAAAGACGACCACGAGCAGGCTTCAGTTTTCTCTCCACTGCAATGAGGGCGAAGGCCAACACAAGACACCCAATTGATTCATATAAAAACGTGGGATGAAATGTGGTGCCTTCTGCAAACCCGGCTTTTAGCGCTGTTGCATCAGAGACTTCAAGTGCCCAGGGAAGATCGGTGGGGCGACCAAACAATTCCTGGTTCCACCAGTTACCCCAACGACCAATTGCTTGGGCGACAGCGATACCTGGAACAGAACACGACACCAATACCCATGCATCAAGATTCATTTTTTTTGCACGCCAAAAACCCACAAGAACACCAACGGTGATGCCACCCCAAATGCCAAGACCGCCTTGCCACACTTTGATGACATCACCCCAGTTGCCCTGGAACTTTTCATAATCAGTCAGTACGTGATACGCACGTCCACCCAGAACACCTGCAGGTACTGCCCACAATGCAATAGAGGACATGTCATCCATGGTTGCTGCACTGATACGTTCGGCGCGTTTGCCTGCAATGCGCACAGCAGCAACCACGCCCAAGGCAATCATCAAGCCATAGGCATTCAAGTTAACTGGCCCAATTTCGAGCGTGCCCGATGAGGGACTGGGAATTGCAGCAAGCAAGGACAGCATCAGCGTGTCACTTTGCGTGCAAATGCAACAGACGCATCAAAGATGATCTGCTTGTCGTAATCCTGCGTGGCGACGTGATAGCTGCGTTCCAACATCACTCGTTCCACTTCACCGCCATATGCGCCAGCGAGTGCATCGCTATCTGTGGGGCTCACCACATGGTCTTGCACTGAGGTAAACAACAACAACGGCATCTTGAGATTGCCGTATTGCTGCGACAACGACATGAGGCCATCGCGTTGGAAGGAATAGAGAGGTGCAAGCGGCGTGCCTGGATAAGCCAACTCCACTACTCCAGGCTCCGCGATATCTGAGCCGATGCCTTCCATCACTTCTGTGCCAGAGTCGATCATTCCTTTGATCATCTCCATGACTTCTGGTGCTTGGGGCTGTGTTGCCGGGTTCACACACACAATTCCTGCAATCTCAGGATGCTGCGTGGCACACCACAATGTGAGCGAACCTCCCATGGACAACCCCATCACCACAATCTGCGACGCACGTTGGGCGAGCAGTTGGTAGGCCGCTTCCACATCACGTGTCCAATCAGCCCAACGGGTGGGAACCATGTCTTCCATTGCGGTGCCATGGCCCGCTAGTTGCGGTAGTTCCACATGAAAGCCCGCATCGGCGCACGCTTGGGCAAGTCCACGCATTGAACCGGGGTTGCCCGTGAAGCCATGGAGTACCAACACGCCAGCTGTGCCTGACCCCCGATGAGAGAACGGTTCGGCTCCGGGAATAGTTGGTGCGGTCATGAGTGCCTCCTCAAAAACTCTGCGCTGTGTGCAGACGCTTCTTGCCAGTGTAGGACTTCGGCGTGGAGGGTCATTGACCCCACGCGCTGTTACTGGTGGACTAGAGAACTAATGCCTCGCTCCGATCGCCTCTCTCGTCAACGTCGCATTGACAGCCACGCAGTGGCTGCGCTTGCACCTTTGGTGGCCCTCTTCCCTGCGTGGTTGGTGGCAATTGCGGCGCTGTGGTGGGTAGTGCAACTTTTTGTGTGGACACCTTTTTATTTATTCGCCCTCGTCGCATTCTTTGCAGGTGGAGTGTTGTTTCTGCGACCCGCACAGCGACTGGTGCTACGCAAACTTTTGGGCGCACGTGCACCCACACGCACAGAACGTG
This sequence comes from Actinomycetota bacterium, assembly GCA_009703125.1. Lineage (GTDB taxonomy): Bacteria > Actinomycetota > Acidimicrobiia > Acidimicrobiales > Ilumatobacteraceae > UBA2093. The sequence goes on from WLGS01000012.1 coordinate 17,853, forward strand.
ACGCTTTACATCGTGCATGGAACGTAGTGACCCAGGCGAATCACATCTCTCCGCAGCAATATGTTTTGGCCGTCGCTGATTCTGATGAGCTCAATGCATTTGCCACGGGTGGACATCTTGTTGTGGTCTCGAGTTGGGCAATAGAAAATCTCTCACACGATGAACTGTGCGGTGTTCTTGCTCACGAGTTAAGTCATCACATTGGTATGCACACCATTGCTCTCACCGTGGGTCAATGGCTCACCATTCCCATCATTGTCTTGGCGCGTATTGGTTTCTTGTTGCAAAACATTGCACACGCTGCAACAGACACATTCGCGAAGCGTTCACCATGGGCAGCATTTGCCGGTCGCACTCTCACGGGAGTACTCACCATTGTGTCGTGGCTGTTCTTGTCCATGATTACCGTCTCACAAATCATCGGCAACGCAGTGGGCAAGGGTGCTGAATTCAAAGCGGACGAAACAGTGGTCGACATGGGTTTTGGTCGCCAATTGCGCAATGCACTGCGCATCGTGGTTGATTCCGGCAATGGCGCTCGTCAGACACATTGGCGAGATCGACTGGTGACCGCACATCCACCTGCACGTACTCGAGTGGCACGCCTAGAGGCCCATATGCGTCGAACTCAGAGGGAACAGCGCCGATAGCGTTACTCTCCGATGACTAGTCAATCCGGAGATCCTTTTCTCGCAGCTGCACGTGGTGAGAAGCCCTCGCATACCCCCGTGTGGTTTATGCGCCAAGCGGGTCGCAGCTTGCCTGAATATCGCAAGATTCGTGGTGAAGGAAGCATTCTGGAAGCCATCAAGCAGCCAGAGCTTGCCGCGGAGTTCACCTTGCAACCTGTGCGTCGCTACGGCGTAGATGCCGCAGTGCTGTATTCCGACATTGTCGTTCCCCCACATGCGGTTGGCTTCGGAGTCGACGTTGCCCCGGGCACTGGGCCGGTTGCCCAGAATCCTCTTCGCACAAGTGCAGACCTCGCACGACTGCGTCCACTTGATCTCACCGATATTGAATACGTCACCGACACAGTGCGCATCTTGGTGAAAGAGCTCAATGTGCCCCTCCTTGCATTTGCAGGCGCACCATTTACTGTGGCGAGTTATTTGATTGAAGGTCGCCCCTCTCGCACGTATCAGAACACGAAACATCTCATGCATGCAGACACCATGTTGTGGCATGAAATCATGGAGCGACTCGTGCAACATTCAGTCACATTTATTTGTGCACAACTCGATGCAGGCGCCGAAGCATTTCAAGTGTTTGATTCATGGGCGGGTGCGCTTTCCCGTCGTGACTACGACGCATTTGTGAAACCACACACCACCGAAGTTTTTCGACAGATTGCCGAACGCCATCCAGGTATTGCAGGTATTCACTTCGGCATTGGATGTGATCATCTTTTGGAGTCCATGAATTCGGTGGGCAATGCAGTGATGGGTCTTGATTGGCGCACCACCATTGCCGATGCGCGTCAGCGTCTTGGTGCAGACACAATTGTGCAAGGCAATCTTGACCCCGCACTTGTTTTGGCAGGACGCGATATCGCATTACGCGGTGCACAACAAGTTCTCAACGACAACGCTGACCACCCCGGTCACATTTTTAATCTTGGCCATGGCGTGCAACCCGACACCGACCCCGATGTCTTGCATGCCGTTGTTGATTTCGTTCATTCAGGAGGACGCCCATGAGCACAGATAATTCCACCCGCACCGCAGTTGTTGTGATGGCCTATGGAACGCCACGCACAAAAGAAGAGATCTTGCCGTATTACACAGACATTCGTCGTGGTCGCCCACCCACCGAAGAAGCGTTGCAAGATCTCATCGCGCGTTATGAAGCAATTGGCGGTTTGTCTCCTTTGAAGAAGTTGACCGAAGACCAAGCCGATGCGTTGCAACGCGAACTAGATGCGGCTGCACCTGGGCAGTACCAAGTGTTTCTTGGCCTCAAGCATGCAACGCCATTCGTAGAAGAAGCAGTTGCCGATGTGGTGGCACAAGGTTTCCGACGCATTGTCGGCATTGTGCTTGCACCTCATTATTCGTCATATTCCATTGGGCAATACATTGGTCGCGTTCGCGAAGCCGCAGCCGGTCACGACATTGAAGTCGTGGGAGTTGATTCATGGGCACGCGAAGAAGCATTTATTGATTTTCTTGCCGACGACATGAAAAAGAAATTGGCAAATATGCCCGAGCGCACCAAGGTGTTGTTCACTGCACATTCATTGCCACAACGCATCATCGATGGTGGCGACCCCTACCCTGATGAATTGCGTGCAACTGCAGAACTTGTTGCCGAAAAAGTAGGACTCAATCGTTGGTCGCAGTGGTCCATTGCATGGCAATCTGCTGGTCGCACACCTGAGCCATGGATTGGACCCGACATTTTGGAAGTTATTGATCAACTTGCCTCCACTCGTGACACTGATGAACCCATTGACGGCGTGATGGTCTCGGCATGTGGCTTCGTGGCCGATCACTTAGAGGTGTTGTTCGACTTGGACATTGAAGCCGAAGGACATGCACGTGCACGCGGCTTGGCATTTGGTCGCACTGCATGTGTGAACGATGATCCCAAAGTGATGGCAGCACTTGCCCAAAGAGTCATTCACGCATGACTCAACCCGGCCGTGTTGCCATTGTGGGAGGTGGAATTTCTGGATTAACCACCGCACTCACCTTGCTTGCCGAATCCACCACTCCAATAGACGTCACTGTCTTTGAGTCCAGTTCTACAACAGGTGGTCTCATTCGCACCACTCCGTTTGCGGGACTTGACGCTGTAGACGAAGGTGCAGATGCATTTTTGGTGCGTGTGCCGTGGGCACATCAACTTGCCTCCGAACTAGGACTTGGCGCAACACTGACCTCTCCCACTTCTGCTCATGCTGCGGTATGGCACAACGGCATGCATTCCATCCCACAAGATTTATTGTTGGGTGTTCCCGCCAAAATGCGCGCATTCGTGGCAAGCCCACTGATTTCGCCATTAGGAAAGATCCGCGCAGCAATAGAGCCATTGTTGCCACGCACCACCGATGAGGATTCCATTGGTAAGTACGTGCGACGACGCTTTGGCAATCAAGTACATGAGCGTTTAGTGGACCCGCTCGTAGGAAGCATTTATGCCGCCGACACAGACAGATTCTCGATGGCTGCTGTGCCACAGATTGCTTCGCTGACTGCATCGCGCAGCTTGCTGTTGGCTGCAGCACGCGCACGCGCCGCAGCAAAGAAAACCACGCAACCCGATGCGCCCATTTTTGGTTCACCACTTCGCGGTATGGGTGCACTCACCGAAACATTGGCCCAACGAGTGCGAGCTTTGGGCGGAAAAATCCTTACCGATGCCCAAGTGTCCGCAATTTCGCGCCAACAAGATGCATATGTAGTGACTACGGCACAAGGTGAATACACCGTTGATGCGATTGCTATCTGTTCTCCTGCACAGCACAGTGCATCTTTTGTTGCTCCACTGAATGCTCGCGCATCGCAATTACTCGCTCAGTGGGATCACGCATCGGTGGTTCTCATCACCATGGCAATCTCGGCCCAACAATGGCCTGCGCATCTCACCGGTAGTGGGTATCTCGTACCCAAGCCCGATCAACGTTGGGTAACTGCAGCATCATTTGGTTCCAACAAATGGGCACACTGGCGACCCAACGATGGTTCCATGATTGTGCGCGTCTCTCTTGGTCGCGATGGACTCGATGTCATGCATCTTGAAGATGATGCACTCGTGAACTTGGCCCTGGCCGACATGAAACTTCATCTCGGAAAAGATTTCACGCCACATGAGGTACGCATCTCTCGCTGGCGAGATTCATTCCCGCAGTATCGTCCGCACCACTTTGCACGACTCGCCGAACTAGAGCACTCCCTGTCGGCAAGTGCACCTGGAATTGTTTTTGCCGGAGCCAGCTACCGAGGCATTGGCGTTCCTGCTTGTGTGGAACAGTCGCGGAAAGGTGCTCACGCGATGTTGGAATACCTCACTCATCTGCCAAAATAGGAAGATGCGCCGCCTTCTCTTTGTTCTCCTTGCATGCGTGGTCGCAGCCCCTGTTGCATCAGTGGAAGCCCTCACTTTGGATGGATTTCGTGGCGAATCAGTCTCCAATAAGGCACCTCGCGCAATTGGCCGATTGATTATTCCTCGACTCAGTGTCAACGAAAAGATGTATGTGGGTATCAGCGATCGTGAGTTTGACATTGGCGTCGGCAAATGGCCAGGTACTCCTCGTGCAGGCGAGATGGGAAACCTCGTCATTGGCGGACATCGCACCTCTGGCACGCGCCCGTTCTACAACGTGGACAAGTTGCGTCGTGGAGACATCATCATTGTGGTGGAAGGCAAGAAACGAGTGCGTTACAAGGTAACGAACAAGATGATTGTGAAGCCCACCGCCATGTGGATTACAAAACAGTCCACAGATGCAACGTTGACTCTTTTCTCTTGCCACCCTAAGGGCAGCACAAAACAGCGCTACATCATTCGCGCAACAATGATGAAATGATGCGTCGGGCGTTCGCGCCACTCATTGCGGGTCTATGTGTTGCAGCATCCATGCCGCCGTGGGGTTGGTGGCCGTTGGCATTTGTGGGAATTGGCATTTATGCATCAACTGCAAAGAAACGACGTGGCGATAAAGATTTTCTGACAGGTTTTCTCTTTTCTTTTGCGTGGTTCTTGCCAGCGATGGCATGGATGTGGTTTCTCACTGCACCTGGATATCTGATTGCCACAATTCTTTTTGCAGCGTTGCATGGACTTGCAGCACTGAGTGCAGCGCGACTTGGTACTACTCCGCAACGCCATATTGCAGCACTCATCGTGTGCCACGGCCTTGCAGAGACATTGCGACTGTCATGGCCATTTGGTGGAGTTCCACTTGCCACTTTGGCTATCTCGCAAGCAAGCTCACCACTTGCCGCACTTGCGCCTTATGGCGGCGTGATTGGCATCTGTGTTGTGGTGTTGTGGCTGTCTGCGACTCAGCACAAGTTCCGAGCCTTCCTCATTGTTGTGGTGCTCATTGGAATTGCGAATCGCTGGGATGGAACATCGGCAACTCAAGAAAGTGTCACGCTTGCTTTTGTACAAGGCGGTGGCGCACAAGGCACTCGTGCAGTCAACACCAATCCACGCGATGTGTTTGATGTGCATCTTGCTGCAACACAAACCTTGCAACCATCATCTACACGCACCGCAGTTGTGTGGCCAGAAAATGTCATCAATGTGTCGTCATCGGGATTGTTCATTGATAGCGAGGAGTACACACTCATTGCTGCACAGGCACAACGACTACAAGTTCCTTTTGTGGTGGGAATCACGGAGAGCTCTGGCCCCACACAATTCACCAACGCCCAAATAGTTGTCGAACCTGATGGAACAATTTCTAGCCGCTATGACAAAGTACGTCGAGTTCCTTTTGGTGAATACATGCCCATGAGGCCGTTATTGCAATCAGTGGGTGCACCGACGCATCTTGTCCCACGCGATGCGCGACCAGGGGACGCTCGCGGTTGGGTGGAAGTTAATAATCAACGCGTTGCTGTTGCGATCTCTTGGGAAATCTTTTTTGGAGGTCGTGTTAATGAAGGTGTCGTGGACGGCGCGGGATACATCATCAACCCCACCAATGGCTCTAGCTACACCTGGACTATTTTGCAGACACAACAACTTGCTTCATCCAAGTTGCGTGCACGTGAACAGGGTCGCTGGGTAGTGCAGGTCTCGCCTACTGGCTTTAGTGCTTTCGTCTCCCCTGATGGCGAGGTCTACGAGCGCACAGGCATCACCAGCCAGCACGTCGTTGAGCGCACCATTGAGGTGCGCCAGGGCCGCACGCCCTATTCACGATTGGGAAATGGACCTTATATATGGGGTCTTCTCTTGGGCTTGGGATGGCTTGTCAACAAGCGCACGCGAGCCATTCGGTGGCGACCCAGTTAGCCTCAAATGCCTATGCCAGGCGCCTATGACCCCAACGGACCTCTTCGCCTCGCTTACCTCACTTATCGCGGCAAACCGCACGTAGGTGGTCAAGGCGTCTACACGCGACACCTCACCAAGGCACTCGTTGATCTTGGACATTCAGTCGAAGTATTTGGTGGCCAGCCCTACCCCGTGCTCGATGATCGCATCACGATGCACAAGTTGCCCAGCCTCGACATTTTTAATGATCAATACCCTGGTCGTTTGCCGGGCTATTGGGAAATTAAGACATGGCCTGATTTTGTAGAGACTGCACGATTCCTTGGTGGACAGTTTTCTGAACCACTTGCGTTTTCAAAGCGTGCGTATCGCGAGCTTCGCACACGCGTCAATGATTTTGATCTCGTCCATGACAATCAGTGTCTTGGTTGGGACATTTTAAAAATCGAAAAAATCATTCCCACAATTGTCACGCTGCATCACCCAATCACCAAAGATCGTGAATTGGAAATGAGTCATGCACCTAATTGGTGGAAGCGTCGTTCTTTGAAGCGTTGGTATTCATTTGTAGAGATGCAAGGAAAAGTTGCCAGCAAAATGCCTCGCATTGTTGTGGTGAGTGAAAACAGCATTAACGACATCAACAAGGACATGGGTGTCTCACGCGATCGCATGCGCTTGGTTCCGGTGGGTGTGGATCCTGAATTGTTCCGCCCCATGCCAGAAGTGCAACGCCAACCGGGCCGTCTGATTACAACCGCATCAGCCGACGTGGCGTTAAAGGGTTTGTCGTATTTGCTGGAGGCAATGGCAACGCTGCGCACACAACGCGACATTCGTTTGACCATCATTGGCAAACCACGCCCAGGTCACAGTATGGATCTCATCGAATCCCTCGGGTTGAAGCCCTACATTGATTTTGTCTCTGGTGTTCCCGATGAACGCATTGTGGAACTGTATGCAGAAGCAGAGTTAGCAATTGTTCCCAGCCTCTATGAAGGTTTCAGCTTGCCTGCCATTGAGGCAATGAGCACGGGTATTTGCCTAGTTGCCACCGACGGTGGTGCGCTGCCCGAAGTGACTGGTCGCGATGGTGACACAGTGTTGCAATGCCCTGCAGGAAATGCAGAAGCATTAGCCGCCACCATTGCGCGAGGTCTCGATGATGCAGACTTACGCACACGCGTGGGCTTGGCGGGTCGCGAGCGTGTGGTGTCACGTTGGAGTTGGCGCCATTGTGCTGCACTCACTGTCGATCAATACCGAGAAGTACTCGAGATGCCCCATAACAAGGCTCGTCGTGACACTCAGAGAAAGGCTCGTTGATTTCTATGTTGACAGTTCGATTCGATCGCCTTGGCTTGCGTCCTGGTCATATGTTCTTAGATGCCGGCGCCGGTTTTGGTCGTCACGCCTATGAAGCGGCACGTCTTGGTGCAACGGTGTTCGCACTCGATTGGGGTCAAGAAGAAGTAGTGGGCACCCGCGCGATGTTTGGCGGAATGATTGAGGCACAAGAGATTCCCGCAACAAGTTTTGGTGGCGTTTTACGTGGCGATGCAACGCAGTTGCCATTTGAAGACAACACCTTTGATGCCATCGTGACTTCCGAAGTCTTGGAACACATCCAAAACGATGTCACCGC
>WLGS01000120.1 GCA_009703125.1 Actinomycetota bacterium
GATAAGTGACAGAATCTGTACTTACTCCAAACTTGATATAAGTCCAAACTTTGCTACACTCGCAGTCGTGCATACAGATCTCCCCGAAGTTTTGCGAGCCCACGGCCTGCATGTGACTGCACAACGACTTGCAGTCATGCGTGCAGTAACAGCACTTCCCCACAGCACTGCGGATGCTGTTGCTGAACAAGCCAAGTCAGACATTGGAGCCATTTCTCGTCAGTCCGTGTACGACGCACTCACCTTGTTGACCGAGCGAGGCGTCATTCGCCGCATTCAACCCATCGGTTCACCTGCTCTGTACGAGAGCCGCGTGGGCGACAACCACCATCACGTCATCTGCCGTGGCTGTGGCCTTGTAGCCGATGTTGATTGTGCTGTCGGGCATCGCCCATGTCTCACTGCATCAGAAACACACGGTTTCATCATCGACGAAGCAGAAGTTGCGTACTGGGGAATGTGCCCCACATGCGCACACGACAATCCCGCGGCAACCGCGTCTTCAATCTCATTCAACACAACCTCTATCCAATAAGGAAGGACAACCCCAATGAGCAATGAAAATCAGTGCCCCGTCACAGGAGCCATGACATCACATGAGATGGGAACCGGTGTCAACGACTGGTGGCCAAATCAACTGAACCTCAAGGTTCTGCACAACAACCCCACAGAAGGCGATCCCATGGATCCTGACTTTGATTATGCAAAGGAATTCGCATCACTTGATCTCGATGCAGTTGTTGCAGACCTCAAAGCATTAATGACTGACTCACAAGAGTGGTGGCCCGCCGACTACGGCCATTACGGTCCGTTCTTTATCCGTATGACATGGCACGCAGCCGGCACATATCGCATCCAAGATGGTCGTGGTGGCGCAGGAACTGGCATGCATCGTTTTGCTCCACAGAACAGCTGGCCAGACAACGGCAACCTTGACAAGGCACGTCGCCTGTTGTGGCCCATCAAGCAAAAGTACGGTCGCAAGATTTCGTGGGCTGACCTCATGGTGCTCACTGGAAACGTTGCACTTGAATCAATGGGATTCAAGACATTTGGATTCGGTGGCGGTCGTGCAGACGTCTACGAACCAGATGAGACCTACTGGGGCAGCGAGCAAACATGGCTTGCCGACGAGCGCTACACAGGCGAGCGTCAACTCGAGAACCCACTTGCTGCAGTGCAGATGGGCCTTATCTATGTGAACCCAGAAGGTCCAAACGGAGTTGCTGACCCCATCAAGTCAGCTTTCGACGTACGTGACACTTTCGGCCGCATGGCAATGAACGACGAAGAAACCGTTGCACTCGTTGCAGGTGGACACACCTTCGGTAAAGCACACGGCGCAGGCGACCCTGCACTCGTAGGTCCAGAACCAGAAGCAGCGAAGCTTCAGGAAATGGGTTTTGGTTGGATCAATGCATTTGAATCAGGCAAGGGCGTACACACCACCACCAGTGGTATTGAAGGCGCATGGACCACTAACCCCATTGCGTGGGACAACGACTACTTCAAGATTCTGTTGGAAAACGATTTCGAACTCGTCAAGAGCCCAGCCGGTGCACAGCAGTGGATTCCCAAGGGTGGAGTGATGGATGGAACAGTGCCCGATGCACATGATTCCTCACGTCGTCACGCACCGATCATGACCACCGCCGACTTGGCACTCAAGTTTGATCCTGAGTACGCAAAGATCTCGCGTCGCTTCTACGAGAACCCAGATCAGTTTGCTGATGCATTCGCACGTGCATGGTTCAAATTGACACACCGCGACATGGGACCAAAGGACCGCTACATCGGCAAGTTGACACCACGCGAAACACTCATCTGGCAAGATCCCGTCCCCGCAGTTGACCACAAGCTGGTCGGCGATAAGGACATCAAGAAATTGAAAGAAAAGATCCTTAGCTCCGGTTTGAGCGTGTCGCAGTTGGTCAGTACCGCATGGGCATCTGCCTCCACCTACCGTGGAACAGACAAGCGCGGTGGCGCCAATGGTGCCCGCATTCGTCTCGCACCACAGAAGAATTGGGAAGCAAACAACCCAGCTGAGTTGGCCAAGGTTCTCTCCGAACTTGAAAAGATTCAGGCAGACTTCAATGGCAAGACAAAAATCTCGATGGCAGACCTCATCGTGTTGGCTGGCTGTGCAGCAGTAGAGAAAGCAGCCAAAGATGCTGGTGTCAGCATTGAAGTGCCGTTCACACCAGGACGCACCGATGCCACACAAGAACAGACCGATGCCGACTCGTTCGCAGTATTGGAGCCAACATTTGATGGCTTCCGCAACTACTTGCGTCCAGGTCACATTGCAACAACAGAACAACTGTTGGTGGAAAAGGCAGCACTGCTCTCGTTGACTGCACCCGAGACAACAGTCTTGGTCGGCGGTTTGCGCGCACTTGGTGCCAACTACCAAGGCAACAAGCACGGAGTGTTCACTTCACGTCCAGGCGTATTGACAAATGATTTCTTTGTCAACGTGCTCGACATTGAAACCAAGTGGACCGAGACCTCCAAGGATGAAGAAATCTTTGAAGGAACCGACCGCAAGACCGGAAAAGCAAAGTGGACCGCAAGCCGTGCAGACTTGATCTTCGGATCAAACTCACAACTGCGAGCAATTGCTGAGGTCTACGGCGCATCCGATGCTCAAAAGAAGTTCGTGAAGGACTTCGTTGCTGCTTGGACAAAGGTCATGGAGCTTGATCGCTTCGACTTGAAGTAAACCCACTTCATAAAAAGGACCGTGCGAGGAAACTCGCACGGTCCTTTTTTGTTTACTTCTGAAGGCTCTAGTTATTCGCCGATAAGCGTTGCGCGTAACTCACGTTTCAGAAACTTTCCGTTGGCATTCACAGGAAGCGGTTCATCGCGGAACCACACCTTTGAAGGAATCTTGTGCTTAGCAAGAGTCTGTGCAAGGAATGCGTTCAGTTCTGATTCTGACAGTGATGCACCTGGGCGCAAGACAATGACAGCAGCAACTTCTTCACCAAGACGCTCATTGGGAATACCAAAGACCGCTGCCTCTGCAATGGCATCGTGCTTATAGATAGCAATTTCCACCTCGCTGCAGTACACGTTTTCGCCGCCACGAATCACCATGTCCTTTGCGCGATCCACAATGTAGATGAATCCGTCCTCATCAATGCGGGCAATGTCCCCGGTGTTTAGCCAGCCGTCCTTAATGGTTTCTGCGTTCGCTTCGGGTCGATTGAGATAGCCCTTGATGGTGATGGCACCTCGCACACACAACACTCCAATTGCATTTGGATCTGGTGCGATATCGCGACCTTCCTCATCTACGAGCTTTCCTTCCAAGGTGGGCACAAGTGGGCCACATGACTCGGGCTTGGCGATGAACCAACGTGATGAGTTCGCAGTGATGATGCCGTGTGTTTCGGTCATGCCATAGCCCGTTGATGGTTGGCCACCTTCGAGTGCATCGGCAATCTTGTGAACAAGGTCAGGCTGTAAGGCAGCGCCTCCTCCACCCATCCCTGCAAGCGTGGATGTGTCGCGTGTTGACCAATCTGGATGCATCAACAATTCGCGACTCATTGTGGGCACGCCGGAGAATGTTGTGACCTTTTCACGTTCAATCAATTCCAATGCACGACCTGGATCCCACTTGTACATCAAGACAAGTTTTGCTCCCGTCAATGTCGCAGGATGCATGATGCAGTTACATGCCGTGACATGAAACAACGGAGTCGGTGCCATGAATGCTGCAGGCACATCTGCTGGGGTCTTGGTAGGCCCTGTCACATCACCGGCCGCAATTGCCTTTTGTTCTGCGAGGGTTGCAGCAGTTGTCATTGCTGCAATGTTCAAGATATTGTTCACCGACCCACGATTAGTGAGTTGTGCACCTTTGGGAAAACCTGTTGTTCCTGAGGTGTAGAAGATTGTTGCATCGTCGTCGGGATCGATATTTGCCTCAGGCAGTACTCCGGGATCGGCAAGGGACATGACATCAGCCCATGACATTGCCCCACCAGGACGTCGATCACTTCGCACAGCAACCACTCGGAACGCGCCTGCGTCAGAAATCTGTTCCAAGCGCTCAAGACGTTCATCGTCTGCAATCAGCACTGCGGGTTGACTGTCTTTAAGTGCATACTCCATTTCGCTGGGAGTCCACCACGCATTCATGCCCACTGCAGCAGCCCCAAGCGACACTGTTGCCCAATACCCAACTATCCACTCGGGATAATTACGCATTGCGATGGCCACACGGGAGCCAGAGCCCACACCCACACTTTGGAGATGCGCAGCCAACTTTCGTACCTGAGCATGCACTTCGGCGTAGGAATAGCGCTCGTCTTCATAGACCAGATAATCCTTGTCGCCATGTCCTGCAGACATCTCCCACAATGCGCGCATGTGTGGAGGTGCATGCACAAATGCTTTAGTGGGAACCCCACGAACATCAATGGTGGTGGTGGCGAACATCGAGCCTTCGGCATCAAGTTCGGCCCGGGCATCTAAGTAATGGTGAATCACCCCCCTATCATGGCCTAAATGTGACATTTGTCGCCACCCCGTTTTGGCATTGCTCCGGGGTCCCTCTTCCCGATGAGCCCGCGCAAGTTTGCCCTAGACATAGGCTCGCAGTGTGAGACCTGATTCTGAGAGCCCCTGTGTGGTTCTGCCCTGGGAGTTAACTGGGTCCACCGTCGCCCTTCGGTACTCCGTCGCGGGGACGATCTTTACAGAGCGCATTGAATTTGACGCTGTCTTCGACCTCACACCGCCACGTCGGACATTGCTCGACATGCTCTCTTTGGCTGCAGTGGTGAGCTACGCAAAAGCATTTGCACCCATTGACATAGATGCGAGCGCGTATTCGTTGACCGAGGCACAGATCGAAGTGATGGAGTCCC
>WLGS01000121.1 GCA_009703125.1 Actinomycetota bacterium
GTTCCTCAGTTTTGCGCGATCTTGGTCACAACAATCCCCGTGTCGACTTCCATTCTTATGGAAGCAAGCCAAGTGGGGATCTATGACGTTGTGGATTTAACAATGGATCGCGATGCCATTGGGCAACGCATGCTCGATTTGTACGCACAGTTGCGACGTGATGTCCCCATGCAAAACGGCATTCTTGATGCACGCGGGGGAGATCATCCACTGTTGCGCGACATCTCTGATGAGACGGATCGAAAAATCTTGCTCTTGATCTCACAGGGAAAGTTCGACAAGGAGATTTCCCAGGAACTCTTTCTCTCACTTCAGACCATTCGCAATCGCGTGAGTCGCATGTTGACCGAATCGGGCGCGAGGAATAGAACACACCTTGCAATCATCTTTACCCGAGAGAAGTTGTCGGGCACCTCTGGCATTCCTGGAACAGTTAATCCCGACAGAGACGATGATGAGAATCAAGTGGCATAACATGCATACGCATGGATGATGTCACTTCACGCGACTGGGCACGGCCAGTTGTCTATTTCGAGATACAAGCACACGATGCGGACTTGCTGTCGGCTTTCTATTCCGCCATGTTCAACTGGGATATTGGCGAAGGATTTATTCGCCAGATTCCGGCAGGCATTGGTGGGCCAGAAAACGGTATTGGCGGCCATATCCGCCAAGGCAATCACAGTGGTGTCACTTTGTACATCCAAGTGCGCGATCTCGCGGCTTCGCTTGCACAAGCAGTGTCCCTCGGTGGTGCCATCACTTTGGAGCGCTTTGATGTTCCGGGCGGTGCATCCATAGCGGGTATCGCCGATCCTGAAGGCAATGCCGTCACGCTTGTGCAGCAATAGGCAATAAGCGATGCGTTACAACAACGTGTAGGCGCGCGCAACCACGGTGGAATGATCAATACAAGCGGACCACTCAGACACGGGGCGTTCAGTGCGGGTGAAGTATTCGGTACCGCATTGATCAAGTGTGTCAAAAAGTTGAATGACAATCCATTGGCCGTGAGCGTCGCGAGCCACAGTGCGACGCATGATGCCAGGCAGGTGCACGTAGGTCCATTCCTGCATTTGGGCATCAATCTGGATGAAGGTGTCGTCAGAGATCTCTGGCCGAAGTGAGAAGGTAACGATGTCGAATGCAGCCATGGAATTGCCCCACCTTGTTGCATGGTGATGTGGTGCGCCCTCTGGGGCTCGAACCCAGGACCTGCGGATTAAGAGTCCGTTGCTCTACCAACTGAGCTAAAGGCGCGCGATGAAGATGACATCCTAGGCGAGCCACGTACGGGATAGCCAAGTATTCGTTCCACCAAGACTGAATACACAGCCTTGGCAACGATTGGGGTGAACGAGGGGTCTCGAACCCCCGACCTCCAGGACCACAACCTGGCGCTCTAACCAACTGAGCTACGCCCACCAAGCGTGGAATCAGTGTGCCATAAAGCGGCGAAACATCCAACCCAACGCAGTGAAATTGGCGGGAGCCTCGCCCTATGTGGCCGCTCCGATAGGATGACGTTGACCGTTAATCGGGGTGATAATCATGTCAGCAACGAAACCAACGTTGCGCCAAGACTTAGCAGACAGAGCTAAGGAAATAACTCGGCGAGAGCTGAAGGCGTATGCCGCAAATACTCAGGCATCACAAGCCGCAAACGAGCGAGCAAGAAAAGTTTTGCCGCTTGGTGTTCCCTCTAGTTTCCAGGCCTACGATCCGCATCCACTTGTAGTGCGTCGTGCACAAGATGCATGGATGGAAGACGTTGATGGCAACAGGTATGTCGACTACGACATGGGGTTTGGGTCGTTGTTTGCCGGCCACGTGAATCCATTGGTGCGTCGTGCAATCGAAAAACAATTGGATAACGGAACTTTGTTTGTGACACCATGCGAGACAAATGCCGATGTCGCCGAATTGCTCGCTGCCCGTTACAAGTTGCCCATGTGGCGTTTTACCAACTCAGGAACCGAAGCAACTATGGATGCAATCCGTGTGGCGCGTGGAATCACGGGCCGTCACAAGATTGTCAAAGTAGAAGGTGGATATCACGGCCATCACGACGAAGTGATGATCTCCATGAAGCCGGCGCTTGATCTCGCAGGTCCTGCGCACATGCCTACGCCTGTTCCTGCAACGGCAGGAATAACTCCAGCAGTATTGGCCGACACAATTGTTATTCCGTACAACGATGCTGATGCTCTTGCTCGCGTGTTACAGAACCACGATGTTGCTGCATTCATTGTGGAGCCTGTTATGGAGAACATTGGCATTTGTATGCCGCAACCGGGATATCTCGAAGATGTGCGACGCATCACCCGTGAACATGGAACGATGCTGATTTTTGACGAAGTAAAAACGGGTATCACCGCTGGTTGGGCCGGAGCTACTGGAGTATTGGGCGTGCAGCCCGACTTGGTCTGTCTGGCAAAAAGCATTGGCGGCGGTTTACCGATTGGCGCATTTGGTGGCACTCAGGAATGCATGGATCAAATCACTTCCGGCAAGGTATTGCACTTGGGCACCTATAACGGCAACCCATTAGTAATGGCTGCTGCGCAAGCAGTTCTGGCCGAAGTATGCACCCCAGAGGCAACCGAGGCCACAGTTGCGCGCAACGCACAGTTGGTGCGTGCATGTGATGACATCATCAGGGCTGCAGACCTTCCTGCGCACACGATTCAATTTGGTGCCAAGGGATGCATCACCTGGGCCGAAGAACCCATTCGCAATTATCGCGATTACAAAGCAACAGATTTCGACATTGCATTTGCTCAATGGATGCACGGAATCAACCGAGGTATCTTGCTTCCACCAGGACTTGATGAGCAGTGGTTAATCTCGGTAGTGCACACCGAAGAAGAGGCTCTCCGGTACGCATCTGTATTTGGAGAATTTGTTGACGAACTCACTGCATAATCATCCTCGTCCTGCATTGCTCAAAATGCTTCTTCGCGGATTGTTTCGTCGATGTGCATGGTGCGGTGGACGAGGATCGTTTTTCACATCGTGGTATCGCAAAAGCGATAACTGCCAAACGTGTGGCATTCGATGGGAACGCGGCTACGAGGGATACGAATTGGGCGCAGCCACCATGGGTGTGTTCATCACTTTTGGAATCATCCTTGGGTGGATGGTGGCGTCTTTGATCTTTGGCGTGGCTCTGGCCCCGCTTCTTATCGTCGCGGCCGTTTTGGCGATCAGTGTGCCCGTTGTGACCTATCCCATGACCTATACGGTGTGGCAGGGAATTGATCTACTGATTCGTGCCCCGTCCGCAGAGGACATTGCAGAGGCCGAAAAGTGGCTTGCGGAGCATTCCGCACAATAAGTTGTGGCGGCCCCGTGGGCGCAAACGCTTGCCCTGACAGCGTTTCCTGAAAAAGAGGGCACTGGTGCACATGAGGTCACCGACAATGCTTGACCGAACAGGTGTTCGTAGTTACAGTGTTGTTGTTCGAACACACCCCTTGCATACAGTCACTCATTCCACGGCACCTACCGCGGATCACCACAAAGGAAAACAACCATGACTACACCAACACCAGAACGTGCCAAGGCTCTTGATGCGGCACTCGCACAGATCGACAAGCAGTACGGAAAAGGTTCCATCATGCGGATGGGCGAGAAGGGCTCTATGGCTATTGAGGCCATTCCCACCGGCGCATTGCCCCTCGACCTCGCACTCGGAGTTGGTGGTTTGCCACGTGGTCGCGTAGTGGAAATCTACGGACCAGAATCCTCGGGTAAGTCCACATTGGCTATGCATGTTGTTGCAGAAGCTCAGCGCAACGGCGGCATCTGCGCCTATGTCGATGCTGAGCACGCAATGGATCCTGTCTATGCCAAAGCAATCGGTGTAGACATCGATCAGTTGTTGATCTCTCAACCAGACACTGGTGAACAAGCACTCGAAATTGTGGACATGTTGATCCGCTCTGGGGCACTCGATGTTGTGGTCATTGACTCAGTTGCTGCATTGACACCACGTGCGGAAATTGAAGGCGACATGGGAGACAGTCACGTAGGTCTGCAAGCTCGTTTGATGAGCCAGGCCCTGCGTAAATTGACTGCAAACCTCAATAAGTCCAACACCATTTGTATTTTCATCAACCAGCTGCGTGAAAAAATTGGTGTTATGTTCGGATCGCCTGAGACAACCCCTGGTGGTCGTGCGTTGAAGTTCTATTCGTCAGTACGCCTTGACATTCGCCGCATTGAAGCCATTAAAGACGGTGCAGAAGTCACGGGATCTCGTACACGTGTGAAGGTTGTGAAGAACAAGGTGGCACCACCTTTCCGTCAGGCCGAATTCGACATCATGTACGGAAAAGGCATTAGTCGCGAAGGTGCACTCTTGGATTTGGCTGTAGAGATGGGCATCGCAAAGAAATCGGGCGCATGGTTTACCTACGAAGGCGAACAGCTTGGCCAAGGTCGCGAAAACGCAAAGAATTATCTGCATGATCACCCTGAGTTAATGGTGGACATGGAGCAAAAGATTCGTGCAATCGCCGGCATTAACGGTGAAGCAGAAGCAGAGTTCAGCGACAAAGATGAAGAGCCCATTGAGCTCGACTAAATAGTCGCAACACAATCGAGTTGCCACTCGTATGAGGGCCGATCCCACTCCCAGGGGGTCGGCCCTCCGGCATGTGTGGGGGCCAGCAGTGTGACCAACTCGGTAGCCTGAAGTGCGTGAAAGGCAATACTCCAGAGTCTTACGTGGTGCGCACGTTTGGGTGTCAGATGAATGAGCACGACTCCGAACGAATCGCAGGGCTCTTGGAGTCTGACGGAATGACGCGCGCAGAAAATGATGCTGACGCTGATGTTGTGGTGCTGAACACCTGCTGTATTCGCGAGAA
>WLGS01000122.1 GCA_009703125.1 Actinomycetota bacterium
CAGGAACCAATGCCGACGTTGCGAACTCTTCGCTTCGCGCAATCGTGACGTATTTGTTGGTGTACGCAGCAACAAACCTTGGTGTGTTCGCAGTGGTGATTGTGGTGGCTCGCAAGACTCGCAGTGGTTTGATTTCTTCCTATGGTGGATTGTTCTCATACGCACCTGGAGTTGCTGTTCTCATGACAATCTTCATGGCATCGTTGGCCGGAATTCCGCCACTGGGTGGATGGTTTGCCAAGTTTGCAGCATTTGAAGCGCTGATCTCGTCTGAAACCGGATGGGGATATTCACTTGCCATCATCGGCGGTGTGAACTCTGTTGTGGCCTTTGGTTACTACGGCAACATCTTGCGTGAGATGTGGATGAAGCCGGTACCCGATGGCGATACAGCACCTGTTGTTGTTCAACCATCGCTCAGCGTTGCATTGGGAATTACAGGACTTGCCACATTGGTCCTTGGTGTGTTCCCAAGTCTTGTCATTCACTTCGGTGATATTGCAGGACTTGCTGGTGCCCTCGGCAACTAACGCAGTTCGTCGCGCAATTTCCGAAGCGGGAGGGTCTCTACCTTTCCTAGATTTCATGAACCTTGCGCTATATAGCGAGAGTGGTTTCTACGCGACCACGGGTCGTGCAGGCCGTCGAGGAGATTTCATTACCTCTGCAGAAGTGGGCCCACTTTTCGGTGCCGTGCTTGCACGAGCAGTTGACAATGTCTGGAACACGCTAGGTCAGCCCGACAATTTTCACATTGTGGAGGTGGGCGCAGGCCCCGGCACTTTGGCACGGTCCATTTTGGCTGCACAACCAAAATGTCTTTCACAGGGTGAGTACATCGCAGTTGAGATCAGCGCGGCACAAAGAGAGAATCATCCGGAAGGTGTTCATTCTGTAGCGAGCATGCCCCACACAATTGAGCATGGAGTGGTGATTGCAAATGAGTTGCTCGACAATCTGGCATTTGAGTTGTGGGTGTTTGATGATGGCTGGCGTCAATCTCACATCATCGAACAAGGCGATGGTTTTGCAGAAGTCTTGAAAAGTGTTCCTGTTCCTAAGTGTTTACCCGCGCGCGCACCTCATGGCGCCCGTGCGCCCGTGCATATAGAGGCAGTCACGTGGCTGGAACAATCTCTTGCGTCGTTACACAATGGGACACTTTTTGTTATTGACTATTGCACTCCACTCACCACTGAAATTGCCGCCATGCCATGGCGTGAGTGGTTACGCACCTATGTAGGTCAGAATCGAGGAAGTCACTATCTACGTGATGTGGGCGATCAAGACATCACAACACAGGTGTGTATTGACCAACTAGTGGCAGTACGTGAACCTGATGCCGTGCGAAGTCAGTCTCATTTTCTTCAACGGTGGGGAATAGACGACCTAGTAGATGAAGGCAAAAGGATATGGACCGAGAATGCCGCTCGTCCAACTTTGGAAGCCATGAAAATGCGCAGCCGCATTAGTGAATCTGAAGCATTGCTGGATGAATCTGGCTTGGGAAGCTTCACTGTCCTCGAATGGTCAAATGGGGTTATGAAATCCCACTAGGTTGACGGTGTGATTGTTGTTGAACACCTGTCAAAGTCCTATGGCGCCAAGAAAGCCGTAGACGATTTATCTTTTACTGTCACACCTGGTCGCGTTACTGGTTTTCTCGGACCAAATGGTTCGGGCAAGAGCACCACGATGCGATGCATGTTGGGTCTTGACCGCCCCGATTCGGGAACTGCAACTTTTGATGGACATGCTTACGGAGACTTCGATCGACCTCTGGCTCAAGTGGGTTCACTGCTGGATGCCGGTGACGCCCATAAAGGACGCTCTGCGCGAAATCATTTGCGTTGGATTGCAATGACGCATGGATTTCCCACTTCTCGCGTGGATGAGGTCTTGCAGATGGTGGGCATGAGTGAGGTGGCAAAAACCAAAGTTGGGAAATTTTCTCTCGGTATGCGTCAACGTTTGGGATTAGCAACAGCATTGTTGGGTGACCCGAAAGTTGTCATCCTGGATGAGCCCGCCAATGGTCTAGATCCCGAAGGCATTCGTTGGACACGAGACGTGATGCGCCATCTCGCCGATGAAGGAAAATCAGTTCTTGTAAGCAGCCATCAATTAGTGGAGTTGTCCTTGGTAGCCGATGATCTTGTAGTTATCGGACAAGGGAAGTTGATTTCCTCAGGTCCGATCAGCCAGTTCATGACGGAACATGCCAAGACCTGGGTACGTGTGGTCTCGCCACAGCTTGATGCATTAATCACACTGGCCACACAACGCGGTGCGACTGTGGAGCGCACACGAGAAGGCGCAGACTTCTCTGCAATCACTGCAATGGAGCTCGGCGATTTAGCGGCCAACAATGGGGTAGTTCTCCATGAACTCTCGCCTCAAACCGGATCACTTGAGCAAGCGTTCCTAGAGGCCACAGATACTGCCGTGGAATACCGCGGCGAAAGAACCAACAACGTATGGGAGGCCCCACGGCCATGATGGGTGTACTTCGATCCGAATTATTCAAACTGCGTACAACACGTGCAACAAAGTTGGTGTTAGGTACTGCAGTTGTTTTGCCATCTATCATTTTTGTTCTGACGTCAATTTTTGGCTTCTCAAGCGGCGAGATCTCAAACTCTCTTATCGCTGCTGTAGCTGAATCTTCTGCGTTGGTAGGCCTGTTGATGGGCGTGGTGGGTGTTCTGTGCTCTACACAGGAATACTCGCAAGGAACTATACGAATTACTTTGGTCGCAACGCCACAGCGCTACAAAGTTTTGCTCGCAAAGCTATTCACCGTGGTGATTGTGTCTATTGGGGCAACAGCATCTCTCATTGCTCTCAGTTTGATTCCCTCGGGGATAATTCTGCAGAGCCGAGAAATTGATTTTGAAATCGTGGGATCCGATATTCGCATTCTCTTCTCTATGTTTATTCTCATAACCATGTTGTCGCTTCTCGGGCTTTTTCTCGGCCTTCTGTTTAAGAGTTCACCTGGCGCAATTTCAGCGTTGTTACTGTGGCCCACCATTATTGAGGGCTTAGTTTTTGGTCTACTCACATTGGCTTTTGATGACAATGTTTTCCGATTTGCCCCTATTCAGGGCAACGGATTTAGCCTCACCAACGAATTCCGTTCACCCGATGACAACTCATGGCTGCTGTCGCTGGGTTACTTCAGCGCCTTCGTTGCAGTGTTTGTCATCCTCGGAACCGTTTTCTTTTCTCGACGAGATGCCTAGAGCGATTTAATCGGGACGGCTTGTCAACCACGCGCCCACGATCACTACGCACATTCCCAGCACCGCAAGAATGGTGACGGACTCATCGCGGAATGTGATTCCCAAGATAGTGGCCACAATTGGAGTGAAAAAGACTCCGATTACCCCACGTACTGCGCCTGCGCGCACCATCAACATTCCATAAATCACATAGGCAAGACCAGTGCCAAAGGTGCCCAGCACAAACAATGCAGCAAGCGCTGACCAGTCAAAAGAACTTTGTGCTAACGCAGGCAGACCAAGTGGTAGTGAAAACATCAATGCAAACAACTCTTGCCACAACAACACACTTAATGTTCCGTACTTCACTTGCATCTCACGCGACAAAATGCTGGTGAAGGCATAACAGCATGTGGCTGCGAGCAAAAACAACACACCATGCAGTGATGCACCTTTATTGTCGCCCACACTGCCCAATGAAATCAGTGCAATTCCCACAAAGCCAATCAGCACCGCAACGACGCGCCGGGCAGAGGGTCTGTTGCGCGTCAAGATGGCAGCGGCCACCACCGTGGTGATGGGAATGGAGCCATTAATCATGCCAGTGATAGATGAGGACACGCTTTGTTCGGCAAGTGGATACAAATAAAACGGAATTGTCATCGCTACAAAACCCAACAATGCAATTTTCTTTAGGTCAGAGCGTTCAATGCGACGGCGCGCGGCAGGGAAACACGCAAGGGCAGCGGCACCGAATGCTAAGCGTGCAAGTGGGACAACCCCTGTTGCGACATGATCAATGGCGATAGCAATGAAGAGAAAAGACGAGCCCCACGTAAGGGCAACAAGTGAGCTCATTGTCCATTCGGTAGGGCCAAAACGAAGGTCGGTATCGCGGCCCAGCGTGGAAGAGGTCATTTCGTTAATTCTTGTCGGTTGTCGTTCATAAACCGCTGTCGAGTTCACTATTGTCAAAGAAGTCACCTGGGGGTTTGAACGATGTCGGAAAATCACGAGACAATTGATGCACTGCAATGGGAAAGGCGCACATTTCCACCAAGCGACACTTTCAAAAAGACAGCCCATGTGGTGGGAACCCATCTCTACGACGAAGCCAATGTGGATTATGAAGCTTTTTGGGCCCGCCAAGCGGAAGAACTGATCTCATGGGATACCCCATGGCAGACCATTTGTGAATGGAATCTGCCCTACAGCAAGTGGTTTGTCGGCGGTTCTTTGAATGTGTCCTACAACTGTGTGGACCGCCATGTACTTGCCGGCAAGGGCGAGAAAGTTGCATTGCATTTTGAAGGCGAGCCAGGCGATCAGCGCACAGTCACCTATGCCGAATTACTCGATGAAGTACAACGTTTCGCCAATGTGTTGAAAGGTCTTGGCGTGGGCAAAGGGGACCGCGTCAATATTTATCTGCCGATGATTGTGGAAGCAGTAGTAGCGATGTTGGCATGCGCGCGCATTGGCGCAGCACATTCAGTGGTCTTTGGTGGTTTTTCCTCTCAAGCACTTGCCGATCGCATTAATGATGCCCAGGCAAAAGTTCTTATTACCGCCGATGGTGGGTACCGCCGTGGAGAAGTGTTTGCACTCAAACCTCAAGCCGATGAAGCAGTTGCATCAAC
>WLGS01000123.1 GCA_009703125.1 Actinomycetota bacterium
GATGGCGGTTCGCGGTGGCACCAATCGTTCAGATGCATATGTGTCCACAGGTATCTCGATGATGACGACGTACCTCGCATCCGTTGTTGTTATCGCCCTTGGTTCAATTCTTTCGTGGACATACCCGATCCTGGGAATCGCTCTGCTAACGGGCGGAGTCTTGGGATTGGCGCTCTACGCACAGCCCCGAATTCACGCCGCTGTACTTTCATTTTCAAAGAAATTTCTCCCTAATGGAATTGTCTTGGCTCCATGGAGAATCTTGCTTCGCTATACAGCGCTGCATACACCCGCATGGATCCTGATGTCACTGTCCACATCCATCACAGCTTCTGCATTTGGAGCCAAAGTATCGATCGCTGAGATGTTTTTCTTTACAGCGTCATCTTGGCTCATTGGCTTTATTGCGATTGGTGTACCAGGAGGCATAGGTGTTCGTGAGTCCGTATTTACAGCATTGGCAACACCAGCTATTGGCGCTCCTTTGGCAGTATCTATTGCACTCGCGAGTAGATTTGTTTTTATCTTGGCAGATGTACTCGGTGCGCTTGGCAGCAACGTAGTTGTGCGAATACGTCGAAGTTCAACTACTTCGCTATAACGTCGGCGATCACCGAGAAATTACGCGCAGAGCGATCTTTCACTGCTGGTAGACCCGAGCGAATCTGGGTTACTAGAGAATCGCGGTGTGCAATAGCCTCTTGCACCTTGCGCACAATCACCGACGAGTCATCTAGCGCGCGTGCATCAAATCCGTAGTCTTCTAAACCAAAGTCCGAGAGCACTTCTTTGTACTTATGACTCCAGCCCACCACAACAGTGGGAGTTGCTGTAGCCAATCCAGAAATCATTGCATGAAAACGCGATGTCACCAATACAGAACCACGAGAGACAATATGGCGCAACTCGCCTGCAGATAAATCGGCATCAATTCCCACCACGCCGTCATCATCACTGCATTTCTGCGCCACTTCTTGACACACAGGGCCGTCATTCATGCGACCCTCACCATGACCAATGCGATACGAATGCGGCACAATAACAACATTGAGTTCTGTCTCGCGTCGCAAAGAGCGCACCAATCTCATAACAGCCTCAACGTAATCACCTCCGCTCTTTTCATAAATGCCCTTCACCACAGAACTAGGCATCACCGTGACAAAATTGCCCGTAATTGCTGACAATTGACGTTCAATATCGGCAGGAAGATGCGTGGCCTCATCCAAGGAAAACGCCAAGTCCGAGACATCCACCACATTTTTCAATCCGAGTGTGTCGAGGTGTGCTCTGGTGGCAGCACCTCGTGCGCACACCATCGCTACAGCGGGCAGTACGCGCATAGCGAGAAAATGATTGAGGCGCCCCTTGAATGGACCCAATGCCTGCGCAGCCTTTACCGTCGGAACCCCAAGGAGAAGACCAAGCCCGGTCATCAATGTGTTGTACACCACTATGGGCACACCACGACCATCTGCGAAAGAAATACCTGCAACATCGACCACCACATCGGAGTCCAAAATTGCTCGACTTGCTCGGGTACGCACCCAACCAAGTGGAAGATGCAATTTACGAGCCACAAAAGCCAACAGCGCTACAGGAATCTCCACAGATGCCAACCGAATGGGCTCAAGGCCCACAACTCTCACATCGGCATGTGGAGGTAGCCGTTCTCTATCAGCAGACGGATAGGTCGTCAACAAATTGAACTGCACCGGTCCGACGTATTCAGGAAGACGCGCAACAACAGTTTCCACCATTGCGGCAGCACCTTTATTTGCGGAAAGGGCTGCGCCCACAATGGAGACCCGCCGCGCTGACATTTCCATTGTGTCTAGACCGGCGGAACCGATTGTGGTGGTTTAGTGGCCCGCACCACGAGGTCTGCTAACAGGCCAACAGTGATCACTTGCAATGCAGCAAAAAAGATCAACAAAGTATTCGCTGCAAGACGAAAATCTCTCTCAGACCAGTCGAACCCAAGCTTGATGACCCCAAGACCCAACAACACAAGCCCAACTGGCAAAAACACTTTCAAAGGATTGTAGGAAAGAGTCATGCGAATGACTTGAAGAATGTAGCGCCGCGTATCACGGAGCCAATGGAACTTTGATCGTCCCGCACGCGGTGAGTATGTGATGGGAAAAAATCCAATGGAGTATCCATTACCAAGGAACGACATCGTCAAAGTGGTCACACAAGAAAAACCCTTTGGCAGTTCATGCACGTATTGCATCGCCACGTCACGGCGAAATGCACGCAATCCCGAATTGAGATCTTTGATGTCGGTCTCTGAGAGGTAACTCGCAAGCTTTCGAATAATCCACTTTGCTGGTGTGCGTAGGAGTTTATGAGTTCCCTCTTCTGTCTGACGCCAACCCACCACATGGTCGTAGCCCTCCATGGCATCCACTAACTCTGGGATCAAATCATTGGGATATGTCATATCCACATCAGTCCAGATGACTACTCGCCCACGCGATGCAGTGGTTCCTGTTCGGCGAGCCGCACCGCTTCCTTGATTCACACGATGAGTGATCAATGTGATGCCTTCAATGGATGCAAGTTCGGTCTGCGAACCATCATTGGAACCATCATCCACGACAACGATTTCAAAGCTATACGAAGACGCCTTTAGGGCCGTCTGAATACGATCAATCTCGGCTCGCAGGTGACCCTTTTCGTTATAGATGGGCAGCACCACACTCACATCACATGTATCTGGGGCATATTCCGTCATCTTCATGTTTGCGCTTCTCCTCAACAAGAGGTCGTACCGACCCTTTGCCACAGTACTCGTCCAAGGACCTGTTCTTCAGTAACGATCTTCCAATCCGGCTCAACGGGAGGCCTATCGGCCCATCCATATGCACACGACAATGTGCCAGGAATCTTTGCTTCGGGGGACGAGATATCCAGCATTGTCAGACTGACAGGATGCAACAAGAACCTCATGGTGTAATACGCCCGATCATTTGCAATTCCAGCGTCAAAGCCAATGTTTGTAGCTCCATTTGCACTGGCATATGCCACCGTTTGACCAGAACCATCCAACACTCGGGTGCGAGGAATGATGCTGCGATCTCCTGAATACATCGAACCAGCTCCCACCGCCATCACACAGACAAGTAACGCCACAGAACCTCGCCAGCGACTCAATAACCACAACACAAAAGTGATGAACATGAAAAAGAACCCAAAGGTAATGAGTCCTGGGCGCACCACATGACGTGCAAAATCGGTTCCCACAATATTGGGAAACACGATGAGATTTCTGTAGAAACCACCTTTGACGCCATCACCACCGTTGACCACCACATACATCAACGCAACAAGTGGGATAAAGGCAACTGAGCCGAGTAACACTCGCTGCACAAACAGAATGTTTCGTTCATATGCAACGCACGCCACCACCAAGAAAGCGGGCAACATCATCTCGACGTAGCGCCCGTAAATCAAGTGGTCCCCTCGGTCTCCATACAAGACCTGTAGACCGCCTGTAAAAATCACCGCCAGTGTGCCAAAAACAATCACAAAGAAAGCTGCGCTCTCAGCGTCGTCCATACTTCGTTTTTTACGCATGACCGCGACAACGCGTACGAGCATAAACAGCAAACCCACTGCAAACAGACCAAATGAGGTGGCTACGAGATACCAAGTCTGACCCACCATCGTGCGCAACAGTGCAGGCCACAAAGATGGATCAATCACGCGACGAAGAAGCCTGTTCTCCTGGTCATACGACGTGGTGTAGACAGCTGTCTTTATGAATGTATTCATTGCATAAGAACCGCCATAGGCCATGGCCATTAAGCCCATAGAACCAAACGCCAGTGCCAAGGTGACTCTTTTGCGGAACAACCAATACAGAATTACAACACCCACCACGGGAATGAGCAAAGTAAATCGACCATGCAACGCAGGCATAGCACCCACGTACAACCCAAGACCCAAGATGTCGCGTCGTGCCATAGTGTGCGCAGCGCGCAGCACGACAGCGACTAACAAGAGAAAAGAGAGACGGGCCGCAGTTTCTGCCCATGAGAACATCGCAGAAACAATTGTTCCCGGAAAAACAAACACCATTGCACCCGCAATGAGGCCCACTCGGCGAGAAGCATCAAATCCGTTGATAGCCAGACGCATCGCAACCCATGCCGTCACACAGGCCAGAAACACATTGACAAGCAGGGTAAACGAATAAGCACCCGACATGGACCCCGTCACTAAGTGACCAAGTCCCGTCACTAGTCCAAATCCCGCAGGATAAAAACTCCCTGTGGGAATAGGAGCTTCATCACGTCCTATGAGAACTTGTCCGTTAATGAGGAACCCAAATTCATCCGGATGAATAGTGGGACCCGTCATTCGCAATGCAATTGTGGTCATGAAAAAGGCGACCACCACCGCCCAGAACACAGCAAAGCGAGACGATAAGGGAGAAAGGTCTAAAGAATCTGTCGAATGGACACGCTTTTCAAGAGCTTGTAGACGCTTCCAGATCACTCTTTGACACTAGTTTTCTGGACCTCTGTGATGGTGTCTCTCAGCGAGATTTACTCGGATCTGGCTCTTTTGGTAACCCAAGCACTCGTTCTCCCACAATATTGCGCTGTACCTGCGCGGTCCCGCCCCAAATGGTGGAGGAACGATGTTGAAAGAACATCGAAGTCCAGCGATCTGCCACGTACTTTCCGTCCTTGTCATCCAGGATCAGCATGGCCTCAGCACCTCGAGCATTCATCATTCTCTCGGAGAACTTCTGAGCATATTCAGACCAGAACA
>WLGS01000124.1 GCA_009703125.1 Actinomycetota bacterium
AAATGTTCAATCTCGCCAAGACGAAATTCCACATTTTCATACCCGCCAGTTACTGCGTTATTGCGTGCTTTGGTAATCATCTCAGGAGTCATGTCGACGCCAATCACATGACCAGTTGGCCCCACTGCACGCGCAGACAAAAACGCATCGAAGCCTGCGCCGCTTCCTAAATCAAGAACTGTTTCGCCAGGCTTCATCTGTGCAATCGCGCTTGGGTTGCCACATCCCAATCCCAAGTCCGCACCATCGGGAACAGCGGTGAGATCATCGGCGGAGTACCCAAGTTCGGTGGAATCCACTTGAGTCAACGTAGGAGTGTCGCCACACGAAGAATCAGATGGGCCGCAACATGATCCTGATGCTTCTGCAATCACGCTGTAGGTCTTGCGCACCGATGCGCGAATGTCGTCGTGGTTGGTCTGTGTCATGGCGGGACTCCTTGGGTGTGAGCCACAGACGTATCTGTGGCTTGCCCGCACCATATCAGTAATTAGACATATATCAAATAACTGCTAGGGTGGCCTCGTGCCCAAGACCTTGCCACTTCTTTCCGACACTGCACCTATTTGTTGTGCGCCCCTCGGTGCCACCACCTCGCTGACCCGAGACAATGCCATTGCATTGGCGGTACGACTGAAGGCCTTGGCAGACCCAGCCCGGCTGCAATTGCTGTCGTTTCTCTTAGATCAACCTGGCCAAGAGGCCTGCACGTGTGATCTTGCGCCGGTATTGGATTTAAGCGAGCCGACGGTGAATCATCACCTCAAGAAAATGGAAGCAGCTGGCCTTCTCACCAGAGAGCGCCGCGGCATGAACGTGCATTACCGCGTGGTGCCAGAGGCCATCCATGCAGTGGCCGAAGCATTGCATGTGCGGTGCTGCTGAGATACGGGATGAGGGCCATTTTTGGGGGTTGCGAACCCGTTAGCCACAGTGGCAGAATGGCGGAGATGAAGAAGGAAACCACTGCCAGCAGCCTTGTAGTAGTACTTCAGTAGCGCGCCGACTTCGTCTGCGCGCTTGGAACCACCCAGACGGGTGGTTTTTTCATTTCTCGTCCGATTTTCTAGAACCCACACAACTCCCAAGACACCAGGAGACAACACATGTCCGCAAAAGAGATACTCACCGGAGCAGAAGCACTCATCCGTTCTCTCGAGCTTGAAAACGTAGAGACAATGTTTGGTCTTCCCGGCGGCTGCATTTTGCCTGCCTATGACCCACTGTTGAAGTCATCGATTCGCCACATTCTTGTGCGCCATGAACAAGGTGCCGGCCACATGGCCCAGGGCTATGCACACGTAACGGGTCGCCCAGGTGTTGCCATGGTGACGAGTGGACCAGCTGCTACCAACATGGTGACGCCACTGTGTGATGCGTTTATGGATTCCATTCCTATGGTGTGCATCACCGGCCAGGTGTCCACCACAGCAATTGGTACAGATGCGTTTCAAGAATGCGACACCGTGGGTATTACGCGCAGTGTGACCAAGCACAACGAATTGGTGATGCGCGCCGAAGACATCCCAATGGCGATTCGCCAAGCGTTCCACATTGCAACAACAGGACGTCCTGGCCCTGTGTTGGTGGATCTTCCCAAAGACATTTTGCAAAACAAGATGGAATGGAATTGGCCGACTGACGAAGAAGTGTTGGAGGCATTGCCTGGCTATCGCCCCACCACCAAAGGCCATTCGCGCATGATTCGCGAAGCAGCCAAGTTGTTGTTGGCAGCAGAACAGCCCGTGTTGTATCTCGGTGGTGGCGTCTTGAAAGCACGCGCCGCTGAAGCTGTGCGCGAATTGGCAGAGCTGTTGCAGATTCCGGTTGTGACCACATTGATGGCACGCGGTGCATTCCCTGATGATCATGAACTGTGTTACGGCATGCCTGGTATGCACGGCACAGCAACAGCAATTACTGCAATGCAAAAGGCAGATTTGTTGTGCGCACTTGGTGCACGCTTCGATGACCGCGTGACAGGCAAAGTGGCAACGTTTGCACCTGATGCAAAGATTATCCATGTTGATATTGACCCTGCAGAACAAGGCAAAGTGCGCAAGCCCGATGTGCCGATTGTGGGCGATTGTCGCTTGGTTGTGGAAGAAATCGTGAAAGCAGTGAAAGAAATGCTGGCCGACGGTGTGGAACGTGCAGACATCACACCATGGCGTTCACGCGTGAATGGTTGGCGCGAACAATTCCCATTGACCTATGACCAATCTGAACCAGGTGCTCGTTTGAAGCCGCAGTATTGCTTAGAGAGATTGCGCGATGCTGCAACAGACGACACGATTTTGGTGGCAGGCGTGGGCCAACACCAGATGTGGAGTTCGTTGTTTTGGAAATTCAATAAGCCCTACACCTGGGTGAACTCTGGTGGACTTGGCACGATGGGTTTTGCAGTGCCGGCTGCAATTGGTGCAAAGGCTGCAAAGCCAGAAGCAACTGTGTGGGCAATTGATGGTGATGGTTGTTTCCAAATGACCGCACAAGAATTAGTGACTGCAACCACCGAAGGCATTCACGTAAAGATTGCAATCTTGAACAACACCTATTTGGGAATGGTGCGCCAGTGGCAAGAGATGTTCTATGGCGAGCGTTATTCCGAAGTGGATCTTTCTGGTTGCCCCGACTTTGTGAAGTGGGCAGAAGCAATGGGTTGTGTGGGCATTCGTGTGGAATCACCCGAAGAAGTAGATGCTGCAATTGCAAAAGCAAACTCCATTAACGACCGCAGTGTTGTGGTGGAGTTCCGCGTGGAAGAGTTTGAAAAAGTGTTCCCGATGGTGCCTGCTGGGGCAAGCAACGACGATGTGTTGTTGCACCCATCACAAGAGAGTCGCAGGGAGTTCCTCAAGTGACAACAATTAACACCAATAACCCCTACGGCGATTCACGTCGTCACCACATCTTGTCGGTGCTGGTGCAAAACCGACCTGGCGTGCTCGCACGCGTCTCGGGTTTGTTTGCACGTCGCGGCTACAACATCTATTCACTCGCTGTTGCTCCCACCGAAGATGCCGACTACAGCCGTATCACCATCGTGGTTGATATCTCGGCAACCCCGCTCGAGCAGATCGTCAAACAGCTCTTCAAGCTGATTGACGTGGTGCGGATCACCGAATTGGACCCCCGCAAGACCGTGGAGCGCGAGCTGATGATGGTCACCGTGAAGGCCGATGGGGACCTGCGCAGCCAGGTCACCGAGCTGGTGGCTATCTTTGAGGCCAAGGTTTTGGCCGTCGGAACCGACGTTTTGACCATTTCTGTGGACGGAACCCCTCAGAAACTCGACGATTTTGAGGAATTGTTGCGTGAATATGGCATTGTGGAGAGCCAAAGAACGGGCAGAGTTGCTCTGCCCCGATTGGACCGAGAGGCACGAAAGAGTGCCACCAAGGGAAAGGCAAGCTGATGGCAGCAAAGATGTATTACGAAAAAGACGCAGATCCCGCGCTGATTCGTAGCAAAAAAGTGGCAATTATTGGTTATGGCTCACAAGGTCATGCCCATGCGTTGAACTTGCGCGACAGTGGTGTGCAAGTTGTGGTGGGTTTGCGTGAAGGCTCCGCATCGGCTGCAAAAGCTGAAGCAGCAGGGCTCACCGTGAAGACCATCGCAGATGCTGCCAAGTGGGCAGACCTGGTCATGTTGACCATGCCCGACACCGAGCAGAAGGCCACATACCAGGCGCACATCAAGCGTTACATGAAGCCCGGTAAAGCATTGGCTTTTGCACACGGTTTCAACATTCGCTTCAACCGCATTAAGCCACCAAAGAACGTGGACGTGATCATGATTGCACCCAAGGGCCCGGGCCACTTGGTGCGTCGCACTTACACAGAAGGTGGCGGTGTTCCTGCGTTGATTGCAGTGGAGCAAGATTTCACCGGCAAGGCCAAAGACTTGGCGCTTTCCTACGCAGAGGCAATTGGTGGCGCACGCTCTGGCGTGATTGAAACAACCTTCACCGAAGAGACAGAAACAGACTTGTTCGGCGAACAAGCAGTTTTGTGTGGTGGCGTTGCTGCATTGGTGCAGGCTGGTTTTGAAACTTTGACCGAAGCTGGCTACCAGCCAGAGATGGCCTACTTCGAGTGCTTGCACGAAGTGAAGTTGATTGTGGACTTGATGTACGAAGAGGGAATCACCGGCATGCGTTACAGCATCTCGGATACCGCTGAATACGGTGACGTCACACGGGGACCACGCGTGATTACACCTGCCACCAAGAAGGCAATGCAAAAGATTCTGAAGGAAATTCAGTCCGGCAAGTTTGCTCGCGAATGGGTGAAGGAATCTGAAACTGGTCGCGTGAACTTCAATGCGTTGCGCGAAGCAGGAGCTAAGCACCCCATTGAAGAAGTGGGCAAGCGCTTGCGCGGCATGATGCCGTGGTTGTCAGCTGGAAAGAAGTCTGTGTCAGAAGTTTCTGGCGGCTGATTGATTTCAGCAAAAAGCCCCGGGATCACTTCGGTGACCCGGGGCTTTTTCTATTTGCGAATGTTTAATT
Organism: Actinomycetota bacterium; assembly: GCA_009703125.1. Taxonomy (GTDB): domain Bacteria; phylum Actinomycetota; class Acidimicrobiia; order Acidimicrobiales; family Ilumatobacteraceae; genus UBA2093. The sequence continues at coordinate 4,517 of WLGS01000124.1, forward strand.
TTTTTGGATTGACGGATCGGCAACTGCGTCAAGGTCGTCGTTCAACGTGGCGCGATCGACCGATGGCGCGTTTTCGAAGGCTTTCAACAACGTCTCTGAATCAACGAAATACCGAGGATTCACCGGCGAGAGAACCCCGATGTTCTTCTTTCGACGGGAAATAAGGAAGCTCTCACCAGCCTCGACGCGAC
>WLGS01000125.1 GCA_009703125.1 Actinomycetota bacterium
CTGCCATTCCATATCCATCAGAAATTCCACCCGCTGCAACCAACGGAACATTCACATGCTCGGCCACAAGAGGAAGCAGAACCATCGTTGAGACATCCCTAGGATTCTTAAAACCCCCTCCCTCTCCGCCTTCCACGATCAATCCATCCACACCGGCATCAACTGCTTTCAGAGCCGCATTCAAAGTTGGCACTACATGAAACACAATGAGACCTGCGCTCTTTAGTTGTTGTGTGTACTTAGTTGGGTCACCTGCCGATGTGGACACAAACTTCACACCTTGTTCCACTACGAAATCAGCAATAGACGGATCGCGCACAAACGCTTGAGCGATGTTTACACCAAAAGGTTTATCTGTCAGCGTGCGCATTTTTTGAATCTCACCGCGAATGATGTCCAGCTCGCCCGAAGAAGTTTCAATGATCCCTAGACCGCCTGCATTGGATACAGCCGCCGCCAAAGGCGCTCGAGCAATCCAACCCATTGGCGCCTGAATAATTGGGTAGTCGATACCCAACATTTGGGCAATCGAGGTGGACATTGGTGCGGGTCGTTTTTGGTTCACCCGCTCAGACTAAGTTGCCCATACCCACTTGATTTCCATTGGAGCCCTCATGAACACCCCACAGCGCCGCGTCACAGTCATCAACGACGGACGCTTCTATGCCGGCCCTCCTTTGGCGCGTTTCCTTGCGGCGCGAGATCACAACGTCGTCATTGGCGATGCCCCCAGCGAACTCATCGCAAGCCTTGAATCTGCTGGAGTGCAGGCAGTGTCAGTGCAGGGCGTTAACAGCCGCGGCAATACTCAAGGCTTTCAACAACTTGTTACTTCCGCACTGGAGCACTTTGGCCGAATAGATAGTGCGTCGATGTTCTCTGGTCAAATCATCACTGGCTCGATCTTGAAGTCAACCCGTGAGGATTTGGACGCCGTGTATGAAGGGTGTCTTGTCTTGCCATACGAGTTTCTCAAGGCGGTCTTACCCGTCATGAAGGTACAGGAGTCTGGGCAAGTACTCATCATCACGAGTGCCTCTGGCGCACGACCTACACCTGGTGCTCCGCTTTATTCTTCTCTTCGAGCTGCTGCATCCATGTTGGCCCGTAATGCAGCAAGCGAAATGGCTAAGCATGGAGTTCAAGTGAATGCAGTTGGCACAAACTTCATGGATTTCCCAGAGTTCCTCCGTGCAAGTGGGGCCACGGATCCCGAAGTGCGCAAAAAAGTAGAATCGCAAGTGCCTCTACATCGTCTAGGAACACTGGATGAATTTGCATCCTTCTGCATGCCTTATCTCGATGGGACGAGCCGTTTTGCAACGGGACAATTCGTGTCGTTTTCTGGTGGCTGGTCCTAGGGAAATAGTCAGCGCAACAACAATGTCGCCAGTTGGGTGCGATTCGACACCTCTGCCGCTTTCATCAACCGACTGATGCGATTACGCACAGTCTGCAAAGCAAGATTGACTGTCGTGGCGATCTCTTCGTTTGTACGCCCTTCTATCAACTCAATCAGGATTCGAATATCGACTTCATCTTGAGCCAGATGCGCAATGTTGTTTGTCGGTAACCAATTCATGATTTCGGAAATAGATGCAAGACGAGCCAGATCAACTTCTCCACGAAGAACATTTTCGATCCGTTCATTGAGAGACGTCATATACAACCCAACATCGATCACATCATTCATGCCAAGTTGATGCGCCAAGATGACGCGTTCAGTAGTCACGTGGGTCGTCAACATCACGTATTTGCGAACTGGGTAGTTAACGCCAGGAGCCAAGGGATCTAGTGAATACTTTTTCTCGACGGAGTTTGGACCAAGAAGGCAAACGTCAAAATCAAGAGTTGCGAGCGCTGACTGAATTAATTCATCACCGTGCACGCGCCCCACCACTGTGATCTGCTGGGACCGTGACAACACATCTTCAATGAATTGACCTCTAGCTTCGGAGAAGCAAACCAACACATGCACAACCTTCACAGTACATTGCCGCACTGACACCCCTAAACGAATCGTCAATTGCCATCTGCGACTAACCCGAATTGGTGTCGACATACCCTGGAGGCGACGCCGAGAATCGAACTCGGATAAACGGCTTTGCAGGCCGCTGCGTAAGCCATTCCGCCACGTCGCCAATAGGGAGTTACCTCCCACAAGGAGACCAAACTACCCGAGAATGAGCCAGTTATCTCGAGAACAGGTCTCCTTTAGGTCGTCTGGGCCGCTCTTCACGCGTCTTAATGAAATATCCATCATGTTTTCAATGACGAATATGACCATCACTATTGACATACTAATTCTTATGCGTACTCGATATTTTGTAGCTCTTCTCACACTTGGTGCCCTGGTGGTCTCGTCATGTGGTTCCTCATCTTCTTCCGGAGGAGACCCAAATGCGAAAACTCCGGCTGAGGCCTACATCACCCCTGGGCCATATTCCGTCGGCATCACCACATTGACACTGGAACGGGGACCCGAAGTAGAGGTGTGGTACCCAGCAGCCGAGAAGTCCGATGCCACAGACACATACGACATTCGTGATTTCACCCCTGAAGCAATTCGTGGGCTGCTCACTGGTGACGCTCCCGCAACATTCACTGTTGACGCCGCACGTGATGCCAAAGGTGCGGACAAGAAGTTTCCTGTGGTCTTGTTCAGCCACGGTGCATCTGGAGTTCGCGTGCAAAGCAGTTTCCTCACGGCCCATCTTGCATCATGGGGCATCGTTGTCATTGCGCCTGATCACTGGTCGCGCGATCTTCCTCGCGCCCTCGTTGGCCAAACTGTGGGAACGTCCGCCGATACTCCAGCTGACCTCTTTGATGCACTTGAGCTCGTGTCAGCTACCGACAGCCTGAAGAACATGCTCGACACAAACAACATCGCCATCGTGGGTCATTCCGCAGGTGGCGGCACCGCACTTCTGGCATCAAGTGATGACCGAGTAGATGGATACGTATCGATGGCTTCGGGTGATCTGCGATCTGCAGACACAGCTTCTGAGATGCCTAACAAGCCATCCTTCTTTATTGCAGGTTCGCTCGACCAAATCGTTACAGTGGCCGATCGCACTCGTCCAGCCTTTGAAAAGGCGCCATCACCATCGCTTCTGTGGGTGATTGACGAAGTAGGTCACAACGGTTTCGACGATTTCTGCACATTCGGTAATGGAACGGGAATCATTGGCGTTGCCGAGGCTTCTGGTCTTGGACCACTGCTTGCAGGCAACCCGTCATTGCGTCGTCTTGGCGAGGATGGCTGTATTCCCCCAGCAGCAGATGTACAAAAGGCTTTCCCCATCATTCGCCACGCTGTAACCGCATGGTTGCGAAACTTGTTCGGAATTGACAAAGAACCCCTAGGTCTCTTGCCAGAAACTGAGGGACTGTCTGACGCTTACGAACTCAAGGTTTCCACCATCGAGTCAAAATAAGTTCTGAACACGTCGTTCCAGTCGTTAGCATCGGCGCGTGCCTAGAAAACCTGACACAACTGCGATTACAAGTGGTCGCGGCAACTCGGCTTCCTTGTCGGGCCCCACATGGGGTTCCACAGTCTGGGAGTCGGAAAATTTGGAGGACGCTCGTCGTCGGGCGACGACCCTGCGTTCTCAAGACTTCTACGCACGCTACGCCAACCCCACTGTCACACAGTTTGAAGATGCAGTTGCCCAACTAGAAGGAGCAGAGTCCGCTCTTGCTTTCTCATCGGGTATGGGCGCCGTTGCATCAACGGTGTTGGCACTGTGCAGTCATGGCTCACACATCGTGGCGCAGAACAATATGTACGGTGCCACGCTTTCCTTTCTCCAGGGCCCCTGTGCTCGTTTAGGAATTGAGACCACCTTTGTGGATGCAACCGTGCCCGGGGCACTGACTCAAGCAATCATTCCAGGGCGCACAACCATCGTGTTAACCGAGACACCCTCGAATCCCCTGCTCACACTCACCGATCTCGACGAAGTAGGAAAGATTTCGGGGCCGTTCACCATTGTGGACTCCACCTTGGCCACACCATTGGGACAACAGCCCCTCTCGCATGGCGTGGACCTAGTTCTGCATTCTGCAACAAAGGGCATTGGTGGCCACAACGACGCTCTCCTAGGAGTCATCGCGGGAGAAAAAGATCTCATTGATGCCATCTGGGCATATTCCATCATGCATGGCGCGGTGCCATCTCCCCATGATGCTCTCAATGCATTACGAGGCATACGCACCCTTCCCGTCAGAGTCGAACGCCAACACAATTCGCTTTTGGAGATAGCTCGAACTCTTGACAATCATCCACGCGTAACTCGTGTGCATCATCCTTTCTTAGAGTCACATGGACAACATGCCTTAGCTCGCAAACAGATGAACTTCGGTGGAACTCTTTTGTCATTTGAAATTGACGGCGACTTTTCAGAATGTGCACGCTTTGTAGACGCACTTCATCTCCCCCATGTAGCTACCTCCTTCGGCGGCCCTGAGACTCTGATTTGCCACCCCGCCACCAGCACGCATGTGGGATTACTTCCTGAAGATCTCGAAAAAACAGGAATAACTCAAGGGCTTCTGCGTATGTCGGTAGGCCTGGAGAACTCCGAAGACATCATTGAAGACGTTGTGGGCGCCCTCAATTCATTGTCGTCTTAAATCTTTTTGGGTGGACGAGGAAAGAATCCGCTCGTCTTAGCAACATATTCCGCATATC